>JBFHJA010000057.1:0-13946 GCA_041596165.1 Draconibacterium sp. | reverse complement strand
GAAGTACCCCTCCCCACTTCGGAAGTACCCCCGTGTGGTTTTATGGTGATGGCAAAAACGTGGCTTTGAAGATGCCTTTTGTTGTTTGAGCGGCATTAACTTGTCAGCGTAGATGTATGTAATAAGGGTAAAAAACAAATGCGACTTTATTTAATTTTTTATACTTATCATAGCCTCATTAATCTGGATTGGTTTAAATAATTATTATCATTCTATACTTTTTACATGAACATAAGTTTTGGTTCAATGTTTCTGTGGTAGCATTGAAGCGAAATAACTTGAGTTATGAAACAAGCTAATTTACTTATTTTAAATACTGCCTCCCTGCTGTTCGCACTTGTAATGAATGGCCTGTCGAACACGGGTGCTTTCAACGGAAAAACTATTGGCGAAGTAAGTAACCAGATTAATACTTTTTTTGCACCGGCCGGATACGCCTTTTCAATTTGGGGTGTCATTTATATTTTGCTTATCATGTTTGTTGGCTATCAGTGGTATGCGTGGTTAAAACAAAAAGATGATTCAGTAATGAATCAGACAGGTATTTGGTTTGCTTTGAGCAGCCTTGCAAACGGGACGTGGATTGTTGCATGGCTTTACGATAGTATTGGCTTTTCGGTTATTTTAATGTTTGTTTTATTGATTTCCTTAATTGCTTTGGCAGTTAATCTTCGGATAAAAACCGGGAAAGTTCCACAGCAAACCAGTATTTTTGTTTGGTGGCCCATTAGCATTTATTTGGGGTGGATAATAGTTGCAACGGTAGCAAATATTGCAGCATTTCTTGTGAGTATCAATTGGCAGATAAGTTTTTTAGACGAAAAATCATGGACAATTGTTATGATAATAGCTGCCGTTATAATTTACGTTTTACTCATTTATTTCAGAAATTTAAGGGAGGCAGCCCTGGTTGGTATTTGGGCATTAATTGCTATTGCAGTAAAACATTGGGGAATGGAGCCGGCAATAGTTGTAGCTGCAATTGTTGCTTCAGTTGTTTTGTTGATCGCGATAGTACTTAATACCTTTGCATGTTCCAATGTACTTCGGAAATTGAATTAGATTAGTAGTTAATTCAAGGCTCTATGTCAAATATAGTGGAAAATTTTTATTGTCATTCGTAAACGAAATTAATAAGGTTTATGGTTTTGAGCCTCATGTTTAGCTACAAAGGTAGCAAGATTGAATAAGGTATTTATTCTGTAAAATACTAATTATTAATCCTTTAAAAGAATTGGGATTAAAACCTTATTTTCCAAAAAATAACTTTAGTAGAAATATACAACCTACAAACCCTAACCTTATTCATCTTCAACCCAACTTTTACGCTTCATTAAACGATAAAATTGTACCCACTCAGAACAACATAGAGCCTAATTCAATATGACTTTCACCAAAATTTGTGAGGTAATTTATTGTATTTTAGCTTTTTACGCTGTAGTCTTCTTTTTTTTCGAAACATACTCAACTTAAAATCGTTTATATAGTGGTTTTAAATAGTTAATAATGATGGTGGGAGAAATAAAAAACGGGGAAACAAATCCTTGGGCAGAATTCAATAAAAATATATCAAAATACCAAACTCCCGATGTTTGGAAAAGTATTTGGCAAATAGTAAATACTTTAATCCCTTATTTGGGACTGTGGGTTTTAATTGCCTTAAGTTTATCTGTTTCGTATTGGATAACGGCAGTTTTAGCGGTAATAGCGGCAGGATTTCTTGTTCGCATGTTTATTATTTTTCATGATTGCGGCCATGGTTCATTCTTTAAATCAAAGAAGGCAAATACTTTTTTAGGTGTAATTCTTGGCATTTTTACTTTTACTCCCTATTTCAACTGGCACAAAAAACACATGAATCATCATGCCACTGTTGGAAATTTAGACAAAAGAGGCGAAGGAGACGTTTGGACGATGACTGTTGAAGAATTTTTAAGCAGCAACAAATGGAAACGTTTTCAATATCGGGTTTACCGGCATCCAATAACAATGTTTGGTGTGGGGTCGCTTTATGTTTTTCTGGGCGGAAATCGCATAATAAAGAAGGAAATGAGCAGAAAAGAAAAGCTAAATGTTCATCTCACAAATGTAGGATTACTTGTAATATTTGCCCTTATGAGTTGGGCAATAGGTTTTTTTACATTTCTGATTATACAGATAGCCGTACTCTACATGGCAGCAATTGCGGGTTTTTGGTTGTTCTATTTACAACATCAGTACGAAGATGTAAGTTGGGTAAGAAACAATGACTGGAATTATCGCGAAATTGCTCTTGAAGGAAGTTCGTTCGTGAAATTTCCAAAACTATTACAATGGTTTTCCGGAAATATAGGATATCACCATATTCATCACATCAATGCCCGGATACCAAATTACAAACTTGAAAAATGTTATAAGGAAATCGCAATCTTTAAAGAGGTTGAGCCTGTTACTTTTTTGAAAAGTTTAAAAACTTTGCGGCTCAGATTGTGGGATGAAAAACGACAAAGGTTAATTGGTTTCAAAGAGTTGGTTAGGGAATAAGAGGCAGCATTAAGTTGACTGGATCATCTTTAACTATAACATAACCCTTTATTTTATTCAATTATAAAGGGTTATGATTTTTTTGGTAATGGTAAAATCATTTCGTTGTTTTTATTGAATATCAAATTAATGAAGTAAATATGACAAATGCTTTTTTCCATTTCTAAACATTTTGGCATATTTGACTCATTAAAACAATAGCAATGAAAGTACTCGACAAATTAGCACCACAACCCCTTTTTAACTATTTCGAACAGATTTGCAAAGTACCCCGTCCTTCAAAAAAGGAGGAAAAAATAAGGCAATTTCTTCTCGATTTTGCTTCAAAAAATGGATTGAAGGCAAAAACTGATGAAATTGGCAATGTGTTGATCCTTAAATCATCAACAGAAGGATATGAAAATGCACCAACGGTAATTTTGCAAACGCACATGGACATGGTTTGCGAAAAAAACAGCGATAAAATTTTCGATTTTGATAACGACCCAATCGAACCCATGATTGTGGATGGTTGGGTAAAAGCCAATGGTACAACGCTTGGCGCCGATTGTGGAATTGGAATTGCAGGGCAACTTGCCGTTTTAACTTCAAAAGAAATTAAACACGGACCGCTTGAATGTTTAATAACAGTGGACGAAGAAACAGGGTTAACAGGAGCTTTTGAACTTAAACCGGGGTTTTTAACTGGCTCAATTTTGCTTAATCTTGACTCGGAAGATGAAGGTGAAATTTTTATTGGTTGTGCCGGTGGAGTTGATACACTGGCTACTTTCAGTTTTATAAAGGAAGCGGAACAAGCAAAATCATTGGCTTTCAAAATTTCAGTTTCAGGTTTGCTGGGTGGTCATTCCGGCGACGATATTCATAAAAACAGGGGAAATGCGAATAAAATATTAACCCGCTTTCTTTGGAAAATCATTCAAAAATACGAGTTAAAACTTGCTGATTTTAATGGAGGAAATCTCCGGAATGCTATAGCTAGAGAGGCTTTCGCAATTTTTACTGTTTCATCAGACCTTAATGAAAAAGTCATTTCAGATTTCAATGTGTTTACTTCCGATTTAAAAACTGAGTTTGAAAAAAATGAACCCGGGTTGAAGCTAAAAATTGAAACGACAGAAACACCGGAATTTGTAGTTGATACTAAAACTTGCAAAGAACTTTTAAATTCGCTTTACGCTTGTCCGCATGGTGTTTTGGAAATGAGCAGCAGCATGGAAGGAATGGTGGAAACTTCCACAAACCTTGCTTCGGTTAAGTTTCTTGCTGACAATAAAATAATTGTAACAACCAGCCAGCGCAGTGAAATTGAAAGCCGAAAATTTATGGCTGCCGAAATGGTGGAATCGGTTTTTAAACTTGCCGGAGCCGAAGTTGTACATTCCGATGGCTACCCGGGCTGGGCGCCAAATCCTGATTCTGAGGTACTGAAAATTACTGTCGATACATATAAAAAACTTTTTGGAGTTGATCCGATTGTTCGTTCAATTCATGCGGGTTTGGAATGTGGACTGTTTCTTGAAAAATATCCCGGTTTGGATATGGTTTCATTTGGGCCCACTATTCGCGGTGCGCACTCGCCCGATGAACGATTGGACATTGAAACCACCGATAAATTCTGGAATCATTTGGTTGAAGTGCTTCAAAACATACGTTGATAGAGTGCGTTCATTCTTTTGATCCTCACGTTGGATTAAAAAACAAGGGAACGAATTGTTTGAAACATTTGTAACCTGAAAATCTTTTGGGTGGTTTTTGATGGGTTTAGTATTTTTACAATAAACCCAATATTAAACAACCGAATTTATTTTTACCAATAACCAAGGATTTCGGCCAGGTTTAATATTTGTAAAGCATTTTCCCGTTAGGTTTAATTGATCCCAGTATAATTGGGTATTTGAGTTGGTAACCTTTAAAACAGGTATATGTTTTGTTAAACTGTTGTTTTTTAGGTTGGAAATAAAATCTGAGATAATTTGTTCACTCAATTTAATTTCCAGCAAAACAGTTTCTGTTTCTTCTTCTATTGAAACTTTGATTTTTTGTTCGTCTGTAACTGTTTGGCCATAATAATTACCTTCATTTAGTATTTGATTGATTGTTACGATGGACTTTAAACAATTATCGATAAACGATTCTTTTAAAGGTTTTTTTTTCCACATAAAATACAGTTTGAAGGAGTAAAAATTTTAAGACTTAAAAGTCGTGTTTGTCATTATTCATTTGCCATTCAACCACAAACGATGCCTTGCTGATTTTTTTATCCTCTTTCACAAGATTATTTTTTGACATAAAATAGTCAGAAAAATAACTGTCAAGAGATTGGTTTTGACTTTTCAATTTTGAGTTTCTGTTAAAGGTATCAGTTTTGTGATTCATAGTGTTTTGTGTTAATATGATTTAATATTTTACAAACTTATACGGTTTTATCCCATTTGGGTTCAGTTTATTTGTTCATTATCTGTTCATTTTGTTCAAATCAAGAACAGATAATCGTAAAATACAATGAAATTGAATGTTTGTTTGAATTAATTTGTATTGGACAAATGATAATATAAACCATCAGGATTTTTCTTTTTTACAATTTATTTTTAGCTGGGATATGAATCCTGATTGCAGATTACAAAGAACTTTTTTTGGTGAATAGAGAAAAAACATAAGGAAAATATAGGGTCTCAGATATAGCAGGAAAGATAGATTATTTTTGTAACTTTAATTCAGGTATTGGAAATTTAACAAAATCACGTTTAGTAATAAAATCTAAAAATGATTGATGAAATCAATAATCTTCGATCGATCGTTAAAAAGGAAATCCTAAAAAAATATGGCCTTGAGGTTTCCTATTCAAAGGATTGTCATATTTTATCCGATTCAATTTTTGAAAAAACAAGTCGTCAACTGAGTTATTCAACCTTAAAACGTTTTTTTGGAATAGTGAACACGCCCTTTAAACCTTCGAAATATACTCTCGATACAGTTGCTGTTTATCTTGATTTTAAGAATTGGAATGATTTGACAGCTTCACTGGCTGAAAATAAAATAATTGCGAATGAAAATGATCACTGGGAAAGACTAAATGATAAGATACAGGTAGTTACAAACCAAAGTTTAACTTCAATAAAGGCAAAAATTGGGGATCAGTATGCCAATTTTCCAACCCGGGTTTTTGCCATAGAAAAAATTAAGGAATTTCTTAATTCATCGTATTCGGCAACAGCATTTATTGCTCCGGGCGGTTATGGAAAAACAGCAATTATTGCCCAATTAACCGAGTTGTTCTTTACAAGCGAAAATGCAGAATATCCAAACGACATTGTGTGTTTGATTGATGGCAGTATTTTAGTTAACCTGTCTGACTTAAACGTTGAAATGGTGAGGATGAAAAATGTTGTTGATTTTGACCCGGACAATAGTTTTAGTGTATATTTCAGGAATAACCCGGAACAGGTTAAAGGTCGGTTTGTATTGATCATCGAAAGTTTATATGAAATTTATAACAAGGAAGATAAACTTATCCATTTTGTTGAAAACCTTTTGGATATCCTGTCCGCTTTCAAGGATTTTCCGTGGTTTAAACTAATTATTACCTGCCGGCCCAGCGACTGGAAAATATTTACAAATTATATTCAATACAGGCCTCAGTTAAAATCGCAATGGTTTGATGTTAATTTCGACACAAAACTTGATAATGCAGTTAATATACCTCCTCTAAATTTCAATGAAATAAAGCATTATCTCAAAACGAAAGATTCTACATTTACTTTGGAATACCTGAGATTCCACTATCCTGAAATTACAGAAATAGTCAATAATCCCTATTTTCTCCATCTTTTCGGATTAAGCCAAAAGCCTGAAAATATACATTCCGACATTGAACTGTTAACCGAATTTGTATATTCAAAAGTGCTTACAGAGCCCTATCTTGAGCAGAAATCAAAAATTATTAACGCTTATTTTCAAATATCTCAAAATGCCAAAATCAGTACTTCAATAGAAAAAAAGGATCTCCCTGTATTACCCTTTTTTAACCTTGCATATAAAGAATTAATTTCGAATAATGTGTTTTACGAGTACTCTGTTTCGGGTAATTATTTATCGGTTGTTACTTATGTGAAATTTGCCAATGATATTTTACTGGGGTTTTTCCTTGCAAACAAATGGATTGAAGAAAAAGGTTTAACACTGAATCTGTTTCGGCAGATATACAAGTTTTATGAAAATAATAAACAACTTCAGGTTGGTATTCTAAAATACCTGATAAAGTTCGCTTTTAAAGAAAATAATGCTGAAATATTAAAGAATATTTTCACTGTTTTTGAAGGAGAAAATGAAATTCAGTTTAATGATGAGATAAAACATGTTGATCCCGACATTATTAATGTGATTGGAGTTGAAATTAGAAAAAACAAAGAGATGCGGGATATTTTAATCCCACATTACGCAAAAACAAAAACAGGGCAGCATTATTATTTCGAAAGTTTCTTCGACATGGACAGTCTTGTGCTGCATTCAGGTGACAATATCGATTTTTATTTGGAAAACAAGAAAACCACGGATGCATTTATTTATGGTCATTTTCTGAAGTTTTTGCAATATTTTTTAGCCGAGGATAAAATCAACTGTCAAAATGAATACGAACTAATTCAGTCTATAGATGTGGCTGATAATATAGAACCGAATCTTGCAGGCTATTATTATGGTGCGCAAATAATATATCAATCGATATTTAAGGGTGAAATTGAACCCGGGTTAATCTCAAAAATCTACAAACAGTCGGAGTTGTTTTATAACTCCGGGATTCAATCTAAATCCGACAATCCCATCTTTGAACAAGTTATTATATTTTCGTTGAATTATGGTGACAATTTTACTGAGATTTGCAATTTAATGGAATTGATTTTAGATCGTTTTGAGGAGGTTAAGGCTTTACAATCGTGGTACAGTCAACTTTCGAACATAATATACGCTCGTGCCCTATTAAATATGGACAATATTCAGAAAGGCTTGGAAGTATATAAACGGACAGAATTGAAAGTTGTACCTGTTAATTATAAAAACTATGTTAAAATCAGGTTTAATCTGGTACGTGCAGAAATTCTAATTTTTGAGGGAAAAAATAAAAAGGCAAAAAAGCTAATTGACGAAATCAAAACAACATCGCAAATGCTCAAACTTAAATTCTTTTATGACAAAGCGTTAATTCTTGAATGTAAAATTTGCTAAACGGAAGGAAATTGATTACAGACAAGGAATGTTCTCCAATGACTTTTCTCTGTCTTCCGTTTTCGTCTCTTCCTCAATACTTGTGTTTCCCTTGTGTCCATCCTTTTTTCCCCAGCCATTTTTCGCCTGATTCAATTGCTCCGCTTTCTATTTCTGTTCCCATTGAATCGTTCCAGCGGTTTAAATAGCCAAACAAGGCAACCACTCCCGTAATTTCTACAATTTCGCCATTATCCCAATGTTTTCTGAGATTTTCAGCAATAACATCCGTAACCGAATTAGGAACGGTTGAAGCCGCAAATGCAAAATCAAGTGCCGCTTTTTCAGCAACTGAAAATGCAGGGTGAGTTTTGTATTCCCATATATTTTCCAGTTTTTCTTTTTCAGCACCATATCTTTCGGCAGCACGAATCGCGTGTGCCTGGCAATAGCGGCAACCTGCAGCATTACTGCTTATATAAGCAACCATTCGTTTTAATGCACTTGTTACCCGTCCCTGGTTTTCCATCACAGCTTTGTTCATTTCAATAAAAGCATAGGCAATTCGCGGGCGGTGGTGCATTGTTTTTATGCTGTTTGGACAAAAACCAAGTGTTTCTTCGTAAAATTCTATCAACTGCTGAAGTTCCGGATCATTCTCGCCTGACTTGGGTTTTATTAATGGTTGTTTCATTTTATATGTTTTTTGCTGAAATTGTTTTAATTAGTTTTCTTCAGGTGGAACAATCTCATCAAACCGATTCAGCATTATCGCCTCGATAAGGATGGCCATAAATTTGGGTTTTTCAATTAGCTTCAGATAGGAGTGGTTGGAATTTTCCCGTTTCACCCATCGGTTTCCCCCCTTTTCGCCAGCTTCACAAAATCCATCGGTAATTTTCTCCCAAAGCACATCGGTTCCACCGTTTACAGCGTACAAAACAGCAGTTTGATCGAATGTTGAATTGTCTAATATTTTTCCTTTAAACTGATCTTTTATCCACGGGGCATGTTGGCTAAAATGCATAAATCCCTTGTATAACGGAGTTTCCGGATCAATTTCATTAAAAATTGCACCCGTTTTAATTTGCACACCTAATTCGAATCCTGAAAAAACAACTGGTACTTTCAGGTTGTTTAAAACATACTTTGTAACACCGGTCATATTTCCATTAAAGTTCCACTCATCATCACCTTTTGGAAATTTGCCACCCATAATCACAAACTCCTTTACTTTTTTCGAAATCAGGTCCGAACCACTTAATGGAGAGTATTTATCTGCTTTTGATTGTAGTAATCGCTGGATATTTTTAAGCGGTCCAACAGATATGATGGTGATGCTTGAATCAGCTGCCGAGCCAAGTATTTTACGGTATAAATCAACAGTTTCAGGCACATCTTTGTAGGTTAATTTGTACTCAAAATTGTTTGCAATTTCCTGATTGTAATTTGTCTCACTTGTTGATGTACCATCTTTTCTTACACCTATCGGAATTTTGGGGTGTAGATAAAAACGGTTGATTGCATCAATAGCCGGAACTGCATATTCATCATCACTCCAGCACATAATTGCCAGCAATTCACAATCGCCGCGAGTTACATAATTGTGCAACATGGCAATCGCCCCCAAATCATCGGTATCGCCCCCAATATCGGTATCGAAAATTATTTTAGGTTGCGAAGTTGCATAGATACTTGTTGTCATAAAAATCAGAAAGAATAAAATTTGTATTTTATACATTTTATAAAAATTAGTTTTCATCTGTGTTTAATTTTCCATCCTGGCTCAATAAAATTGCATATGGTCGTGTTGACGGAAACTCTGCCATGATAATAATGAGAATTACTGTTATTGGTACACTGAGAAGCATGCCTGTAATTCCCCACATTACTCCCCATATTACAAGGGTAATAATTACAACAAGTGGGCTGATATTTAGTGAATTACCCATTATTTTAGGCTCGACAAAATTACCAACTACAAGTTGGATTGAACCAACAAAAATAAGTACAAGAATCCCCTGTTTGAATTCGCCGAACTGAAGCATTGCGAAAGTAGCTGGAAATCCTGTTGCAATAAGCGAACCGATGTTGGGAATAAAATTGAGAATAAAGATAAGGAATGCCCAAAATGCCGGTGCATCAACTCCTATAAATAAAAGTGTAAAATAGCTTAAAACCCCGGTAATTATGCTTATAACAGTTTTTAAGGCTATGTAATTGATAATAGATTTGTCAATTTTACCTATAATTTTTTTCACCTTTTCGTACTCACTTTTATTGGGGTACATTGCTTGGAATTTTTCAGGAAACATTTTTTCTTCGAGTAATAAAAATAACAGATATAGTAAAATTGTAATGGCATTACCAAATAATCCGGTTAATGCAGATAATATTCCTGTAAAAATGCCAGCAAATTCAAAATTTTTGGAGAAATTTTCAAACATCAGCGACATATCAATGTTGAAATAATTATTAATTCCGTTTGTTATTTTATTGATATTAGCCTGGTATAAAGGCAATGAATCAGAAAGTTGCTGAATATTGTTTGTGGTTATATTTATTATCATCAATAACACACTCAATAGAAAAATTGAAGAAATCAAAGTAAGAATCCATTCTGGTAATCGGGTCATAAATTTAACTTTTAACATGATTATTTTAATAACCCTGATTAAATACCAAAAAAGTATAGCAAGGATGAAAGGTATGATAATAGATTGGGCAAAAATCAGCACTACAACTGAAGTGATAAGCACAAGTAAAACGTAGATTTTTTTCGAAGTTTCCATAACAATTCGATTTGGTGCTGCAAAATACGAAGGATTGTTGAAAATATAATTTAGAGTAAAATAATTAATGTTAAATACTGGCCTTGTACCCGGGAAACAGCCATTATTTGTCAATATTTTTTTTTATATTAACGACAAATAGCTGGATTGCTTAACATTCACTTCATATTTAATTAATTGTGCTGTGATTTATTAAAACTAAGAAGCATATAATATCAATTTGTCTTAAAATTAATTATTATTGTGTCATTATGAAAAACAATTATGGCTATTCATGTGTCATTGTCAGAATAATTAGAAATTTATAATACGGATGAATATGGAACAAATGATGAACGGAATACTTGATTCTCATAAATTTGAAAGCCGGCATTTTGATGAGGTTTACACTGATTTAAATGTTCCGAAGGATCATTATAAATCTATCGTTGAGCGTTTTAATCATTTGAGTTTATCCGATTTTCAACGGATTAATAACGAGGTAAAAACGGCTTTTTTTAACCAGGGAATTACTTTTGCTGTTTATTCCGAAGACAATAAAGCAAACGAACGGATTTTTCCCTTCGACCTTTTTCCCCGGATTATACCTAAAGACGAATGGATGAAATTGGAAAAAGGCGTCCTTCAGCGAAACAAAGCCATAAACCATTTCCTGCATGATATCTATCATAAAAAGCAAATATTAAAGGATAAAGTCGTACCAGCTGATTTGATTTTCTCATCAAAAAACTATTTGAAAGAAATGGTGGATTTTACTCCGGTTGGAGGAATTTATACGCATATTTCCGGAACAGATCTGATAAAACATACTGATGGTGAGTATTATATATTAGAAGATAACTTGCGCTGCCCATCGGGTGTTAGTTATGTTTTGTCCAACAGGGTGGCTCTGAAAAAGTCGTTGTTTGAATTGTTTAATAAACTTAAAACCAAAACAGTTTATCAATATCCGGAGCAGTTACTTGAAATTTTAAAAACTGTAACACCAGAAAATTCAGACAATCCAACTGTTGTAGTAGTAACACCCGGAATGTATAATTCTGCTTATTTCGAACACTCTTTTCTTGCCCAAAAAATGGGGGTTCAGTTGGTTGAGGGTAGAGATTTGTATGTTGAAAAAGATTTGGTTTACATGAAAACCATTCGCGGACCCAAAAGAGTTGATGTAATTTATCGGCGGGTTGATGACGAATTTATTGATCCACTTTGCTTCAGAAAAGATTCAATGCTTGGTGTGCCCGGCCTTATGAATGCTTACAGAGCTGGAAACGTAACACTTGCAAATGCCCCCGGTACTGGTGTGGCTGATGATAAAGCAGTTTATAATTATGTGCCTGATATCATTAAATATTACCTTGGAGAGGAGTCAATCTTAAACAATGTTAGAACATATCGGTGTGAGCGGGAGGATGACATGAAATATGTGCTCGAAAATATTGATAAACTTGTGGTTAAACCTGTTGACGAATCGGGTGGATATGGTATTACAATTGGCACAACATTAACCCGCGAACAGATTGCTGAGGTTAAAGTCAGAATAAAAGCCACACCCCGAAAATATATTGCCCAACCTATTATGAGCCTTTCTGTACACCCAACATTTATTGATGAAACAAGTGAATTTGAACCACGCCATATTGATTTACGCACATTTAGTTTAATGGGTAAAAATACCGAATACATTCTGAAAGGTGGACTTACAAGAGTGGCTCTTAAAAGGGGAAATCTGATTGTGAATTCATCGCAAGGTGGCGGATCTAAAGATACCTGGGTGTTGGATTAATGTTTGTCGAATATTTATAAAGTAAAAAAAACTATGTTATCACGAGTAGCAAACAACTTATATTGGATGGGGCGTAATATTGAGCGTGCCGATCATTTGGCGCGTTACAGCAAAGCAAATTATTTTTCATCGCTTGACGCTCCAATTCTAAAAACTTACGATAGGAAATTTGTATTGGAATCAATGTTGTACATGGCCGGTATTTTTGACATGGAAGACGTTAACGAGAGGGATGTGTTATACAAAATTGGCCTTGATACTGAAAATCCGAATTCAATTATAAGCAATATCAAAAGTGCAAGAGAAAATGCCCGCGGCGCACGAAATGCAATATCGACCGATCTTTGGGAAGCCATCAATAAATATTATCATTTGGTAATTAACTATCCGCAGGAGGTGTTTTTAACCACCGGACTTTTCGATTTTTCGCAAATGATTTCAGACCAAACATCAATTGTGGGAAGTAAAATTTATGCAACACTTTTACATGATGAAGAGTGGGCAATGATTTTATTTGGAATGTATCTGGAGCGCGGGTTGCAAATTATACGGATAATCAACTCGAAACTAAACGATATTTATAAAATTGAAATAGCTGGAAATACAGAGCCCGAAATGAGTTTCGAATGGTCAAACCTTTTGCGTTGTGTTGAATCATTCGACATGAACCGAAAATTTTATCGCACTATCCCAAACCGAGAGCAGGTGATTGAGTTTTTAGTGTTAAATGCTGCTTGTCCGCGTTCAATTGTTTATGCTTTAAACGGATTAAGACGATATGAAGAAAAGATAAGCAGAAACGAAAACCAGGATGGAAATACAATAAGCTTTAAAATCAGAAAATTATCGGAACAGTACAAATATCTTTCCTTTGATGAATTTAAAGACGATTTTTACAAATTGCTGAACACCACACAAGACAAACTAATGGAAATTGGGTCTGATTTTGAGAAGAAATACCTTTCGTTCTGATGGAAGAATTTAGTATTGAATACTTTATCGAAAATAAATATGATACTGAAGTAAGGAAAGCCAATTTTCAGTTACTCATAATTCCTGAAAACAATAGTGGGCAGAAAGTGCTTGAGTATCAGTTCTCCTGTTCTGAAAATCAGGAAAGTTTTATCTCAAAGAATATTTTTGGTTTCGATATTATTTCCTATTATGTAGCAAAACCGTTCACTGAATTCTGGTTTAAACTTAAAGTGAAAATTCAAAAACAGGAATTTAATCCATTTTATATCAGTCCTCTTTTGCCAAATAATGAATTTGAGATCATCGATTCGATTGATTTCAAAATCGATAATCACCTGTTTCTTACTTCAACCGAACTTACCCAATTACCAAAGTCCGTTAACGTTTCTTTTCCGGCATATTCGGGTGATATACAGGTTTTCGATTATTTATTGAAATTAAATAACTATATATTTCAACTGCTTGAATATTCTCCTGAAAGTACGGATGTAAATACTCCTATTTCGGAGGTTTTGCAAATAAAAAAAGGAGTTTGCCAGGATTTTGCCCATCTGTTTATTTCGGTGTGTCGGCAAAACAAAATACCTGCCCGGTATGTTAGTGGATATTTGAATCAGGGCGCTGGTTTTATCGGAACAAGTCAGCTTCATGCATGGGTGGAAGCATTGGTT
>JBFHJA010000056.1:0-14001 GCA_041596165.1 Draconibacterium sp. | reverse complement strand
GTTTTTAAAATGACTGTATTTCCAGGCACATAAATTGGATTTAATTCTCCAGGAATATTGTCTTTAATGCCATCAACAGCAAGAACAACTTCTGCATCGCAGGGTGCAATCAGTTCTTTTCCAAAAGCATAATAATCTTCGTTTGTTTTCCCATCTGTTTTAAAGGACTTTTCATTCCTGTCAGTAATCAGCATGTCAAAAGCGTACTTTTGTGCTTCGTTTTCAATGTGATAATTCAATTCTTTTGTGTCTCCACCCCAAAATACTGTCCATTCTTCTTTGAATGGTAAAATCAATTTTGTTCTATTTCTTTCAAGTTTTGGCAAATTATTTTCCTTGAATGGTTTAACCAACAAACCATTTATTTCAGCGTTTTTATCCAGTGAAATATTGACAGAAAAAACAGCTCGTTCAAAATTAGTTTTATAGGAAGCATAAGTTCCGTTTTCATAATTTACAAATTCTCTCTTTTTAATTTTTCCAGCTTGATTTTTAAGCCCTTTGAGAAAGTCGATTGTTTGTTCAACGGGTAAAGCAGATTTCATATCGGCCGAAAATAAATCAAAAATATTTTGAAATTTATCCAAATTATATAATTCTTCAAATTCTGCCGAAACCTTTTTTGAGGTCTCTTTTTCAGTCTGACCAAAACTTACAAATGGAATGAGAATTAATAATATTAAACTTAAGTTTTTCATTACTGTTGGTTCTGTTCCAAATACTTGTAATTCTCGCTGTATATCAGCAAAAACCACTTAATACGTCTTCCTGTGAAAAGCATTAAGTAGTTTTCAACTGTTATAATTCAATTCATCAAACGTGTTCCCAGCAGGGACTTTTTTCACCTGTTATTCCAGCTGATGAATTACCAGCCCGGACCTCAATTTTGGTTCAAACCACGTTGTTTTTGGCGGCATAATATTTCCGCTGTCGGCAATGTTGATGAGTTGTTTCATTGAAACGGGAAAAAGTGCAAAAGCGGCTTTCATTTCACCTGAATCAACACGGTTTTTCAGTTCGCCCAAACCACGGATTCCACCAATAAAATCGATGCGTTTTGAGGTGCGCAAATCTTTAATATCAAGAATCGGTTCTAAAACCAGGTTCGATAAAATAGTTACGTCCAAAACTCCAATTGGATCATTGTCATTATACGTTCCTGTTTTTGCGTTCAGTTTATACCAGTTGCCCGAGAGATAAAGGCTGAACTCGTGCAGTTTGCCAGGTTTAAAAATTTCGGTACCGATTTTTTCCACATCAAAACCTTTTCCCAATTCCAAAAGAAATTCGTCATCGGTCAAACCATTTAAATCGGTGACAGTGCGGTTATAGTCGATAATCTGTAATTGGTTATCGGGAAAATGAACGGCCATAAAAAAGTTATATTCCTCATTGCCGGTGTGCTTTGGGTTTTGCGCGGTTTTCTCCAATCCAATGCGCGCAGCAGCTGCTGTGCGGTGATGACCATCGGCAACATAAGTAAATGGCACTTTTACGGTAAATAGTTTTTCAATCTGGCGGTTTGTTTCCGGGTTATTGATTACCCAAAAATGGTGGCCAAATCCATCTTCAGCAGTAAAATCGTAATCGGCTTTATTTTCTTCCACCACCGATTTTACAATTTTATCGATTTCAGGAACAGCCTTGTATGCAAAGAAAACCGGTTCGATATTGGCGTTCAGATAACGGGTTAAAACCATGCGATCTTCCTCCTTTTCGGGCCGTGTTAATTCGTGTTTTTTGATGATCCCGTTTTCATAATCGGCACAGGCAGCTGCGCCAACAATTCCATATTGTGTGCGGCCATTCATAGTTTGTGCATAAATGTAATATTTGGCTTCTTCATCCGCCACAAGCCAGCCTTTCTGTTGAAATTTCTTAAAGTTTTCGACTGATTTATTATAAACAACTTCGGAATGAATATCATCCACCTCAGGACATTCGATTTCGGCTTTTGTAATCCGCAGCAACGATTTTTCTTTTCCTTCGGCCATTTTTGCGGCTTCTTCCGAGTTCATCACATCGTAAGGCAAACATGCCAGTTCTTCAACAATTTCAACAGTTGGCCGCAGCCCTTTAAATGGTTTAATAATAGCCATATTTATAGTTTTTCAGATTTAATACTATTCGATTTCACGACAAAAATAACAAGATAAATGGATGGGGATTTATAATATCGATGGTTTTCTTTTCCTTTTTGCACCGTGGCTTCAGCCCGGTGATTAAAGATTTAATTTTCTTTTTTGCTTTAGCATTTAACAAAAATCCCTTTAACGGCTAAAGCCAAGTCCCCATAATTATTCAGCAATCGCCAAGCTAAAGCATGGCGTTAAACTAATTCACCTGAAACGTGCAATCCCCTTTTTCAAAGAATTCGACAATTTGTCCGGCGGCGGCAACACCTGCATTCAAATTAGCTTCGGCGGTTTGAGCACCAGCTTTTTTGGGTGTAAAAAAGTAGCGGCCGGCAAATTTTTCGGCAAACACTTTTTCGCAATCCGGTGTAACATCTGAAATGTATTTTATTCCAGGTTTCTCTGCCATAATCCGCAACAAATCCGATTCATTAATCACCTCTTTCCGAGCTGTGTTTACAATGATGCTGCCATCTTTCAAATGCTTTAAAACTTCGTAGCTCACCGATTTTATATGCTCGCCTTTTGCAGGTACATGAATAGAAACAATATCACTTTTTTCATATAACTGCTCCAATGAGTTTGTAACTTTCAATCCTATTGCTGCTGCTGCATGTTTACTGTAACGCGTGTAAACAATCACTTTCATGCCCATTGCCCGTGCAATTCGAAAAACATTGCGAGCTACAAAACCAAATCCATGCAAACCGAGAGTTCTGCCCCGCAATTCGCCACCAGGTTTGCCACTGAAAAGCTCGCGGATTCCAAAAATTGCCATTCCAATTGCCAATTCTGCAACGGCATTTGAATTTTGTCCAGGTGTGTTCATTACAACAATTCCCTTTTCAGAAGCTACCCGTAAATCAACATTATCATAACCCGCACCTGCCCGCACAATTATCCGCAATTTTTTTGCGCTGTTAATTACTTCTTCATCAATCAAATCACTTCTTACAATTACAGCTTCAGCATCTGAAATTGCCTCCATCAACTCTTGTTTCGAAGTATAATTTTCAAGAAAAGTGGTTTTGTAACCTGCCTTTGTAAAGATTTTACTGATTTTTTTTGCAGCTACCGGTGCAAATGGTTTTTCTGTGGCAATTAGTATTTTTCGCATGACTGAGTATTTTGAAGTTGGACAGAAGTACAGCCTAACTTAGTTTTGTTACTCTAAATTAAAAAAAATGCAGGATTTCGGTCCTGCATTTTATAATTGTTTATTTTAATTTTTCAAATTCCTGCATGGTTTTAACGAGTGCCTTTACACTGTCAACCGGCATGGCATTGTATATGGAAGCCCTGAAACCTCCTACCGAACGATGGCCTTTTAATCCAATCATTCCCTGAGAAGCGGCAAACGTTTCGAATTCCTTTTCTAACTCAACAAATTCGGGTGTCATTACAAAACACACATTCATCCGTGAGCGGTCTTCCTTGTTTGGTACAGTTGACTGGAACATTTTGTTACGATCGATTTCATCGTATAAAATTTTTGCCTTTTCAATATTTTGTTTTTCGATGGCTTCCAAACCGCCGTTTTCTTTTAACCAACGTAAGGTTTGCAAACATCCAAATACAGCAACAGTAGATGGTGTGTTGAACATCGAATCATTATCAATATGAGTTTGATAATTGAGGATAGTAGGAATTGGTCGTGTACCTTTTCCAAGTGCTTCATTTTTAACGATAACCAATGTTGCACCCGAAGGTCCGAGGTTTTTCTGGGCGCCGGCATAAATCAAATCATATTTCGAAACATCCATTGGGCGGCTCAAAATATCCGATGACATATCCGCCACCAAAGGAACTGAAACATCCAAATCAGTTAAAAGCTCGGTTCCGTAAATGGTGTTATTTGTTGTGATATGTAAATAATCAACATCGTCAGGCACATTGAAGCCTTTTGGAATGTAATTGAAATTTGCATCTTTTGATGATGCTACTTCAACGATTTCGCCCATCATTTTTGCTTCTTTTATGGCTTTTGAAGCCCAAACACCTGTATTTAAATAAGCAGCCTTTTTGTTAAGTAAATTATAAGGAGCCATTAAAAACTGGAGACTTGCACCGCCTTGAAGGAACAATACCGAATAGCCCTCTGGCACTTTCAACAGTTCTTTAACTAACGCCATAGCTTCTTCCATAACTGCCACAAACTGTTTGCTGCGGTGCGAAATTTCCATTACCGACAAACCTGTTCCTGCAAAATCGACTATTGCTTCGGCTGTCTGCTGAATTGTAAACTGGGGCAAAATTGATGGCCCGGCATAAAAATTATGTTTCTTCATTATTACAACAATTAAAGGTTAATTTATTTGTACCATTTAGTTGCAAACCGAACACAAAGAACGCTACTTAAAATTGGTTTGCAGATGAGAAATCTCAATTTACTGTTTATAAAAATGCGTTTTAAAACCATTTAAACGACTCAAAGATAAATGACAAAAATCATTCTTCCAGTCATTTTTGAAATTATTTAATTTTAAAAGTGTTTTTTTAAGAAAGTGAAAAACCTGAAATTCAAACCAACAAAAAATGCTGCCCTGATATAAGGCAGCATTTTTCAATCTAAATTGATTGTTCTATTAAATAAACGGCATCCTTACCACTTCAGCCGGTATTGCTTTATTGCGGATTTTCACCCAAACCTGTGTTCCAAAAGCCGAATATTCTTTGGCAATGTATCCCATCCCAATACCTTTATTCAATGTCGGCGACATGGTTCCGGAAGTTACATGACCGATAACACCGCCTTCTGAATTTACAAGTTCGTAACCATGACGAGGAATTCCGCGTTCGAGCAAAGCAAAACCGCGCAATTGCCGGGTTACTCCTTCGGTTTTTTGCATCATCAGAAATTCACGATCTATATATTTGCGCCCATTGTTAAATTTGGTGATCCAACCCAATCCGGCTTCAATTGGCGAAGTTGTATCGTCAATATCATTTCCATAAAGACAGTATCCCATTTCGAGGCGCAAAGTATCACGAGCTGCAAGTCCAATGGGTTTAATACCGAATTCAGCACCTGCTTCAAAAATGGCATTCCAGATTTTTTCTGCTACATCATTCCTAAAATATAGTTCGAAACCGCCCGCACCTGTGTATCCTGTGGCCGATATAATTACATCGTCAACTTCAGCAATTTTGCCAGTTACAAACGTATAAAACTTAATTTCCGACAAATTAATATCGGTAAGCTTTTGCAATGCAGCAGTTGCCTTTGGCCCCTGAATTGCCAACTGACTTATCCTTTCGGAAGCATTTTCCAGTTCGGCACCCACATCGTTTTGGCTATTCACCCAGTTCCAGTCTTTTTCAATATTTGCTGCATTTACTACAAGCATATATTTCTCGGGTTCATAATAATATACAAGCAAATCATCAACAATTCCACCTTTTCCATTGGGAAAACATGTGTATTGTGCTTGTCCCTGAGTTAGCTGGGTAGCATCATTGGATGTAATTTTTTTCACAAGGTCAAGTGCGAACGGTCCTTTCACCCAAAATTCGCCCATGTGCGACACATCAAAAACGCCAACAGCATTACGCACTGTGTTGTGTTCGTCAATGATACCAGAATATTCAATGGGCATTTCATAGCCCGCAAACTCAAGCATTTTAGCGCCTGCTTTTTTATGTATTTCGTTAAATGCAGTAAATTTCATTTTATGTTTTTATTTTAATCTGACAAAACTATAAATTCAAAGATAGTTAAGACATGAAATATATCAGAATTTATATTGAACCAATTGGCAAATATTTTATTATTTTGCCGCACAAATAAAACGCTATGGACAATAATTCGCAAACAATTGATTTTACAAGCTTATATAGTGTTGCAAATAACGACAAAGAATTCATAATAGAGCTAATAGGTATTTTTCTTGAACAGATTCCTGATTTTATTAAAAACTTGAATCAATTATTCATAGAGAATAATATGGAAAAACTAGGAAGAGAAGCCCATACTGCTAAATCGTCGGTGATGATTTTTGGAATGACAAACACTGGAAAGCTTTTAAATAAAATTGAGCTTTGGGCTGACAGCAAGGCAATTGATGAAATTGAACCAGCATTAAAAATTGTTGAAAAAGACCTTGGCATTGCCAAAATTGAATTGATGGATGCCTTAAAATCAAATAAATTCTAATATTAGAAAAATGCTCAACGAAACAATTGGCTGGATTGGAAATATACTTTTTGCCATTTGCGGAATTCCTCAGGTGATAAAAACCTATCGTTCGAAAAGCACAAAAGATTTGAGTGTTTTATTTCTTTGGCTGTGGTTTGCAGGCGAACTACTTACTTTTGCCTACATTGTTATTGGAGATATAGAAATTGCTACTTTTCATTTTCCCCTTTACTTTAATTATATCGTAAATGTTTTTATGGTTACTTTCTTGTTGTATGCCAAATATTTTTATCCTGAAAAGGAGTTGAATAATTAATAACAAGTGAGTTACCTGTGATCTCTTAATCATTTTGATTTTCAATATCATGCAGTAGCACTACTCGTTTTGAGCTACGACCTTCCTTTTTTATTTGTTTTGAAGTACCTTATTCACATTTTCATTTTTCTGTAATACAGCATACTATTATAGTTAAAACAAATGCAGCAATCCATCATAAAATACTGACATTCTTATCTTTAATTCAGTACAACCAAAATTTCAACATTGATTTACTTAATCATAAAATGACTATAGGAAATTAAGATTTAAGGATTCACAAACAATGAATAACCTACTTTGCTTTAAAAATGTAATTTTGCAGCATCAAAAAAAGAATATGAATCAGGTAAAAATAAATGAACAGGTTAAAAAAGACCTGTTTTCGGCGAATTCGGAAATAGTAATTTCCGCAATTGAAACAATCAAAAAAAAAGGTAACAAGTTATACATTCCAATTCTTTTCGATTTATTGAATTCATCGCCCGAAGTTGAAATTGAGACAGAAATTAAAAGTTTACTGGAAACTGTAAAAGATAAAGAATCAATTAATTCCTTTATGCGGGCTATTGAAGATGATAAATACAAATCAATCAGAAAGTCAATTTTAATTGCTTGCTGGCAAAACGGCCTGGATTTCAGTACATTTTTACCTGTTTTTATTGATTTAATTATAAAAGAAGATTGGGAAATAGCTTTTGAAGCATTTACTGTTATTGACAATTTTGAGTTTTTGCCAGGTGAAGAAATCATAAATAAATCTGTTAGACTGATTATGGATGCACTACCTACGGCGAATGATCAGCAAGCTTATTTTTTAAACGAAATACTGGTAAAACTGAAATAAAAAAAGTTCAATCCTTTATATGAATTGAACTTGCTTTCTAATACCAACAAATTAAAGTTGCAGTAAAAGTCAATTTGAACTTAATCAGTAAGAACCTGCCGTTTCTCCTTTTCAATTATTTGCCATGGCACTATAAAATTTTGATTTTGAATCTGATGAATTCTGAAATCATCTGAAGAAAAAGCATAGTCATTTTTGAAAAGCTGATCACGTTCAAACCCGTAATTCATTTTTTCTTGTGTTTTCATGTCTCTAATTTTTATTATAAGTCCTTCAATAATCATTACGTTCATAATCATGAATTGTTTTGCACCCAAACCTGTTATATAACAATTATTATTTTTTTTTAACACGAATAATTGTGCTAATAAAGCCATGAAAAACTTATTCAAAATCATTGTCAATTCCTAACCAATCAACTCAAAATCAACAACATTGACGTTTTGCCAGATTTTATTGGAGGCGATAATTTAATAAGGATGGAAATCTATTTAATTCTTATTTGAAAAATATTTCATAAACTGAGAGCGCTCGTATAACATTGGATCCGGAATGTTTTTATAGGAAAGACGACCTCGGAAATCTCCTAGTTTTTTGAAATTCCATTTTCGCATAAAGTCAGAAATACCTGTCAACATTTCGGGAATGACTTTAGTTCCGTTCAAATAAAGCGTTGAGCACAATTGTGTAACCGTTGCTCCTGCAAGAAGTTGCTTTATAACAGCATCGCTATCGTGGATGCCAGTTGAAGCCGCAATATCTATATTAGTTACATCAGATGAAACCATCCCAACCCAACGCAATGACCGACGAATATCAGCAGGGGAACTAAAAATTTCCGACGCTGTCAGTTCAAGTGTTTCCACATTTATATCGGGTTCATAAAATCTGTTGAACATTACAATTCCGCTTGCACCGTTAGCCTTTAGTTTTTCGGCCATTCCAATAATATTACTGTGGTAAATTCCGAATTTAACTGACACGGGAATTGAAATCTGCGATTTCACTTTTTTCAGGACATCGATATATAATTGTTCAACTATTCCCGATTTTTCGTGCCTGCTGGTAGGTATATGAAAAATATTCAACTCAATTGCATCAGCTCCAGCCTCCTGAAAATCTTTTGAAAAAGTAGTCCATTCATCACCTGAAACACAGTTTACACTTGCAATTACCGGAATATTAACAGCTTTTTTCGCTTTTTCAATTAGTTCAATGTGTTTTTTGATGGAATTGTCACGGAGATAACCTTTTATATAATCTTCAGCTTCAGGGTACCCTGTATTTTGGGCATCCTTGCTTAACATACTTGAAACTTCACCCTTGATTTGTTCTTCAAATAACGATTTTAACACTACTGCACCTATACCGGCTTGTTCTAATTCTGCAATTTTATCGACTGAGTTAGTAAGTCCTGAACTTGCAGCAACCAAAGGATTTTTCAATTTTAATCCCAAATATGTTGTTTCTAAATTACTCATTTTTATTAGTTTAAAGTTTCAAATTTAAAGATCAAAGAATTTTACTTTTCTCATGTAATTTCTTTGTCCTGATACTTATATGTATTTATCCTACAATGTAATCAATAATTCCTTTCACCAAAAATTTTGCTGCCAACACGTATCATTGTGCTTCCTTCTTTTATTGCAAGTTGATAATCATCAGACATTCCCATCGAAATCTCAGTGAAATTTTTGTCTTCCGAAAAGTATTCATTTTTCAGCGTATTAAAAATAGTTTTTAACATTCTGAATTCATTTCGTACCTGTTCAAAATTATCGGTATAAGTTGCCATACCCATAACTCCTGTAACCACCACATTCTTAAATGACCTAAACTCTTTGCTTTCAAGTATTTTCACTGCCTCCGACAACGATAAGCCAAATTTTGTATCCTCCTCTGCAATATGGAACTGAAGCAAACATGCGATTTGTCTGTCATTCTTTTTTGCTTCTTTATCAATAATTTTTAAAAGCTTTAATGAATCGATACCATGAATTAAATGAATGAAAGGAGCAATATATTTAACTTTGTTGGTTTGCGGGTGGCCAATAAAATGCCATTCAATATCCTTCGGCAGTTGCTCATACTTCTCAACCAAATCCTGAACTTTATTCTCACCAAAAATTTTATGGCCTGTATTGTAAGCTTTCAAAATATCCTCGTTTGGTTTCGTTTTCGAAACCGCAACCAATTTCACTTCTTTTGAGAGATTTTTCTTAATCGAGTTTATATTTCCGGCAATATCCATTGTCTTTCAAATTTAATCCAAAAATAAAAATATTGAATGGAATTAAAGATAATTTCCCGGATAACTTTAGGGAACTGGACACAGGACGTGGACTTTCCGAGTCAACGATTATTGAATATCCTGGAGTTAGTAATCTCAGGGTCTTATCCCGGAAACAAAAATTAATACCTTTGTTCCCTGAAATGAAAAAGCAGGAGGAAATAAAACTAAAAATGAACAGCAAGGGAAAACAAGGCAAACCCTTTGCATTTTTAATCGATTTTCTTGCAGAAAAACCACAGGTTTTTGACTTGGAAGAACCGATCGAAAGTATTTGGTGGCAAATTCCTGACTCTTCAAAAATCCCACAAAATCTGCAAAATAAAAAACTTCAATATTGGAAGACTTCCCCTGTCTCATTCCACAACTATAAAAAAGGATTTGATCAAATTTTGCGGCACATTCACAATGGCGACACCTATTTATTGAACTTCACACAACCTACGCCAATTGAAACAAACCTCACACTCGAAGAAATATTTCATATAAGTTCTGCTCCGTATAAAATCTTGTTGAAAGATGAATTTGTTTGTTTTTCGCCTGAAACTTTTATTAAAATTGAGAATGGAAAAATATATTCCTTTCCAATGAAGGGTACAATTGACGCGGAAATCCAAAACGCTGAACAAATTATTTTAACCGATTCAAAAGAAATTGCCGAGCACAATACGATTGTAGATTTAATAAGAAATGACTTGAGTTTGGTTGCAAAAAATGTAAGAGTTGAAAAATTCAGGTATTTGAGCCATATCCAAACCAACAAAAGAAATTTGTGGCAGGTAAGTTCAAAAATTTCGGGCGATTTAGCTGAAAATTATGCCGAAAATATTGGCAATATAATTTTCAAAATGCTTCCTGCAGGTTCAGTTTCGGGCGCTCCCAAAAAGAAAACCCTCGAAATAATAAGAAATACAGAGAACTATGATCGTGGTTATTACACAGGTATTTTTGGATATTTCGATGGCAAAAACCTTGATAGTTGTGTTTTGATTCGTTTTATCGAAAACAAGAATGGGAAACTGGTTTATAAAAGTGGCGGTGGCATAACGTTTATGAGTGAAGCCGAGAAAGAATATGATGAAATGCTAAAAAAAGTATATGTGCCCATTGCTTGAAACCATAAAATGTAAGGACGGCAAACTCTTTAACCTGGAGTTTCATCAAGCTCGGTTTGAAAATTCTCAAAAGGAATATTTTGGAATTTCCACAAAAATTAAATTGAGTAAAGAAATTGAAATTCCTGAATTTGCTAAAACCGGACTTTTTCGTTGCCGGTTAACTTATACAAAACAAATCGATTTGATAGAGTTCTTCCCCTATAAATACAGAGAAATAAATAGCTTGAACTTAATTGAAGATAACGAAATTGACTATAACTATAAATATTTTAACAGAGAGAAATTAAACAAGCTTTTTACGAAACGTGGAAATTGCGATGATATTATTATCGTAAAAAATGGTTGTCTTACAGATAGTTTTGTAGCCAATCTTGTATTTTTTGACGGTGAAAAATGGTTCACTCCCGACACCCCGCTCCTTCCCGGCACTCAACGAGCTAAACTTCTACGGGAAGAAAAAATAGTTGAATGCAGGATTACAATCAACGATCTTCCTAAATACCAAAAAGTTGGTTTGATAAATGCGCTGAACGATATGGAAGAAATGCAGATTATTTCGCGTGAAAACATATACTTCTGATTTTTTTCTTTTTGTTAAACTGAAAGCCAATTTTTTTGAACTCCAAAAAAACAAAGTTTTTAAAAGTTTGAAAACTAACTTAATTTAAATAATAAAGGCCCTGCAAAACAGCAGAGCCTTTCAACATTATGGTTTTAAATATTATTTTACTGCAACTTTTGGACAGCCAGTATTTTTAACATTTTCATTCCCTGATACTTCCCAGGTATTCCCGGAATTAAGCAATTCATCAACACTAGTAATTTTCCTGTTTTTTTGAACTTCATTAATTTGCTTCACCATTTCAGTATCGTAAACCGGAGCCTCAACACTTCTAACTACTCCAAATACTGCCGGCATATCAGGCAATTGCATATTAATGAGCGACATATGTAGAAATGGATCTGTTTCAGTAGCATCATGAACAAGGATATCGTCAATGGTTACGCCATTTTCGCCAATCACCGCAACTTTCAGCTTGCCCTTGTCGAATATAATCCCCTTTTCGTTTTCCTTACCAAATAGCATTGGTTTGCCATGTTCAAGAATCAGTTGTCGATCTGCTTTGTGAACAGGATCAGTAATCATGTCGTGAATTCCATCGTTAAAAATCACGCAGTTTTGCAAAACTTCAACTACTGAAGTTCCTTTGTGTTTCGCTGCTGCTTCAAAAACCGATTGGCTCAGTTTTACGTTTCCATCAATGGAACGAGCAAAAAACGAACCGCGCGCACCAATAACCAATTGACCGGGAACAAAAGGATCTTCAATTGTTCCAAATGGTGAAGTTTTTGTTTTAAAACCACGGTCAGAAGTAGGCGAATATTGCCCTTTTGTCAAACCATAAATTCGGTTGTTGAACAAAACCAGGTTTAAATCAATATTTCTTCTTATTAAATGAATAAAGTGGTTTCCACCAATTGCCATTGCATCGCCATCTCCAGTAATAACCCAAACATTAAGTTCAGGGTTTGCAAGTTTTACACCCGAAGCCACTGCAGTCGCCCGTCCATGAATCGTATGAAAACCATAAGTACTCATATAATAAGGAAACCTGGAAGAACAACCGATTCCCGAAATAACAGCATATTTTTCACGGGGAATCCCCATTCCGGCCATTGTACGTTGTACGGCATTCATAATTGCATAATCACCACAACCAGGACACCAGCGAACTTCGTTTTCGCTTTTAAAATCTTTTACAGTATAATTTAATTCAGCCATTTTTTATTCCCCCAATAATTTGTTAACACTTTCTTTAATTTCATTTACAGTGAATGGCAGCCCTTTCAATTTGTTCAACTGATGATAGGAAAACTGAGGTAACTCGTTGCGCAAATAACTTAAAAATTGCCCAAGATTTAATTCACAAACAATGATTTTCGTGAATTTGCCAAAAACAGCAGCTGTATTTTTAGGAAGTGGTTTTATATAATTGAAATGTGCAAGTGTAACATTTTTACCTTCTTGCCGAAGTTCACGAACTGCGCTAATTAAGTGCCCATAAGTTCCACCCCAGCCAACAACAAGCACATCGCCATCCTCATCACCACAAACCTCAAGATCGGGAACCAAATCAACCACCCGTTGTACTTTTTGTTCGCGTATTTCACTATTTCGCTGATGATTATCAGGATCGTGACTAACAGTTCCTTCCATATTTTTTTCTAAACCCCCAATCCGGTGTTCAAAACCCGGCATTCCTGGAATGGCCCATTCCCTGGCCATAGTTTCGGTATCGCGATTATAAGCTTTAAAATTTGTTGCGTCTTTTGCCATTCGCGGAGTAATAGCAGGAAGTTCAGACATTACAGGAACTTTCCATGGTTCACTGCCATTGCCCAGAAATCCATCGGTCAGTAAAATAACAGGAACCATTCGTTCCAAAGCAATTTTTGATGCCATGAATGCATACCAGAAACAATCGGAAGGAGTACTGGCTGCTAAAACCACAACCGGACTTTCGCCGTTTCGACCATACAATGCCTGCAGTAAATCAGATTGTTCTGTTTTAGTAGGTAGCCCAGTCGAAGGACCACCGCGCTGAACATTTACTACAACCAACGGAAGTTCAGCCATAACAGCTAAACCAATGGCTTCAGATTTTAGTGCCAATCCCGGACCAGAAGTAGTAGTTATTGCCAAATCGCCGGCAAAGGCAGCACCGATTGCCGAAGCAATACCTGCAATTTCGTCTTCAGCCTGAAATGTTTTCACCCCTAAATCTTTGCGTTCCGAGAGTGCCTGTAAAATATCAGTGGCAGGAGTAATCGGGTATGAACCAAGAAAAAGTTCCAACCCCGATTTTTCGGCAGCAGCCAAAAATCCCCATGCAGTTGCGTAGTTTCCATTGATGTTTCGGTAAGTTCCATTTTCGATATTTGCCGGATGCACAATATATGTTGGTGCCATGTGCTGCAAATTCATGCCGTAATTATAGCCATCATGCAGCACTTTAATATTTGCTTCAGCAACCCCTGGTTTTTTCCCGAATTTGCTTTTTATGTAACTTTCAATGTAATCCATTGGACGGTTAAACATCCAGGAAATTAAACCAAGAGCCAACATGTTTTTACTTCGCAAAATACTTTTGTTGTCGAG
>JBFHJA010000055.1:0-14052 GCA_041596165.1 Draconibacterium sp. | reverse complement strand
TGAAAACCAAAAACTCCGCATTTATAATTGCTATCAGCAAAATAAAAACATGGCTGATTGTGATGGATGAAAATATGCTGTGGGACAATAAACTTCCTGCGGACAAAATCCCAAAAGTAAAACCTTATGCTTTGGCAATGCACAATGCACTTTTCACGGTAACACCGCCTAATAGCTTGGTTTTGTTTGCAGAAGCAACACCCGACTTAAAAGCACTGACCAGCGGTCAGATGTTTCTGGGTTTTGGATTGTATTCTTATCTGCCGACCCTACCCGACCCTTATGCAGCAAACCTTGGCGTTTTACAAAGACAATTTGAAATAGATGATTCACGACCTGGAATGGTTTCAAACACAACAAAAAGAGGAAGTAAAGTTTGGATGTGGTTAATTGGCCTGGTTAAATGGGAACCCAAAGACGAAGAAACTTTTAAGGTTGGCGTTTCCTTCCATTTTGCCCCGTTAACAAATACGCTTCAAATTGAAAAAGAAGCAGAAACTACTGAATCTCTGGATTTCGACAAGGTTAAACCCGATATTTTCAGCCGTTTTTCAAATACCGAAAATACACCAAATTCCGCATCTGCAACAACAAGAACTAATTTAACCGATGCAAAACTTTTTATCCGAAACCCGTTAGCCGGATTGAATTTAACTGATTTTTCGTTAATTGATGTGAGCAGCAAAGCCAATCAAATGGGAATATCATATGCAAAACAAAATAATTTCTTGCAGGCAACTATTGCACAGAAATATAAAATTGACATTACGGGCGATACTAACGCTTCGGTATTTCCAATACAAGTCAGTGGGCTTGATATAATTACCGCCGGGATGAATGCGCAGGCATTTACTGTTCCTGCAATTTCGTGGGAACCGGTGTTCAATCTCACAAAACCCGAACTCGAAAAAGGCGATGTCGACAATAATAATGTACCGCTTCCACCACCTTACGATCCTCCTGTTGGGTTCAACTATTATCAAAATGATGGGATTGCAACCCGTGTTGGAAACCTGAGTAAAAAACAAGTAACGCTTTCGCCAATTCCTATGTCAAAGTTTTTGGTTGAAACCTATAAAACTAAGGAAGATGGAAAGACTTTCGCGGTTTTTAACCTCCCGTTTGGTATGTTGGGTATAACCATACTTGACAATAAATCCAACCAGCAAAAAATCCCTAAAATCGACAACCCTAAACCAATTTTTGAAAATTATGTCATTGGCGGACTTCAACTGGAATTAACAGCCGGAACTTCATTTGCGCCAGATGACGAAGGAAATATGTTTGAAGGTTTTACAATTCAACTTATAAATATTAATGATGTTAGCGGAAATGCAACAAATGCAAGTACTCTTGCGGGAACTCCGACACAAATATTCAACAACGAATTTTTCACAAACAGCAGTAATTTGCCTGCACGCCCTGGCGTGCCCATAACAGGCATTGGATTAAGTGGTTATGGTGCAAGTATGCACAGTGAATGGATTAACAAAGAAGCGCTTTTCGCGCAAACAAGCCAGGCTCAGTTCAATGTGGTTACGGGCCGCACAAACCACGAAGTTGTGCAGGTAAAAAGCATGTTGTATCCCTGGGGAATCAGAGTTGTTCGGACAATAACATTATTCAGGTTGGCAAACGGCTACGTTGCCCGAATTGACAGCGGTTGGCAGGCTGAAAGTGATGGCAAATATGATTTTAGTTATAATGAACCCATTCTTGGGGCTGATAATAAAACCGTTATCGGAAAAACACCAAAACCAAACCCGTTTGAATTTCATCCTGGAATTGTAAGAGGATTGTTTAATGTAAGGAATATCAAAGAACAACCGAAAATATTCAGTAATGGCACAGCAAAAATGTATGCCGCAACTTTTGATGCCGATGTTGAACTTGAAAATGTTTCGGAAGGCGGGCAAAATAACAGAGTTCCTTCCAAAGGTATTCTTTCGTATGTGCAAATAGCACCCGCCGGTCATCCTATCAGTGCAAGCGAATTTTCGGCATTGTTAAAATCAGAAGAAAATTCAATTGGCGGGCCTGTTAACTGTATCCTCAAAGTAGCCGGAAGTCCGCAACGCATGAAAATAAACCGGTTTGATTTGAGTGCAACTGTTGATTCTGCCAACAAACCTATTTATGTAAGTGCAGCACGCGGTTCGGTAATTATGCCAAAAGATGGCAGTTGGACAATGGTGCAACATAACCGCGGAACCGGTGATGTTTCTCCAATTCCCGAGCAACTGAGTGTCCCGTTAATCCGTGCAGGAAAATGGGTAAAAGACAAAGTTGTAAACGATGCCGATGTTTCCAACTTTTTACGCATTGCTCACCCGGAGGATCTTTTGAAATTTCCGGATTCCGAAACAATTAATTTTGGGTTCCTTCAAAATATGGGTACGCAAAAAGTGCTGTTTATGTCGCCCGGATTCAAAAAAGGTGTTGAATCATTATTGAGTAAAACGCCGCCGCTTCTTGCCGATTCTTCCCGATTGTTAAACAGCAAAGGGATTTTCCCCAACATTGGCGATGCCGACAGCAATTTTGGTCAGGCTATTTCATTATTGAAAGGAATTGGCGGTGGAAATAACCCATTGGATGCATTCAACAAAATAAATCTTCCTGATGCAGGTGATGTTTTGAACGTACTTCAACTCAAAGCAAAAGAAGAAGCTGGCAAATTATTGGATCAGGGATACGAACTGGCAAAAGGCGCGGTAAACGGAATTGCCGACAAAGCAATCAAATTCGATTTGCCATCGTTCGATTATCCGTTAATTGATTATCCGGGTAAATTGGTAATTGCTGTTCAATATAAGGCGAGCAGCAAACCAAAAGGACAAGCCCAAAAAGATTATGTGGGGAAATTCGATTTCGATGTTGATTCGTTTGCCGGCGATTTGGCCGACACATGGAAAGGAAGAATGAACAACCTTGCAATGGTAGTTTCGATTGGGCCTTTAACGGAAGTAATGAAAATCAAAGGAAACTTTAATTCACAAAAAGGAAAGGATGTTGATTTGGGCAGCAGCAATGCAAGTGATGCACCAGGCTTAAATCTGCCAACTCCCGAAATTGAGTTCAGCGATGCATTGGAACCTGTTATAAAAATACTTGAAATACTTGCTTCTTTAAGTTCGGGCGAATATGGCGATGCCCTGAAAAAAGGTTTAAAAGTTGCCATGAGCAACAGCGCCAATATTTGGGAATATAAATTTGAAGCCAGCAAAGATATTCCGCTCGTCCGCTTTCCACCATCGAAGGAGTTGTATGAAAGTCCGCAAACGCCTTTGAAATTGGAAGCAAGTTTAGGGATTGGCATATTTTTTAATGCAGCGCTAAAAGTTACTACCGACCCAAGTCAATTATTGCCAACTGCAGGTGGGTTTTTCAATTTTCACGGAGGTTTGCAGGTAATGTGCGTTTCGGTTGGAGTGGGGACCATTTTTGCCGTTGGGAATGTCGATTTAAAACTCGAGGCCGACACAAGCCCTAAAGTAGGCGTTACCATGGCATTTGGTTTCGGGGCGCAAATAACAGTTGGGCTCCCGGTTGTTGGCCATGCCAGTGTTTTATTTATGGTTGGTGTTGAAGTTTATGCCGACAGCGGTTCAGTTGTTAAAATCACAGCATTTATGTTGTTCCGCGGAAATGCCGAATTGCTTGGTGGATTAGTTAGTGTAACAATTACAATTGAAGCCAAAGGTTCTGTCGAAAAAACTGGTGCAGGCGCTCCGGCCAATTGCAAAGCGCAGGTAACTTTTGCAATCGATATCAGTATTTGCTTTATCATCGATATCAATTTCAGTGAAAGCTGGGAAGAAACAAGGCAAATTGCTTAGTATAAACCATTTAATCGAAATTTAAAACCTAAAGATATGTCACTCGAACAAACAAGGTTTTCAATAATGGCTCTCCCGCAAAGTGTTGATGCCAATGGCGTTTTATCGCTGAACATTGTATTTGTACCTCGAAATATAAATCCGTTAAACCAGGTAAATACAAACTACGGTGCGGGAAATAAAGCAAAAGCCTTTATAGATGTAAAGCCGCAATTCGCAATAAAAGTCGTGAACAATCCCGATGAATTTCCTGGTAAAATAACGGCAAACGAAAAGATTGTAAATCCGGTTTCCCCATTTGTTTATTCGGGAATTATGGCAGATATTTATAAGACTTTGCGAGATGCTGTTGATGGAAACGGGAAGCCAAAATATTTTGATATTGATGATGCGCGAAGTACAGATGTCAATCCGAATTCAAAACATACAATGCAAAAAGCTGAAATGGATCGCGATTTGGCCATCCGTAAGTATTTGCCCGAGAGTTACCGAAACTCATTCAACTTCACTGCGCCACGATTAAAAAATGCCGTTACCGATAACAGTTATATTTGTGCCTTGCGTGACCAAAAACCGCCCATAGCTTTTGTAAAAGACGATAAAGTGAGCTGGGGAAAAGTGTATGCCCATTTATTGCGACAGCCTTTAATGGCAAGGCAGGCAGGACTAATATATGAAACCAAAATCCAGTTGGCACCCGGAGATTTTAAAAAAGGTGGCTGGTTGTATGTTGACATTCAAGCCGGTACCGATTACGCTCAAGAGCAACTGAATTCACTACCGGATATAAAAGGGCCATTTATAAAAAGATACGCCGCGAGAATACCAATCCTCGAAAAAAATGAAGCAAGGACTTTATTTGCAGCAGTTCTTTTCCCTGTCGTAAAAGTTGGTGAATCGCCGGTCGGGATTTATGATGATTTGTATATCGAAGCCTCTAAATTCAACGAAGGTTTTGCAACGATAGTACATGCCAATCAGCCCGTTAGCGGAAATCTTTTAAGAGAAAAACAAGATGGTTTTCATCCGCAAAAAGAAGTTGGAATTCGTTTAGGTTGGGAAGACGAGCAAATTTTGATTTGGTACCTCCGGCAAATGGCTGTGGATAAAAACACAAACGAACGACTGGATGCCCCACTCGGAGTAATGGGTTATCAAATTGATATAAAAAAAAGTTCCGCTGCCGACAACGAATGGGAATCGCTGAATGCAGTTAAAAGCAACGGCAACATGCAGTTGGAAAACATTGATATTGGCGGATTTGAGGGCGAACTACCCTATCAGGTGTATCCAACAAAAATATACGATGGCACAACAGACGCTAACAATTACTGGTTGCCCATGTATTTTGCGAACTGGAACAACACTTCCATTGTTTTACCAGATAAAACTGCAGCAAAGATTTATCAAAGTGAGGCCGAAATAAATACGCCCGTAAAAATCAGCGAAACCTATTCGGCAATCGAAACAAAAACAAAACTCGAATATGGTAATGAATATCATTTTCGGGTGAGATTGTCTGATATCAGTGGTGGAACTCCAGCGCCACTAACGCCAACACTTCCGGGATTTTCGGTCAGCCATATCGGTAAAACCCAATTTAAGAGATATGTTGCACCACATGCAGTTACAATTCAAAATGAAGATGAAATCAAATCGAATACCGACGACAATAATTTTGCTGGAAATTCTTTAATTCTTTCACGTCCGTTATTGGGTTACCCGTCAGCAGTTTACACCGGAAGATATTCAAATGCAGTTGACAGATTGGCCACTTCGGTGCAGGATATTTTAAATGCACAGCAAGCTTCGGGTGGAACATCAGGAGCAAAAGCTTTTGGTATTCCTGATCCTGATGTAATAGCAGTTGAAATAAAAGTGGAAGTTGAAACGCTGAACATGGACAACCTTGCCAGCGATAATGGCCGTGAACATTACATTACTTTGTACAAGACCACAAGGTTTTTTGGCTCTTTTAACGAAAATGCCGCCAGTGGGGAAATTGAAGTGCCAATTACCTACATAGATGTGAATGTGCTGAATCTCGAAAATACAACTTCTCCATTTCCAACACCTGCTGACAATGATTTTATTGCCAGTACTACAGGCGAAATAATATTACCCACTGCCCGAAATATTAGATTGACATTGAGGGCTGTTGGCGAAGAAAAAGCAAATTACTGGGGGCATGAAAATGCAAAAGACTCAAATTTGGATTCGCGGTTTGGAAAAACCACCGTTATCAGTTTGAGACAGGAATCGGAAAATGAACATGAAATTTTTACCGATACCGAAAATGCAAAAACATTGCAGGGAATTTACCTTCAACCCGACCCGATTACAATTAATCTTGACCCTGTTCTGTTTAAAACATTACAGGGCGGAAACGAAGGAATGCCAGATATAGTGCAGCGTTTAGGGAGCCAATTGGATGTTAAAGCAAAAGAGTTGACTTTGCTTTCTGAAAATGGTGAACGCCTCCAATTCTGGTGCAGCAGCATGATTCGGCACAGCATGTCGCCAGATAACAGCAGCATCACTTTTGCCAATAAACACGAACTCCACGACCAATGGCTTGTTTGCACAACGCTGTTTATCCACCGGGATTGGAGTTGGGATAGTCTTCATCCGAGCAGTTTTCATATCTGGCGGAGAAGAAGGAGGGGAAACGAAATTACGGCAATTGAGGATAAAACATATGGGTTTATAGGTGATTTGGAATTAAAAAAAGTTGCTTCTTTCCAGTCCATCCAAAAAGGAAACGACGGTTTGGTACACAGAGAATATACTCGGATTGTATTAATAGATGTTGTTGACAACAAACCTGCGGAAGGCCAGTTCCCTGAAACAGTAGAAGTGCAATATTTGATTGAGCCACAATTCAGGGCCGGGCATTTACCACTTGCAGATGCGGCTTTCGAAACACAGGCAATTGAACTGCCAACCACATTCAACCCAAGTCAAACACCAAAGTTAATTGGTGCAGGTGTGGCTTTAAGCCCATACAACCGAAACGAAAAATACTCAGCAACCGAGGTCCGTTCCCGTTATTTATGGCTTGAATTCGATAAAGCGCCAAAAGATAAAAGTGATGCGCTTTTCTGTCGGGTTTTGGCCTACAGTCCCGACCAGTTGATTAGCAACAATCATCCTTCGTTAATGGATTTGCCAAAAGAGAAACCACTTTCGCTCAATCCGGAATACATTAGGGTTATTACTCCTGAAAGTGGGCACGATCATGCAGGACTTGATGCTATGCAAAAAATGGAAAAATCAATTGATACAGAAAGGCACTACTACATTCTTCCTTTGCCACCTGGTTTACACCACGAAAGTCCTGAGCTTTTCGGTATGTTTACCTATGAATTCAGGTATGGGCACACCGATAAATTGTGGAGTACCGCACAAGGCAGATTTGGCAGGGCTTTGCGGGTTTCAGGCTTGCAGCATCCGGCACCAGCACTCACTTGTTTGCTTAACCGAAACGAAAAAGTTATTTCAGTAAACTCGCCATATGCAATCGCAGTTAATAACGGTAAAAATGTAACAGCTTCCCCACCCCACACAAGCATTTGGGCTTTATTATATGCCCAGGTAAAACAGGCTGATGGTTTGGATTACAGAAATATTTTGCTGAATGAAATAGAACTCAAACCTTTACCGGAGAGAACCGAAAAAGAAATGATTCCGGCAATCCAGCATTCATTGGAAGAAAAAAATAAATACCTCAAAGAAAAAGGACTTCCTGCTGTTAATATTACAAACGAACTTGTTTTACAAAACGCATTTCAACAAATTGCGTGGGAAAAAGAAAGTACAAAACAGGCCTTTGGAGTTTGGAAGAATCAAGATGTAAGACAAATGCTTGATTTGTATGGATTGCCGCGCGATTCATCGTTAAGTGTGTTATGTGTTGAAGTATTCGGACATATTACAAATGCTTTTGAACATATCGACAATTTCAGGAATAACGCTCAAAAGTTAGTTGATAAAACAGCCGTGGTTTTTAATGAATCAATCGCCAGTCAGCTAAGTAAAAACATTCTCGATGTGAACAATCCGCCTGAAAAAGCACCAATAGATCCCTTAAAAAGTCAATTGGGTTTGTTCCGGATTTTAAGAACTTCGCCACTTGTTGAAGTGCCGTTTATTTGCAAAACCTGAAGTTTTAAATAACAGAGAAATTTGTCATTGAAAAAAAATGCCATCCGCTTCCAAAACAGGAGCTACGGATGGCATTCTTTTTTTTTGACTTCCTACTTTCTTTCCACTATCTCCCATAAACAAAACTGTCATCAACAATTGGGATTTTATTATTTTTTAGCCGTTGTGCAGCTTCAATAAAATCAGGCACCTCAAGTAAAAGAATAGCTGATTTGTTATCTGCAATCAATCGCGTATAAGCACTTTCAATATGAATTCCTGCCTTTGATAGTTTTAAAAGCAGCTCATCAAGTCCACCCGCTTCGTCTTTCATTTCAAGTGCAATAACTTCGCGCAAAACAACCGAATTTCCTGATGCCGTTAAAACCTGATAAGCTTTTTCCGGTTCATCGACCAAAATATTTAACGTGCCCCAGCCATGATTGATATTGGTTAAGGTCAAACAACGGATATTAATATTCTCAGCCCTCAGGGTTCGGGTAATTTCCTCAAAATGGGTAATTTTGTTTTTCAGAAAAACAGATATTTCGAAAGCCATAATTTGTGTTTTTTAATCGTTTCAATTATCAAGCTATGAGAGGTAAAATTAACAGGAAATATCAGAAATGATGTCTTTTTTTCGATAAACCGTCCCTTGGAAAGTAGCAATCAAATCATTTTCAGTATCAGTAATATTAACTGTGTAAGTTGCAAGCTTGCAGCTTCTTGACACTTCAAAAGCATCGGCAATCAACAAACCTTTTCCGGCAGCTTTTACAAAATTAATGTTTGCATTTATACCGACTGCAATGTTTCCATGTGAATTGGATGCCGCAGCAAATGCAAAATCGGCCAGTGAAAATATAGCTCCGCCATGTGCAATTCCTAAACCGTTCAGATGTTCGGTATTTATTACTAAACCTGCTTTTGCTTTGCCGTTTGACACTTCCAACAACTTGACTCCAAGCAGTTCAGACAACCTATCTTTCTTCAAAAATTCTTTTATTTCCATTCTTTTTAATAACAACGATTACTTAATTCCTTTGTAACATTTTGCCAAATGTTCTTCCGACTCTCTACTTGTGCATAAAGTTATCACAATAAGAACAATGACTGAAACAGGTAATGCAACCATTATCGGGTCGATGATCATCCAGGGAAATAAATTTGCCAATGTTGGTTTCCCAAAAATTAACTGACAAATTCCAAGCGGTTCAGATTCTTGCAGATGCATAAATCCCAATGCAAAAACGCTTGCCAGTAGTCCTGACAACATGCTCCAGAGTGCAGCAGTTTTTGTCACTCTTTTCCAATACAATGCAGCAAAATATATTGGCAAAAAGGAGGCGGCACAAATCCCAAAAAATATGGCAGTACCGCGTGCGATAATACTTCCCGGTAATTTGTAGCCAATAATTATACTTATTATTATGGCCACGAAAATCCCAATTTTTGAAACCATCATCGAATTAAATTTTTTATTGGGGAAAACATTTTCAATAAAATCGCGCCCCAATGCAGTTCCCATAGTATGAAATTGTGAACTCAAGGTTGACATTCCGGCAGAAAGAAGTGCCAGCATAAACAGATATACAAACCACTCGGGCATAGCCAAATTTATATATTCAGGAATAATTGAATCTACATTTCCCTTTGCAACCTGAATAGCAATTTGTCCGGTTTCGTTTAAAAAGAAAACATTCGATAAACCTCCAACTGTATAAATAAATCCGGTAGCCACAAATATAAAAATTCCTCCAATAATGACGGCACGGTTCAATTCGCGGTTGCTTTTCACTGTCATAAACCGCACAATAAGTTGTGGTTGTGCAAGTACGCCAATTCCAACACCAAGAATAATATTTGTTGTTAAAATCCACCACCAGCCAGAATTGAATTTCGGGAAAGCTGTCCATCCGGCGTGCCCTTTTGCAATTAAATTTTCTGGAACCAAACTGGCCATATTTGTCAAAGCTTCATGCGCTGCCGACACTCCACCTAATTTTGTATAAGTAACAATCAGCAAAAAGAAAAGACTCACAAACATGATTGTACCTTGCAGCGCATCGGTGTACATAACGCCTTTTAAACCACCGGCAATAACGTAGGCTGCTATTATCAACGAGAAAAAAGTGAGTGCAATGGAAAAGTCGATTTGAAATATGCTTTCAAGAAAACGCGCACCGCCAATAAGCACAACTGCGGCGTACAACGGCATCGAAATAAAAATAATTGCGCCACTAATGATTTGTATTTTTTTTGATTGGAAACGGTTTCCCAGAAATTCAGGAAAGGTGTGCGCATCAAGGTTGTGGCCCATTTTTCGCGTAATCCGACCAAAAAATATAAAGGCAATTAGTACCCCAATCAAAATATTCAAAACAACCAACCAAATTAGCCCCAAGCCATAAACAGCTGCAATACCACCAAAACCAATAATTGCCGATGTAGAAATAAATGTGGCACCATAGGACATGGCCATTACAAACGGATGGATATCACGTCCGGCCAACAAATAATCCTTCGCCGTTTTGGTTTGTTTGTAACCAATGTAACCGAGATAAGCAATTACCAACAGGTAAATTACAACTACCAACCCTAGTGTAAATGTGCTCATAATTCCTTAAACAATATTATTACTTAATTCCTTTGTAACATTTTGCCAAATGTTCTTCCGATTCCCTTTGTGATGATAAAGTTATTACAATCAACACCACAACAGAAATGGGCAATGCGACCATAATTGGGTCGATAATCATCCACGGAAAGGAAGTTGCTAAAGTCGGTTTCCCAAAAATCATCTGGCAAATCCCAAGCGGCTCAGATTCCTGCACGTGCATAAACCCCAAAGCCAAAACACTTGCAAGTAATCCTGACAACATGCTCCAAAGTGCAGCAGTTTTAGTTACCCTTTTCCAGTACAAGGCGGCAAAATATACAGGCAAAAAAGATGCGGCGCATACCCCAAAAAATATGGCTGTGCCGCGTGCAATAATACTACCAGGTAGTTTGTAGCCAATAATTATACTTATTATTATGGCTACAAAAATTCCGATTTTTGAAACCATCATCGAATTAAACTTTTTGTTGGGAAAAACATTTTCAATAAAATCACGCCCCAGTGCCGTCCCCATTGTATGGTATTGTGAACTCAAAGTAGACATACCTGCTGACAGAAGTGCCAACATGAACAAATACACAAACCATTCGGGCATGGCAGAATTTATGTATTCTGGAATAACTAAATCGATATTACCTTTTGCCACCTGGATTGCAAGCTGGCCTGTTTCATTGTAAAAGTACAAGTTTGACAAACCTCCAACGGTAAAAATAAAACCCGTTGCCACAAATATGAATACCCCACCAATGATTACAGCACGGTTCAATTCGCGATTGCTTTTTACTGTCATAAAACGGACGATAAGTTGCGGTTGTGCAAGTACGCCAATTCCAACACCAAGAATGATATTTGTGGTTAAAGTCCACCACCAGCCCGAATTGAATTTTGGGAAAGCTGTCCATCCGGCGTGGCCTTTTGCAATCAAATTTTCGGGAACCAAATTGGCCATATTTGTTAACGCTTCGTGTGCTGCTCCTACTCCACCTAATTTTACGTAGGTAACAAACAACAAAAAGAAAAGGCTCACAAACATAATTGTCCCTTGCAGGGCATCGGTGTACATAACGCCTTTTAAACCACCCGCTATTACATATGCTGCTATTATTAACGAGAAAAAAGTGAGCGCAATTGAAAAGTCGATTTGGAAAATACTTTCAAGGAACCGTGCACCGCCAATCAGCACAACTGCAGCATACAGTGGCATTGAAATAAATATTATTGCACCGCTGATGATTTGTATTTTTTTCGATTGAAAGCGGTTTCCGAGAAATTCGGGAAAGGTATGTGCGTCCAAATTGTGGCCCATTTTTCTTGTAATCCGTCCAAAAAATATAAAGGCAATAAAAACGCCAACCAAAATATTTAGCACTGTCAACCAAATAAGTCCCAACCCGTAAACCGCTGCAATTCCACCAAAACCAATAATTGCTGAGGTAGAAATAAATGTAGCGCCATAGGACATGGCCATTACAAACGGATGAATATCACGACCAGCCAACAAATAATCCTTTGCCGTTTTGGTTTGTTTGTAACCAATATAACCGAGATAAGCAATTACCAACAGGTAGATTACAACTACCAATCCTAAAGTAAAGGTGTTCATAATCAGATTATTTAATATTAGTTTCTGTTAGTTCGTCTTTTATTTCCCACTCTAAATCTTTTTCAATCTCTTCTATGTCAGTTTCTTCACCTTTGTTCCAGTTCAAAATTCCATAAACGACACAAGCCAACAGGCTTAAAACAGCCAACAAATATCCCATGTAAATTCCAGGGTCGTCAATTCCCATCATAATTTTAAGTTTTTTGGTTTAATATACTTTGTTATCATCTAAAATTTGGATTCCTGCTTCCTGTATTTTTTTTACAGAATCCTCAAAATCAGGCACGTCAAGAATAAGCACTGCGTTTTTTGCAGATTCAATGGTTTTTCCATACGCATTATTAAAACTCACACCAGCCTTTGCAACTTGCATCAACAAGTCGTCCAATCCGCCGGATTCATCCTTCATTTCGAGGGCAATTATTTTTCGCAGAGCCACAGAAATCCCTTTTTCTGAAAGTGATTCATAGGCTTTCTCAGGGTTGTTGACCAACAAATTGAGGATTCCCCAACCATTTGCTGTGTCGTTGATTGTCATTGAACGGATATTGATTTTGCCTTCTTTTAAAATAGCTGTAATACGCTCAAAATGACCTATTTTATTTTCAAGAAAAATTGATATCTGGTATGCCATAAGTTAGTTTTTTATTGTTTTTAGTTTAAAGTTCCGAGTGTACATTTTGCAGTTTGAAATCGTGTCCGCGATCTTCTATTTCCCTCTTTTCTCCAACACTCTAAGCGCTTTCCCATCTGATTTTGGGATTGAACCCATTTCAACTAATTTCACAATAGGTTTTACAAGTACTTCATCGCGGATTTGTGCTGTAATTTGTCTTGTTAATCCATCCAACCTCCTTAAATCGCCAACAAACCATTCTTTTTTTACTTCCACTTCCAAAACCATTTCATCTGTTCCCTTTACATTTTCAAGGGAAATCAGGTAATCGGAACCCACTTCAGGAATTTTAAGCAACACGCCTTCTATTTGCATCGGGAAAACATTACAACCTTTTATGATGAACATGTCATCACTTCGCCCTGTAATCCTGTCGATTCGACGATGAGTTCTACCACAGGCACATTCTCCCGGTATAATGCGGGTAATATCGCGGGTGCGGTAGCGGATAAGTGGCATTGCCTGACGATCAAGGGTTGTCATTACCAACTCGCCATATTCGCCATCAGCAACTGGTTGCAGCGTATCAGGGTTCACAATTTCAACAAAATAAGCATCTTCCCAAATATGCAACCCATTTTGATAACCACATTCGAAAGCTACTCCGGGACCATTCATTTCCGACAAACCAAATGAATTGAAAGCTTTCACGCCGAACATTTCTTCAATCCTGTGCCTTTGTTCTTCGGTATGAGGTTCGGCACCAATTACTAAAGTCCGTAATTTTGTGTCTTTTTTGGGATCTAAGCCCATCGATTCAAAAACTTCGTATAAACGCCCAAGATAGCTTGGTATAGCGTGGGCCACCGTAGTTCCATAATCTTGCATCAATTTAATTTGACGCGCGCTGTTTCCTGCTCCAGCCGGGATACTTAGGCAACCCAGCGTTTCAATACCATACTGAAAACCAAGGCCGCCGGTAAATAATCCGTATCCGCATATATTCTGAAAAACGTCGGTATCGCGCACCCCGGCGCAATATAGGGAACGCGCCATTAAATTTGCCCAGGAATTTATATCGTGACGATTGTGAAAAATAACAGTTGGATTTCCGGTTGTGCCGCTTGAACTGTGCAGCCTGATCAACTCCTTTTTTGGCAAGGTCAAAAACCCATAAGGGAAATTTTCGCGCAAATCCTGTTTTGTTGTAAACGGTAATTCATGTATTTGA
>JBFHJA010000054.1:0-14120 GCA_041596165.1 Draconibacterium sp. | reverse complement strand
ATATATTCCTGAAAACGAAAGATTCTTCGGGAAAAAGGAAGTTGATCCGCGGAAACTTGTTTATGAATATTGGTGGATTGATTTGCACCAGGCTGCACAAAGAAGCAACAGCTATAATTTTAAAACCCAACAATATGAGGGTAATGTATATAACGCTGAAGGAGAACTGGTTCCAATAGCAAACCGTTCTTCATTTATCATGCAGGATCAAGTTCATGTTTATCCTGATACCTTGGCATGGATACGTGATTTTACTTATTCCTATAATGAACCATTGGCCACCCGTTATTTCTGGCACCCAGGGTTTGATGATTACCCTGTTGTAGGTGTTACCTGGAAACAAGCACTCGCATTTTGCAATTGGAGAACAAAAATTCAAAACGATTATTTAACATCAAAGGAGGAAGCGACTTTACAGGCCTACCGATTGCCAACCGAAGTTGAATGGGAATATGCAGCCCGTGGTGGGAAAGAGTTCTCAATGTATCCCTGGGGTGGCTATTACACCCGCGATGATAAAGGGGTTTTTCTTGCCAACTTCAAACCCTTACGAGGTAATTATGTAGAAGATGGTGGAATTGCTACAATGAAAGTAGGTAGTTACGACCCCAATGAATATGGTATTTATGATATGTCGGGAAATGTGGCCGAATGGACAGAAACGGCATATGATGAAGCTGGATATAATTATTTTGGTGATTTAAATCCAACTTTTACATATAACGCAAGGGCCGATGAGCCACCGGTAATGAAACGTAAAGTAATTCGTGGTGGATCATGGAAAGATATTGCATCTTTTGTGCAGGTTTCAACAAGGAATTATGAATATCAGGACACAACAAAATCATATATCGGATTCCGTTGTGTCAGATCTACTTTCGGTCAGGATTTTTAAATCATTTTACAAACCTTTTTTGATTATACAATATGAATATAGGAGAGCTGATTAAAACAAAACGTTGGAAAACCTTCATGGGTTATGTGTATGGATGGGGTGCAGCAATTGTTATGATTGGTGCATTATTCAAACTTGAGCATTTAAAATATTCCGGAACTTTATTGGCCATTGGACTTATAACAGAAGCTTTCATTTTCTTTTTATCTGCATTTGAACCACCGCTTGAATTACCTGACTGGACAAAAGTTTATCCTGAATTGAATGAAGAATACGAACTTGAAGATTTTGAGCCAGTAGGTAAAAAAAGCAAAAAAGGTATTGGCGACTTGTTTAGCAGTAACGAATTGACTCCAGATCTTTTGGATAAAGTTGGCAAAGGATTGACAAATTTAAGCAACACTGCGAATGGGATAAGTGATATATCATCGGCAACACTTGCTACAGATATATATGTAAAAAACTTAAGCTCAGCTTCTGAGTCGATGAATAACTTTGCAGAAATTAACAACAAGGCAAATATTACAATCGACAAGTCAGTTGGTAGTCTCGTTGAATCATATTCTTCATCTGCAAAAAAGATATCAGAATCAGGGATTGAAGCAATTCAAAGAATGCAAAAGAGTGGAGAAGACTTCTCGTCTGTTATTGCTGAAACAACAAAGAAACTTGCGGAAAACTATAGTAATGCCGGTAATTCTGTTATGTCTGAAATGGAAAGTATTAAGGATAGTTCAAAACAGTACTCTACCAATATCCATAAATTGAACACTAATCTGAGTGCATTAAACGCAAGTTTTGAAAGTCAGTTGAAAGGCACGGAAGAGCAATTTAAAGCTAACCAAAATTTCAGCAAAGATTTAATGGCCATGAATAGTATTCTGGCTTCATCGGTTGAGGAATTAAAAAAATATAAGGAAAACGCTGAACAACTAAACAAACATCTTGAATCATTGAACACCATTTATGGCAACATGCTGGGTGCAATGAGTTATAAGAAGTAAATAATGTAGAATAGAATTATGGGTGCAAAAAATTGCCCGGAAACCCCGAGGCAAAAAATGATAAATATGATGTACATAGTGCTAACAGCAATGTTGGCGCTTAATGTTGCATCCGAAGTTCTTGAAGCATTCAGGTTAATTGATTCAAGCTTGATACATACTTTGAGTGCTGTTGAAATGAAGAACCGACAGATTTATTCTTCATTCGAACAGGCTTATCTCGAAAACCCTGCAAAAGTTCAGGAATGGAAGCAAAAGGCTGACGAAGTAAAAAACAAAACAAAAGAATTGAATGATTATATAACAGATTTGAAGGAAAAGCTTGTAATGTATTCAGGAGGAGAATTAATAGATGAAGAAAATCCTTACGAACCAAAATCTTTCATAATCGTCAATTTAAAAGGCGATTCCATTAAAGTTACAAAGCAAGATGATTTGAATGGCACTTCAGAGTATATGATTAAGCAAAAAAACGGACAGATTCTTAAAGAAAAGATTAGTAATTACAAGAATGAATTAGTTGGTTTGCTTAATGACGATGATGTTGAGCTTAGGGAAACAATTTTGAACGCATTGGTAACAATCGATCCCGAAGGGGATGCAGAAAAGGGAAATGAGAAAAAAACCTGGGAGTCGCTCCATTTCGAAAATACACCGATGGCCGCAATTCTTACAGTACTCTCAAAAATTCAAATTGATGTTAAAAATTCAGAGTCCAATGTGCTGAATTACCTCTATTCTCAAATTGATGCCGGATCATTTAAATTTAATAAACTGGGGGCCAGGGTTATCGCCAATTCAAACATAGTTTTTCAAGGAGAATCCTATGAAGCAGAGGTTTTTTTGGCAGCAGAAGACACAACCCAGCAGCCAGAAATATATATTAACGGAAAACAGGCAGATGTTGCTGATGGAAAAGCCATTTATAAAGTGGCAACAAACGAACCCGGAGTTTTTAAATGGAGTGGTTTAATTAAATACAAAACACCGGACGGTATTTTTAAAGATTACAAATTTGAACAAGAATATCAGGTGACAAAACCTGGGATAACCATGTCGGCAACCCGGATGAATGTTTTTTACCGTGGCTTGGACAATCCGTTTGATATAGCCAGCGGAATTCCAAAAGAGGATTTACAGGTTGAAATGACAAACGGAAAAGTTACAAAATCAGGCGATAAGTGGCTTATTAGGCCAACCGATCTTGATGAACAAGGAAAACGAACTAAAGTCAGTGTTTTTGCCAACATTAATGGTACTCGAAAATTAGTTGGGACTACTGATTGGCGCGTGAAAAAAGTACCTGATCCGGTGGCACAGGTCGCCGGTTTATCGGGCGGAGATATCAGAAAAGAAAGATTGCAGGTAGAAGATGGGGTTATGGCTGTACTCGAAGATTTCGATTTCGATTTTAAATATAAGGTAACTGAATTTGAAATACAAACAACCATTGCTGGTGGTTATATCGATCGGAAAGCGTCGAAATCAAACAGGTTTTCTGCGGAACAAAAAGAACAATTAAAAAGGGTACAACCCGGAACGATAGTTTATATAAGTAATATAAAAGCAATTGGAGACGATGGAAGTACCCGCGATCTCGATCCAGTTTCATTCAAAGTAAATTAATTATGAAAAAATTAGTTGCATATTTAGGAGTATTTGTTTTCGTCCTGGCCTTGTCAGGAAAACATTCTCAGGCACAAATCGTTAATGGCGCATTTAAACGAACAGATATCATTCAGAAAAAACCAATGCCTTTACCAACGGTTCGCGAAGCGGATGTATTTTGGTCGCAAAAAATCTGGAGGATTATCGATTTAAGGGAGAAAATCAATATCCCATTGTTTTACCCAACAACGGAAATCGGAGGTAGGAAAAACCTGATTTCATTGTTGCTTGATGGTATCGAAAATGGACAGATAACACCATACGACGCAAGTTTAGATGATGATTTTAAGGTTCCCATGTCCTTTGATCAGGTAAAAACTTCATTTGGTGCCGAGGCAACACAAGAAGAAAAAATAGATTTCGATACCGGTGAACGGACAATGGTAACCGTACAAGGCGAAATGAGACCGAATGATATAAAGCAATATCTGATTAAGGAAGAATGGTATTTCGACAAACAAAATTCAACATTAAATGTGCGAATTGTAGGGATTTGTCCTATTCGTGAATTTGTTAGACCAGGTGATGCGCCGGATCAGGTTCAGCGCCAAAAACTGTTTTGGATATATTATCCCGAGGCAAGGCCACTTTTATCAACCAACCTTGTCTTGAATCCATATAATTCAGCTCAGCAAGTATCTTTTGACGACCTGTTTATCAAAAGGTCATTTAACAGTTATATAGTTGAAGAGGAAAACGTTTATAACAACAGGGGGATAAGTGCATACTTAACCGGGAAAAATGCGATGCTCGAATCAAAACGTATAGAAGATAAAATATTCAATTACGAACAGGATCTTTGGGAATACTAAGCAGTTTAAAATGAATACAACCTTATGTTTTCATAAGGTTTTTTTTTGAAATTGTACCTGCATCGGGTAAAATGAGAAATGTAAAAGGAAGTTTTGGATGAAAAAAGCAATTATATATTTGGGTATTAGCTTGGCTTTGCTTTTCAATTCATGCCAAAAACCTGACAATTACTTACCTGGGAAATCAGCGGATAAAAGAGGGCAATGGTTTGAACCCAGTCCTTATGGAATGGCATATATACAACGCGGATCTTTTAATATTGGCCCCTCGGATGATGAAATAAATGAATTTACTAGCACCAAAACAGTTACTGTTGAATCCTTCTGGATGGATGATACAGAAATTACCAATAATGAATATCGCCAGTTTGTTTTTTGGGTTCGTGATTCCATCGCCAGAAAATTATTAGGCGAAACCTATACTGATTTTGTTATAACCGAAGATCAATACGAAGTACCACTTGAAACCCCAATTATTAACTGGCAGGAAAAAATTGATTGGAAAGATGCAGATATGATTGCTGCTATGGATGAAATTTTTATTCCGGAAAACGAACGTTTTTCCTTTTACAAAGAAGTTGATACACGAAAATTGATTTACGATTACTACTGGATTGATTATAAACAAGCTGCAAAACGTAGTAATAGTTATAATTATGAAACCCAAAAATACGATGGGACTGTTGCAAATAGTGATGGAGTGCTAAACCCGATTGAAAACCGCGGTTCATTTATAATGCACGAATCTGTCCCAATATACCCCGATACACTTTGCTGGATACGTGATTTTACTTACACTTACAATGAACCGCTAACGCTAAAATATTTTTCACATGTTGCTTTCGATGATTATCCGGTTGTTGGGGTTACATGGAAACAGGCAAATGCATTTTGCAACTGGCGAACCAATTTGAAAGTGATTTCAAATAAAAGGTCAAATGAAACTCCAGCCCACGATTTCAGACTACCCACAGAATCGGAGTGGGAAATAGCTGCCCGGGGTGGTTTGGAGAATAGTCTGTATCCCTGGGGAAGTTATTATACAAGAAGCGAACAGGGCTGTTTTGTAGCAAACTTTAAACCTAACAGAGGAAATTATGTTTCCGACAGCCCGAGCGGTGCAACAACCATGAAAACAGGAGAATTCGATCCCAATCCCTATGGATTATACGATATGGCCGGAAATGTTGCCGAGTGGACAAGTACAGCTTTTTTTGAGGCTGGGTATGAAATTATTAATGATATGAATCCGGAATTGCAATATGATGCCAAAACAGACGACCCACCTGTTATGAAACGTAAGGTAATCAGAGGCGGATCCTGGAAAGATATGGCATATTTTATACGTACTTCAACGCGGAGTTTTGAATATCAGGACACTACCAAGTCCTATGTCGGATTCCGTTGTGTGCGTTCTTCATTTAGAAATGATTTGAAGAACCATTAATAAATACACAAAAAAAGAGCGGAATCCCGCCCTTGAATTTTTTTTCTTTATTGGTTTAATCCAGGTATTGATTTCTCAAATCTCAATACTTTTAAATGTTTTATTTTGCAGCTTGTTTAAAAATAGAGTCGTCAAATTTTTCATTAAACTTAATTTCTTCCATTGTAATAAATGCAGTTCCCATTGGCGATTTTGATTCAACTTTCATAGCTATTGTAATGCCGTCAATTGTTTTGTAATCACTCATGATTTGTTCAACATCAATAGTCTGTCCTTGTGCGGAAATTTTAGCTTTTACCTTCGATATTAAGTATGTATTGGCATCTATAAAATAATCTTTGGCATTGCCTTCTTTGTCTGTAAGTATTATGCGGAACAATTCTTTTCCGTCCACATTTACTTTGCCAGCCATTTCAGCAGTACTCCCTTTTTTCTTGTAGTTGTAAAGTTCCCCTTCCATGTTTACCTGTTCTTTGGCCTGATCCAGCTGAACGCCAGCTAATTCCTGCGGTTCTGTGCCCATCATTGGATTAATCATCCAACCTTTTTGCCCATCATACGCTTGTACCAATTTTTGCCCTTGAATTTCAATATTGATTATAAACATATCAGGTTTCTTTATTCTCATTTCCATTGGCAATTCCATTTGCATTTGGCTAACATTCGCTTTTATAAAGAACGATTGAACGGCAACAAGTTTTTCCTGACCGACAGTTTTAAAATGTTTCTCAAGAACCTCGTCTACCGATTGCGCCTGCACAACATTTGCAAATGCAAAAACTATTACCGCAAAAATTGCAATTACTGATTTTCTCATGATGTTGATTTTTTAGTTTTTAATTTTAATAATTGATTAATTTAATTTGAACTGAATGAAATACAATACAATCGGGAACTAAAAATATATTTCGGCCATAATATTTTCAAATTGAATTCCTTTTTTAATAAGCAAGTCGCGTACTTCGACCACCATCAATGCCTGGCCACAGAGAAAGTACTTTACTTCAGGCAATTTTTGTATTCCATTCAAATAATCGGTTACCCTACCGGGAATTGTATTGCATGACGATTCGGTTGAACAACAGCGAACATAATTGTCATTCAATGCTTCTTCCAATTCGTCTTCAAAATAAAACTGGTTTAAATACCGCACACCATGAATTAGTTTTTTAGTGGTAAGTCCCGATTTTACCATACTGAAAAAAGGAGCAATTCCCGTTCCTGTGGCAATCCACCAACTTTTTTCTTTTGTTGCTAAAAAACTACCGAACGGTTTTGATACTAAAATCTTTTCGCCTGGAATCATTGATGCGAGTTTTGGAGTTAAAAATCCATCATCTTTAATATTGAAAAGAATACGGATTTCTCTTTCTGAATTACCACTGCAAATACTGTAAATACGGGGAGCATGATTGTTGTCAACGGCTATTTTTACTACCTGCCCGGGCAAAAAATCAAAATCGCGTGCAAACGAAATCACATGAACGCCCGGAGAAATTTCTAGGTTATCAGTAATTTCATACGTATGTAATTGTGGTTCATTGTTTTGCTTGCCTTTTTTTTGCATGATTCAAGAGTAATTTGCCAATTTTGGATTGTATAATCAAAGCATAAATATCATGTATTTTATTTAATATGCAATAATTCTGATGTTAACTAATTCTCATCTTTTATAAACAATTGTTTAAATATGAAGGTTCTTTTTAATAAAATTAAAAAGAACCTTGTTTGATAACTACTTTTTTTCGATCTTCGTCACATAAATTGTATGGAAAAGTTATTTAACAATACAGAAACACAGAGTTTCGCGGTAGAATCGAAAAAAATTGGCCACAAAAAACAAATTTTGCGTGCAATTTATTTTAATGGCCCGCTTTCCAATTCGGAACTGTCCAAAAACATTAATTTAAGTACTCCTAAAATTAACAGCCTTTTGGTTGAGTTGATTAAAGAAGGTTTAATAGAGGAATTGGGGAGGGGCGATTCCAGCGGGGGAAGACGTCCCATTATTTATGGACTGATAAAGGATGGATTTTATGTAGTTGGGATAACTATTAACATTGCCAGAACAATAATTTCTATTTTTAATAGCAACAATGAATTAATTAGTGGTCCGCATCTTTTTCCAATTAAAATGCAATCGGACATAACCATATTTAATCGTGTGAATGAAATGCTGGAAAAGGTAATTGCTGATAGCAATATTCCCTTTAGTAAAATCCTTGTTGCAGGTATCGAACTACCAGGTTTGATTAACTTAAAGCAGGGAATTAATAAAACCTATTTTCCAAATACCGACAATTTGTTCGATGAACTTCGTAAAATATTTGGTATTCCTGTTTACTTTAATCACGATTCAAAAGTAAGGACATTTGCTGAGCAACATTTTGGGCTGGCGAAAGGAAGAAAAAATGTATTATTGCTGCAGGCCGACTGGGGTTTGGGATTGGGTATTATCGTAAATGGTAAATTATATTCAGGTAAATCAGGTTATTCCGGTGAATTTGGCCACTTGCCAATTGTTGATAACGGAGTTTTGTGTACTTGTGGTAAACAAGGCTGCCTGGAAACAATGGTGTCAGCTGTGGCAATTTCCAGAATGGCAAAAGAAGGGATCCAGAACGGGAACTTGTCGCTGATAAAGGAATTGGTACAGAATGATTTGGAAAAGATTGACATTTCAGTGGTAGTTCAGGCCGCAAATCAGGGCGACCAGTTTGCCATTTCTATTTTTACTGAAGCCGGTTATTGGCTTGGAAGAGGAATTGCCTACCTGATCCAGATTTTTGATCCCGAACTCATTATTATAGGAGGCCGTGTTGCCGAGGCCAGCCAGTTTATTCTTGCACCAATTCAGCAGGCAATTAACACTTTCTGCAACCGTGATATTAGCAGTAACACTGAGATAAAGTTCTCTGAATTGGGTTCAAAGGCCGGTACCGTAGGTGTGGCAGCTTATGCATTGGAAAAATTATCAATTATAAAAAAATAAATATGAAAATAAATTTCACAAACGTTGAGAAAGCATTCTTTGAAGAAGCAAAAATCAAGAAAATTTCAACAAAAACACCGTACATAACAGTTGAGAGTTTTCCTCAGCTTGGACTTCTTTCAGCATTAAGTTTTATCGAGTGGGTTAACGAAAATCCAAATGGTGTAGTGAGTTTGCCAAATGGGAAGTCAGCGCAGTATTTTATTCATTTTACTCATTTTATTCTCGATAATTGGGATAATGAACAAGGTAAAGCGCTACTTGAAAAGTACAATTTAAAAGGTATTCAAAAACCTGATTTTAGCAATCTTCATTTTGTTCAAATGGGGGCGTTTTACCCAATGAATTCTGAGCAGCACAATAGTCTGTATAACTTTGTAAAAGTCAATTATATTGACGGTTTTGGTATGAATGAGGACAACGCACTCGTAATAAAAACGGAAGATATCATACTTGCCGGTAACAGGCACTTTCTTGATGTCTTCCCGGATTATACTATTGATTTGTCGCTTCGTTTTCGTGAGGCAAAAACAGTTCATGAAAAAATTCAGCAGGAATCAATTTTTTTGATAGACAACTGGTGCACGACTTATGAGAATAAAATAAGGGAAAAAGGTGGTATCGGGTTTTTTCTGGGTGGTATTGGACCCGACGGGCACATTGCTTTTAACACACAGGGAACAGACCATTTTTCATCGACTCGCTTAACAAAAACCAACTTCGAAACCCAGGCTGTGCTTGCCGCCGATTTGGGAGGGATTGAAGTGTCACGCAAAAGGTTGGTAATTACCATCGGACTTGGAACGATATGTCATAATCATAATACAAAAGCTATTGTTTATGCTGCCGGAGAAGCTATTGCCGATACAATTAAAAATGCACTCGAAAGCAAGCCAACTGTAATATCGCCAGCAACGGCTTTTCAAAAACTCGAAAACAGCCGTTTTTATTTGACCGACGGAGCAGCAGTTACACTTGATGACAGTATTGATAATTTTTACACAAGTGGGCCCTGGACTCATCAGAAAACTGAACGGGCGGTTATGGATCTTTGTAAAAAAATAACCAAGTACGGCCCAAAGTTGGATTTAGAAGATTTAAAAGCAGATAAATATTGTAAACTGATTCCTAATTTGAATCAAAATACGGTGCAGTCAGTGATTGACTCTATTCTGAAAAAACTTCACAAAGGAATGGAAAAAGAATTGAACCAGATTTATTATCACACTGGTCCACATCATGATGATATTATGCTTGGCATAATGCCGTCAACCAACCGTCAGTCACGCGATGCAAGCAACGAACTGCATTTTTCAGTTTTAACTTCAGGATTTACAGCTGTAACAAACCGCTTTCTACATGACTTACTTGTGGACACCAAAGATTTGATGAACGACGGAAAAATTGAAATGTTAAACTATCCTGATTTCTTTGTCGATGGATATAAATACAAATGGGACAAAGATATTTATCATTATCTCGATAATATTGCCGCACAAAATAACGAAGAAAAGCGGCGAGGCGTTTGTCACCGTGGGATTAGGGCAATGGTGTCAATATGGGATGTTAAATCGAAAGATGAACTTTTGGATGTAATTTATGAAATAATTTCAGCACTGAACAACAGTTATGACGGAGGCAAAAACCCTGTAAAAATCCAGAAACTAAAGGGAATGATTCGGGAGTTTGAGGAGGAACTGGTTTGGGCGCATTACGGTATTATGGTTAAAAATGTACACCATTTGCGGTTGAGCTTTTATCAGGGAACATCAACTACAGGCCAGCCCGATTATGAAGGTGATGTGTTGCCAATTCTCAAAGATTTCAGAAAATATAAACCAACTGTAATAAGTTTGGCAATGGATCCACAGGGAAGTGGCCCCGATACACATTACAAAGTGTTGCAGGCAATTGCCCGTGCAGTTGAAGAATGGAGTAAAGAAGAAGATTTAAGTAAACTCCGGATTGTTGGTTACCGAAATGTATGGTTTAAATACAATCCCTGGGATGTTGAGGTGATTGTGCCGGTTTCCCTGAACTCATTGGCAACTCTTGGGAAATCTTTTTCAGAATGTTATGTAACTCAGGTAAATGCCTCTTTTCCAAGCTATCAGCTCGATGGTAAATTTAGCGAATTAACACAGCGTGTTTGGTACGACCAGCACAAGCAAATTGAACTTTTGCTGGGGAAAGATTTCTTCTACCAAAACGAATCACCACTTTTAAGGGCAACTCATGGAATGGTATTTCACCGGGATTTAAATGTTGAGCAGTTTCTGGAAGAAGCATTTAAACTCGAAAAATCGGTGATTGGAATGTCTTAAACTCAAGAATTAATTTAAAGTTGAAAAATAAAAATGAAAATAGTTATAAATAGAACTTACGAAGAATTAAGTACCTGGACAGCCGGGTATATTGCTCAGAAAATAAACAGTTTCAACCCTACGCCTGAAAAACCTTTTGTTTTGGGCCTGCCGACTGGATCATCGCCTATCGGAACTTATAAAAAGTTAATCGAGTTGAATAAAAAAGGAGAAGTTTCATTTAAAAACGTGGTCACTTTTAATATGGATGAGTATGTGGGGATTCCGGTAGATCATCCGGAAAGTTACCATAGTTTCATGTTCGTGAATTTGTTTGACCACATTGATATCGATAAAAAAAATGTCCATATCTTAAATGGAAATGCCGCTGACTTGTCAAAAGAATGTGCTGATTTTGAGGAAAAAATAAAATCTTTTGGAGGTATCGAGCTTTTCCTCGGTGGAATGGGTGCTGATGGCCACATTGCATTTAATGTGCCTGGGTCGTCATTAAATTCGCGCACCCGGTTGGTTAATTTGAATTATGACACAATTATTGCCAACTCCCGTTTTTTCGAAAACGACATCAATCAGGTTCCAAAACAGGCGCTCACCGTTGGAGTGCAAACTGTTCTTGATTCACGGGAAGTTGTAATTATTGTAAACGGATATAAAAAGGCGCGGGCACTTCAAAAAGTAGTGGAAGAGGGAATGAACCACATGTGGACTTTGTCGGCTTTGCAAAGCCATCCCTGCGGGATTATTGTTTGCGACGAAGATGCAACAATGGAACTGAAGGTGGGGACAGTAAAATATTTCAGGGAAACGGTATAAAAGACAAAAGACGAGAGACAGGAAACCGAAGAAGTCAAATCCGACATTGATTTTTCATGTTGAAAAATTTATATATTTAATCCGCTAAAGATTAAACTTGTAATTATGAAAAAACTGATTGTTATTTTATTTCTTGGGTTATATTGTTTTGCCGGAATAGCGCAGGAAGCCGACAAGATTTCAGGAATTTGGTGGAACGATGAAAAAACCACAAAAATAAAAGTTGAGAAAAAGGACGGGAAGTATATTGGCACAATTGTGTACATGATTCCTGAAAAATATGTGAATGGGAAACCTCCTGTTGACGATAAAAATCCTGAAGCAAAACTGCAAAACCAATCATTAATAGGATTGCAAATTCTAGAAGGTTTTGTATTTAATACAAAAGAAAAAGAGTGGGAAAACGGTAAAATTTATGACCCGCAGTCAGGGAAAACCTATGATTGTTATGCCTGGTCCGAAGGCAATGATTTGCTAAAATTAAAAGGTTTTGTTATGGGTATGCGCTGGCTGGGTAAAAGTTCGGAGTGGTACCGCACAACTTTATGATTTTATTGATTTCTTTTAAAATATTTTGTTTTAAATATCTTAAAATAAGCTGAATATAAAGAGAAGCGAATATTTCGAAACCGGAATATTCGCTTCTCTTTTAACCAGAAACCTGCACCTCGAACCCGGAATTTCTAAGCTTTTCTGCAATAGCATTCAGGTCGCTTATAGGTACTTTTTCGAGCGTGTCAATTGGTGTGTCTCTTGCAATTGTGTAAATCATAACTTGCGAAGGTTTTATTTTTTTTAGCAAATCAAGCCACGACGAAATTTCTATCTCTGTGGTATTGTCAACAGTTTCACCATTGTAATTGCCTCTGACAAAAAGGGTTTGGATGATAACGTTTCCTTCAAAAGAAGCAAGCTGATCTACCGTTTTTTGCAGGTTGAAATTTTTATTTGGGCAATCGAGTATTTTTATGGTTTCTTCAAAAGCTGAATCTAGTTTTTGAATGTTATCCTCAATTTTCAATAATGCCTGAAATACGTCTTTTTTATGAATCATTGTTGCATTTGAAAGAACGGCAATCCGCGCTTTTGGAGCAAGTTGATTCCGAAGTTCAATTGTATCGTCAATAATTCCGGCAAATTCGGGATGAACTGTAGGTTCTCCGTTTCCGGCAAAAGTGATTACATCGGGCAGTAAGTTGTCAGCTTTCATCTCCTCTAATTTCTCATTCAGTTTTTGCTGAACTAATTTCCGGGGAGGCAAAACAACTTTTTTCTCATATTTTTTGGGATTTCGTCCACATTCGCAGTAAATACAGTCAAACGAACAAACTTTAATGTCAGTTGGAAGTAAATTGATTCCAAGTGAAACACCCAATCTTCGGCTTTTCACAGGGCCAAAAATTATTTTATCAAAAAGAAATGTAGCCACTTTTTAAATTTTAAACTTTAAATACGAAACTATTTCAAACCAATCGTTTCACTTTACTTTTTTCAGTTAAACTCATTTTCTTGAAATCAATTCCTGATATCAGATTAATACCCGGGTTTTTACCCACCTCAAAACTCCCAAAATTATCGTCAATTTGCAAAGCTTTTGCCCCATTAAAACATGCCCAGTTTAAAAGTTCATCGATTTTTAGATCAGGAAAGTTCATTTGAAGGGTTATCATTTCTGACAGAACGGAAAGTTCATCGTTTGATGCCAAACTATCAGTCCCAATACAAATGTTTATATTCTCATTCCGAAAAAGAACAACTGGCGGAAGTTGGTTTTCGATAAAAAGGTTTGAATTTGGGCAAAGTACAAAAAAGGTGTTGTTACTTGAACGCATTTTTTTCAATTCAAGCAAATCTTCTTTTGAAGTAAAAGTATTATGAACCAAAAGCAATTGGTTTTTTTCGGGCAAATATTCAAGCACCGAAGTCAACGAACTATTTCCGGTAGGTTTCCAATGCGAAATATCTAACCCGAGGTTGTTTTGCAAATGGTTTGCAATATCACCGGTACCGTTTTTAAAGAACTCACTTTCGCTTTTGCTTTCCTGGTTATGAATGGTCAAAATGCTTTTTTCCAACAAAGCTTTTCTTCTTATTTTTTCGAAAAGTTGTTTTGAAACAGAATATGAAGAATGCGGAACAATGCTTGTTGCGAGCCCGGCTTCATT
>JBFHJA010000053.1:0-14236 GCA_041596165.1 Draconibacterium sp. | reverse complement strand
TCTCAACCCGTGTTCCTTGAGTTAAATCATATCTACATTCATATCCTTCCTCAATATCAAATTTAATTAAGCGTTCCTTTGAAAAGGATTTTGACAAGCAAAAAAAGGCGGTATAAAATATTCTAAAAGCGTTTATATGCTGATGAAATGGATTTATCCAAATTTGCCTTTTCTAAAAGAATTAAAAAAGAACCATTTATTAAACGGTGGGTTTAGGTTATTAAACGGTAAATTTCTGGTGAAAAACATGGAAATTAATAAACAAATGTCGCAAGTAAGGAAATCTGTCAGGCAGATGCGATTCACGGACAGACAAGCCAAATTTTTTTTAGATTTTTTATCTCAGCCACTTCCAATTCATCGCATAACCTCCAACAAAAACCGCAGTAAAAATCGCCCCGGTATCAGAAAATGAATTCCATCCAATCCACACTACAGGCAGAAAAATAAGTACAATTTGAGCCGCTGTGTAAACAAAAAAACCATCGCGGTGCAGTTTCCACATTCGTATTGCACCAACCAGCGAAATAGCAGAAAGCGCCATGAATAAAGTGAAATAGAGAGGAGAAATAGCTTCAACTGAATGCCAGTTTGAATATTTAATTATGATATAAGAGGCCTTTTCGAAAAACAAGGAAGCAAGAAAATATGCGACAAATGAAGTTGTGCTTCCAATAAATGTTAATATACAAAGTGCGTTTAATGAAACTGATCGGGTTGTTTTTAACTCATTCATAATACTTCTTTGTTTGTTAAATTCAGGAAATAACTCATTGCAAAAATAGTTTTTAAAATTCTATTTTTTTTCCGGTTTATAAAAGTGAATCGATTGTTGTCTAAAACAACTACTTCAGCAACTCACAATTTATTATTCATTATCTTTGTCAACTATTCAAAAAAATATGTCAGAAAAACCTTTAATATTAGTTACAAACGATGACGGAATTCATGCACGTGGATTGCGTGAATTGGTTGAAGTGATGCAATTTTTTGGGGATATCGTAGTTATTTCCTCTGAAATTTCAATGTCGGGAAAATCGAGTGCAATTACGGTGGATCAACCTTTGCGGGCTGTGCCTGTTGAGAAAATTCATGGTGTGCCAACCTACAAATGCAACGGAACTCCTGTTGACAGTGTAAAACTCAGTTTTAATAGTTTACTCGAAAGAAAACCTGATTATGTGGTTTCGGGAATCAATCATGGCACAAACTCATCCATTAGCGTTATTTACAGTGGAACAATGGGGGCTGCTATTGAAGGTAGTTTGCACGGTGTGCCATCAATTGGTTTTTCACTCGACGATTTCAGCAGTGAGGCCGATTTCTCAAAAGCAAAAATTATAGTAGCCAAAGTTTTTCAAAGTGTACTTGAAAATGGACTTCCACCTTTTACCTGTCTGAATGTAAATGTTCCGAAAGGAAAACCCAAAGGAATAAAAATTTGCAGACAGGCGCACGGAAAGTGGGTTGAAGAATTTGAAAAAAGAGTTGATCCGCAAGGAAGGGAATATCACTGGTTGTCAGGCTATTTCAAAAATTTCGAACTTGAATCCACTGAAACCGATGTTTTTGCGTTGGAAAATGATTATGCTTCAGTGGTTCCGGTTACTGTTGATATGACTTGCTACAAAACATTGTCACAAATTCAAAACTGGAAATTTTAATGCAAAGACGCAAAACTAACAGATTTGATAACGCAGGCATTGGTTTTTTAATAGGATTTATAATTCCTGTTTTCGTTTTTATCGTTGTTTACCTCATTGGCAATAACGAAATCTCAGTTTCAGATTACATCAATAGTTTGCAGCAACTTAACGTACTTGTAAAACTTGGCAGTTTGTGTGTGTTTATAAATAGCGCCGTGTTTATGGGTTTCATTAAACTGAAATTTGAAAAAACAGCCCGTGGAATCTTGGGTGCCACAATTTTATATGCATTTGTTATTTTGATCTCAAGAGCTTTTTAAAATGAAACAAATTCTTCGTGTTAAAATACTTGCGTCTCAAAATTTTCTACCCGGCAAAAAATGAAATATTATATAATAGCAGGCGAAGCATCGGGCGATTTACATGGTTCAAACTTGATGAAAGAATTGAAGTTGGCTGACAAGAATGCTCAATTTCGTTTTTTTGGCGGTGATTTGATGCAGAATGTTGGCGGTGAACTGGTTAAGCATTATAGTGAAATGGCTTTTATGGGCATTGTAAATGTTGTGTTAAACTTAAAAACCATTGGCCGGAATTTGAATTTATGCAAAACCGATTTACTTGAATTTCAACCTGATGTTTTAATTTTAATTGACTATCCTGGTTTTAACCTGCGAATTGGTGAGTTTGCAAAAAAAAATAATATTAAAGTTTTTTACTACATCTCGCCAAAAGTTTGGGCTTGGAAAGCTGGTCGTGTAAAAAAAATCAAAGAGGTTGTGGATGAGATGTTTACCATCTTCCCTTTTGAAACTGAATATTTTAAAAAACATAATTTTGATGTTCATTACGTAGGAAACCCGCTCCTGGATTCTATTTCAGAGTATAGAAAAAAAGCACTTTTTAGAAAAGATTTTATCGAAGAGAATAATTTGGATGATCGTGATATTGTTGCACTTTTGGCAGGAAGCAGAGTTCAGGAAATCAAAAATACTTTGCCTTTGATGGTGGAGATTTCTAAATTATTCCCCAAATTTCAATTTGTGGTTGCAGGGGTAAATAGCATTGATATTGAACTGTATAAAAATTATTTAGAGGGTTCTGCGGTTCAATTGATATTTAATCAAACCTATGATTTATTGAACAATTCACACGCTGCACTTGTGGCTTCGGGAACCGCAGCACTTGAAACTGCACTTTTTAACGTACCACAAACAGTAATTTATAAAATGGAGGGCGGCTGGCCCATTGATATAGTAATGCGCAACTTTGTGCTGAAAACCGTGGGTGTTGCATTGCCAAATATTATCATGAACAGAATCATTGTGAATGAGTATATTCAAATGAAAATGACATTGAAAAATGTAAAAGCCGAAATGGAAAAACTGCTATTTGATGAAAAATATCGTGAAAAAATATTTGCTGATTACAAACGTTTAAACGAACTGATGGGCGCACCTGGCGGTTCAAAACGTGCTGCACAGAAAATGGTTGAACTTTTAAAAATGTAATTTTATATGCAACCTGCAACCTGCAAAATAGAGTTTTATTCGAATGGTCAATTACCTCTAAATCCTCCCGAAAAATCGGGACAAGCTCTAATGGGGACTTTGAAGAATACGCAACCCGGAACTTTGAACTTTAAACTCTGAATTTCCGCCATGTATAGTTTATTCAAAAAAGAGATAAAAATATTTTTAGGATCGCTGATTGGCTATCTTGTTGTGATTGTTTTCTTGCTTGTAACTGGGTTATTTTTATGGGTTTTTCCGGGAGTTTACAACATACCCGAAAATGGATATGCAACTTTGGAAGGCTTGTTTTTACTCGCACCATGGTTGTATCTTTTTTTAGTTCCGGCCATAACCATGCGTTTGTTTGCCGATGAAAAACGCACTGGAACAATCGAAACATTATTAACGCACCCCATTTCAGATTTGCAGATTGTGTTGTCCAAATTCTTTGCCGGTTTGGCATTGGTTGTGTTCTCTTTGCTGCCTACTTTACTTTATTTTCTTTCGGTTTACTTGCTCGGAAATCCGGTCGGAAGTATTGATGTTGGTGCAACATGGGGCTCGTTTATCGGCCTTTTCCTGCTTGCAGCAATATATGTTGCAATTGGCGTTTTTGCTTCATCATTAACTGATAATCAAATTGTTTCATTCATTTTAGCGATAGGCATTTCATTTGTTTTTTATCTCGGACTCGAATTTGTTGCCTCCTCCGGAGTTCCTTATTTTTTCGATCAAATTCTTTCTTATTTCAGCATAAACAATCATTATTTGTCAATTTCGCGGGGAGTTGTGGATATGCGGGATATGGTTTATTTTATCGGAATGGCGCTGTTTTTCCTTTATATTACCGGAGTTTTATTGCGGAAAGGGAATCTCAAACTTCGAAAAACTAAAATTAATGTTGCCGTTTTTATTGTTTCGTTGCTTGCTGTTTTTTTTATTTCGACCAACTTTCTTTTTCGTGCCGATCTAACTGCTGATAAAAGATTTTCACTTTCCGATGTAAGTAAGGAAATCGCATCACAAAACAGCAACATTATCGAAATCGAACTTTTTCTTGAAGGCGAATTGGAGCCGGGTTTACAAAAGCTTCAGCAGGAAGTATTTGAAAAAATTGCTGTTTTAAATGTCTATTCGCCAAAACCAATCAGGTTGAAAATAACTGATCCGTATAAGTTTGATAACACAAAAAAGGCAGAAGAATTCCAGGATCAGTTAATAAGAAAAGGAATTCAACCAATTAGTTTTAACCGAAAAACGGATAGTGGAATCAGTACAAGGTATATTTTCCCGGGTGCGATAGTTAGTTCTGGTCAAAAAGAATTTGCAGTAAATTTTCTGAAAAATAATCCCGATTTTTCTTATGAGGTAAATTTTAATCATTCAATTGAAAGCGTTGAATTTGAGTTGATAAACGCATTTCAGAAGTTGGAGCGTGAGAAAAAATCAACTGTTGCTTTTCTTGAAGGTCATGGCGAATTTAATCAATATGAAGTTTTGGATATTTCAAATTCATTGCGGGGTGATTTTGAAGTAAAGCGGATTTCTGTTCAGGCATTGGAATCTAATAATCCTGAAATCGATATTTTAATAGTGGCTGGCCCAAAAGAGCCATTTTCAGAAAAAGATAAATTTGTTATCGACCAGTTTGCAATGCGCGGTGGAAAAGTTGTCTGGCTCATCGATCCGGTACAGGTAAGTTTGGATAGTTTATCGAACGGTTATCAAACTTTTGCATTTCCGCGTGATTTAAACCTTGGTGATCAGCTTTTTAAATATGGTGTTCGGCTCAATTACGAACTTTTACAGGATGTAGATTGCGCCCAACTATTGGTTAATACTGCACCCGCTGCTAGTACGGCACAATGGAATTTATTTCCATGGTATTATTCTCCACTGCTGATTCCGGCTGATAATCATCCTTTAAGCAGAAACCTCAACCGGATTTACACCGAATTTGTTTCTTCTGTGGATACAGTTTCCGAGGATAATAATCTTAAAAAATCAATCATATTAACAACCTCTCCTTATGCACGGCGTGTAAAATCGCCCTCGCAAGTTAGTTTGGAAAATATTAAGAATCCACCTGCCCGGGAATTGTTCACACAATCATTTATTCCTGTTGGAATATTGGTTGAAGGAGAATTTACATCTGTTTTTCAAAACCGGATGATTGAAAACTTTGGAATTGCTAATGTTGATTTTCAAACAATCAGCAAGCCTACAAAAATGGTATTTATAGCTGATGCTGGTTTGGTTGCTAACAAAGTAAATTATGCACAGCAGCCACCCCAAATTCAGGAACTCGGTTATGACAGGGTTTCCAAACAAACATTTGGGAACAAAGAGTTTTTATTAAATACAGTTTCTTATTTGAACGATGAAACCGGAATTATGCAATTACGCAACCGTACAGTACAATTAAGGTTACTTGATAAAGTAAAGTTACGCGAAGAAAAAAGTTTTTGGCAGTTAATAAATGTGCTTGCTCCTTTGGTGGTAGTTTTGTTGTTTGGTGTGGGTTACAATATCATTCGCAGATATCGTTATTCCCGTTGATAACTGGCTGAAAAAATCAAACTTTTCAGTATGCCGTTATATAATTAAAGTTTGTATATTCGTGTTCTTGTATTGAAAAATAGGAGTTTAGCCTAATTTTAAAAATTAAAAAAACATAAAAATAAATAATATGAAATTTGTTGTATCAAGTACCGAATTGTTAAGCCATTTGGCAGCGTTGAGCAGAGTTATCAGCAGTAAAAGTACGATGCCAATCCTGGATAATTTTTTATTTCAGCTCACTGAATCGGCTTTAACAATAACTGCTTCAGATTTGGAATCAACCTTAATTACTAGTCTCGAACTGGACAATATTGAAGGTGAAGGATCTATTGCAGTTCCGGCAAAGCTGTTTATCGACACATTAAAAGAATTCCCCGAACAACCTCTGACATTCCAGATTGATGGCGGTTCATACACTGTTGAAATATTTTCTGACAATGGAAAATACAGTATCACAGGTCAAAATGCGGAAGATTTTCCTGAATTACCAGGTTTGAACGAAGAATCAACTTCGACATTAAACATAAACCATGTTGCATTGAAAAAGGGGATTGAAAAAACCTTATTTGCTACAGCTGACGACGAACTCAGACCAGTAATGAATGGGATTTACATTGAACTTACGCCCGATTATATGAGTTTTGTTGCATCGGATGCCCACAAACTTGTACGGTACCGTCGAACCGATGCAAAAGCTGAATTCGAATCTTCATTTATTCTTCCGAAAAAACCCGCAGGATTGTTGAAGAACCTGCTTCCGAAAGAAGAATTTGATGTGAAAATTGAGTTTGATGATAAAAATGCACATTTTACTTTAAGCAGTTATAAATTAATTTGCCGTTTGGTGGAAGGGAATTACCCAAGTTACAACTCGGTTATTCCAACAAAAAATCCAAATGTAATGGTAATCGACAGGTTAAACTTTTTCAACACAGTAAAAAGGGTTTCTGTTTTTTCAAACCAGGCCAGCAATTTGATTAAGTTGAATATAAACGATAACCAGCTGGTAGTTTCAGCGCAGGATATCGATTTTTCAATTTCTGCAGTTGAACGCCTTGCATGCGAGTATGAAGGCGATGAAATGGAAATCGGGTTTAAATCAACTTTTCTACAGGAGATTCTTACAAATATATCAACCAGCGACGTTCAGGTTGAAATGAGTGATCCAACACGCGCAGGTTTGTTATTGCCGGCTGATAGCGGAGATGAGTCAGAAGATATGTTAATGCTGTTAATGCCTATGATGATTAACGCATAATATTTTTATCAGAAATTATGAAAAGGTATCTTTGAAACCAAATGATAGAAATGGTTTCAGGATACCTTTTCGTTTAAATATAAACTATGTTATTAAAATTGAAGAATCCGGTGGTAGTTCTCGATTTAGAGACTACAGGAATGAATATCGTTACTGATCGCATTGTTGAAATTGCTTTATTAAAAATAAATGTCGATGGTAGTGAAGAGGAAAAATTAATGCTGATAAACCCAGAGATGCCAATTCCTCCTGAAGTTTCTCTAATTCATGGTATTACCGATGAGGATGTAAAGGATAAACCAACATTTAAGGAAGTTGCAAAAACTCTGGCAAAATTTATTGAAGGTTGTGATTTATGCGGATTCAACTCGAACCGGTTTGATATACCCTTGCTTGCCGAAGAATTTTTACGTGCTGATGTGGATATTGATTTTAAAAAGCACAAATTTATTGATGTACAGGCCATATTTCATAAAATGGAAAAACGTACTTTGGCGGCTGCCTATAAGTTTTATTGTAATAAAGAGTTGGTGGATGCGCACAGTGCAATGGCTGACACAAAAGCCACTTACGAGGTTTTAAAAGCCCAGTTGGATATGTATGAAGGGGCGGAATACGAAGATGCAAAAGGCATTAAAACATTACCCATAGTTAATGACGTAGAAAAATTGAGCGAATTTTCATCATATGACCAAAATGTAGATTTTGTGGGAAGAATAATTTATGACGAAAATGGTATTGAAGTATTTAATTTTGGAAAAAACAAAGGCATTCCGGTAGAAAAAGTATTAAAGGAACAGCCCGGTTATTTTGGATGGATGCTTGACAGTGAATTCCCGCTTTATACAAAAAAAGTTCTTACCCGAATCAGGTTAAGAATGACAGGTAAATAATATTAACTTATTGTTGTTCATGAATTATTTAAAGCATTAAATGCAAATATGTTTACGATAAGTCATTTTTTCTATCTTTGACGTACTCTAATCATAAAACCGGATACAAATAAAACGTATCCTTGTAATAATTAATAGTAAAGGGGCGGCACTGAAAAGTTAAAGTTTGTTTTTGGTAATGGACTTTTTGAATGATGTTAAGGATGGAATTTACAGATAAATTAGATCGAATTACGCTTAATTTTCCCGATGAAAGAGAAATTCATTATCGGGAACATTTTTTCAATGAATCATACAAAACTACAAGAGTAGCATATCTGATATTATTACTTCTTTATGCATTTTTTGGATACCTTGACAGCGTAGTTGCTAAAGACTTTTTTGATTTTTTTATTATCATCAGGTTATTGGTTGTTGTGGTTTTATTGACTGTTTTCCTCTTATCATATACAAAACATTTTAAGCAGTATTGGCAATCCTTAATTTTTATTTCATTCTTTATCGGTGCAGTCGGGATAATTATTATGTTGATTATGATGCCCAATGTAGTGGTATACAGCAGTGGATTAATATTAGTTTTTCTTGCTGGTTTTGTGCTTATTAAGCTGCGTTTTTTTGCCGTTTCAGTAGCTAGTTGGATGGTAATTCTAATTTATATTGCAGCAGCTTTAATCTGGGAAATCGATATAAATATTGCCCTCTCAAATAGTTTCTTTTTTATTGGTGCGAATTTAATAGGAATGTTGGCCGCTTATCGCACTGAAATATATAACCGCCAAAATTTCAACCTCTACTTGCAAATCGCCAAAAAGAATGAATTAATAGAACAGGCAAATAAAAATTTAGAGGGAAAAGTTGAAGAAAGAACAAAACTTTTAAATTTCAGGAATAAAGAGCTAAAAGAAGAAGTTAAAAGACGGGCCAGGGTTGAAACAGAATTAATAGCAGCGAAAGAAAAAGCAGAAGAATCAGATAAGCTAAAGTCAGCATTTCTTGCAAACATGAGTCATGAAATCCGGACTCCAATGAATGGCATTCTTGGTTTCGCAGGTATTTTGCGCGAAGCCGAAAGTGAAGAAGAATTTAATGAATTTGTTGATGCCATTATAAATAGTGGAGAGCATTTATTAAACCTTATAAACGACATTATTGATTTATCAAAAATTGAAGCCGGTATTTTACAAATAGAGAAAAGCAAATTTGAACTGAACCGACTTACCAAAGAAATCTACGAAATGTTCAGTGTTGACGCAAATATCGTAACCAAGAAAATTAAATTTAGTTATGTTGATGGCTTGCCCGATGATGAATGTATGATTTTTACTGATAGAATGAGATTGAAACAGATAATGATAAATGTTGTAAATAATGCGTGTAAATATACTGATCAGGGAAGTATAATTTTCTTCTATACTGTCAATAATGGCATACTTGAATTTACAGTCAGGGATACAGGTATTGGAATCAAGGAGGAATTGCAGGAATCAATATTTGATCGTTTTATGCAGGTATCAGTAAGCAGAACCTCCGGAAGAAACAGTACCGGTTTGGGATTGGCTATCACAAAAACATATTTAAACCTGATGGGTGGAAATATCTATGTGAAAAGTGAATTAGGCGTTGGGTCAGAATTCACTATTGAATTACCTGATATTTTTAACTTTGAAAATTAAAAACTTACCCAAGTGGAATTAAACTGGAAAGATAAAACAATTGTAATTGTCGACGATACAAGACTTAATTTCGTGTTATTGAAAACTATTCTGAGAAAAACAGAAACAAATATTGTCTGGTTCGAAAATGGTCGGGATGTAATCGATTACGTTAAGAAATCACTAGCTGTAGATTTAATATTAATGGATATAAGAATGCCAATAATCGATGGAATTGAGGCATCCAGAATTATAAAGGAATTTGCACCACATATCCCAATTGTTATTCAAACTGCTAGTGTTATGGGAGAAGCATTCGAAGAAATAAAGAACTCAGGGTGCGATGATACTATTTTTAAACCTATTGATAGTGCCAAGTTGTTAAATATCATACAATACCAACTTGAAAAAAAAATCAAATAAATGAGAAGAGAAGAAAATCCTGGCCAACGTTATAACATTTCAGTACTTTTTGTTGACGATAACGATACAATCCGACAACTCTACCGTCGAATACTTGAAAAGCATGTGAACCATTTATACATTGCTGAAAACGGTTCTCATGGGTTGGAATTGTACCAAAAGCATAAACCCGATTTGGTTATTACCGATATGATGATGCCGGTAATGAATGGATTGGAAATGGTTAAAGAGATTAAAAAAATTGCACCAGAAGCAAAATTCGTTGTAATGTCGGCATACAGCGAAAAAGATAGTTTTGTCGAGTCAATTCATCTTGGTATTGACGGCTATTTAATGAAACCTGTTGAAGCAAAAAAACTCTTGTCGTTAATCGATGAATTTGCCGGAATCACACTCATGAAGTGGGAGCTGGAAAGAAAAGAGAAAAAACGGCAGGAAGCAGAAGAATATTTGAAAAAATCTTTGGAAGAAAAAGATGTTTTACTTCGCGAAGTGCACCACCGTGTAAAAAATAATATGCAAATTATTTCAAGCATATTAAGCATGCAAAGCCGTAATATCGACGATCCAAAATTGAAAGATATCCTTCAGGAGAGCCAGAACAGAATTCATTCGATGGCGCTGATTCATGAAAATCTATACAACCATAAAAGCCTGGCAAATATCATGTTTTCTTCGTATGTTAAAAGTTTGTGTGGAAATATTGCCCGAACATACGCAAATCAACAGGCAAGTGTCCGTTTTGACTATCAGATGGAAGATGCATACCTTCCTATGGATATTGCAATTCCGTGTGGTTTAATAATCAATGAACTAATTTCAAATTCTTTTAAATACGCTTTTGTAAATAAACCGAATGGGATTATTAGCATCCTCTTTACAAATATCAGGGACAATGGATACGAGTTAACTGTTTCGGATAATGGAATTGGTATACCTCCAAGTGTTAATGTTCTTAAAACTAAATCATTAGGCATGAAAATATTGCACAAATTAGTTCAGCAAATTGATGGCGAAATACAAAATGATTTTTCAAATGGAACAAAATTTCAAATAACTTTTGATGTAACATTAAAATAGACAAGAAAAAAAATAAAATCACCTTTTTTAAAAAACCAGAAGATGAACCAGAAGTACAAAATTTTAATTGTTGAAGACGAGATTCTCGTTGCAACCGATATCCAGGAAAGCCTCGAAAGCCTTGGGTATACCGTTCTAAAGGCAGTTGATACTGGGTTAAAAGCCATTGAGGCAGTGGAAAAAGAATTACCCGACTTAGTCCTGATGGACATTAATTTGAAGGGTGAAATGACAGGTATTGAAGCTGCCAAAACCATCAATCAAAAACATGATGTGCCAATAATTTACTTAACTGCAAATGCGGATATCGACACAGTGAATAAAGCAAAAGTGGCACTTCCGTACGGTTATATTATTAAACCATTTACCGATAAGGACTTACAAACAAATATTGAAATTGCTATATTTAAGTTTGGTAATGATTTAAAACTTAAAATGGAGAGTGAACAGTTTAATACATTCTTCGATTTAAAAGATCATGCGAAAAACCAGATTATTGTTCATGGCACACAAGGCCTCGAAAAAATAAACATTGATGAAGTTTATTTTATTGAAAAGAATGAAGATCAAACAATAGTTCATTTGGCTTATGATGAAGTTGTTACGAGTAAAACATTTGATGAACTCATCGAATTATTCCCTAAAAAAAGTTTTATCCAGATAAGCAAATATTTTGTTATTAATACTTCAAAAGTTTTTGCTGTTAAATACCCGGAAGTGATTATTGCAGATAAAATGAGTGTTATTTCAGTGGATAAAGAATATAAGGAGTTGGTTGGAACAATTAACAGTGAACTCGGTGAAATAGTTGACGATGAATAATATACAACCTTCAAATGTGATTTTAACCTCAGAAATGGACTCATTTGATGTTGATAGTTATATTAATGATATTTTAGCAAAGAATGGTCCGGACGAAGAAGACTATGATGAATTTTACGGATTTGTTGATCAGGTAAAGGACGAAGATATCGCAAGTTTTCGGGAAAAAGTTGCTTCTATTCTGCATCCCGGAACACTTTTTGGGTTTTCATATACAAAGCCTTTTGGTTACAGTGGCGATTTTTTTATTATCGAAAAGTTTTATCAGGGCTATGTAAATCCAGATGAAAAATGCCGAAAATGGGATCACTTCATTCACGCTTCTGGAGCGGTTACTGCAGTGGTAAACCGAAAGACTTTGGCAATCGATATTTTTGAGAAATTGAACGAGAAAGCGTTGGGTTTGCGCCAGGATGTTATGATTCTTGGAAGTGGCCCGGTTACCGAAACTTTTGAGTTTTTTGAAAGGAATCCGGATAGTCCTTTGGTTTTCGAAATGCTCGACCTCGATAAAAGAGCAATTGCCTATGCCAAAAACAAAAACAGAAAGTATTTGGATAGAATGACCTTCCATAATGCGAACGTAATAAGGTTTACACCCACAAAAAGTTTTGATTTGATATGGAGCGCCGGTTTATTCGATTATTTCAAAGGCAAACATTTTGTTTATTTGCTGAAAAAATATTACGAATATCTGAATGAAGGTGGGGAGATGATAATTGGCAATTTCAATATTGAAAATCCTTCGCGACGAAACATGGAAATTCTGGGCGATTGGTTTCTCTATCACCGTTCAGCTGATGAATTAAAAGGTTTTGCTGTCCAGGCCGGAATAGAAGAATCGAAAATTGATGTAATTCAGGAACCCCTTGGAATTAACCTGTTTTTAAGAGTTAAAAAGTAATATATTTCTGGCTGTTTTCAGTTCCGAGAATAAATTCGTTTTATGGATTTCCTCTCATAATCTTCACCGGGTGATTCTAAATTATCCGGTGAATTTTTTTAATTTTTATCGAGGGGCTTATTTTAAATAGCGAAATAGGAATTGTATTTTTGTTTGAAAATAAATTGTATGAAGATAATTTGTATTGGCCGCAATTACGTTGCCCACGCCCGTGAGCTGAACAATGAAGTTCCGGATGAACCAGTGTTCTTTATGAAACCCGATTCATCGTTGTTGCGAAACAATGATCCGTTTTATATCCCTAATTGGACAAATGACGTTCATCATGAAATCGAACTGGTTATTAAAATAAACCGCTTGGGTAAAAACATTGAAAAACGGTTTGCCCACAGATATTTCGATGAAATAGGTTTGGGAATCGATTTTACAGCGCGGGATGTACAAAACAAATTGAAGGAAAAAGGCTTGCCTTGGGAAAAAGCGAAAGCATTTGATCAGGCGGCTGTTATTGGTGGAGAATTTATTGATAAAGCCAATTTCCCTGATCCCCAAAATATTTCGTTTAATCTGAAAATCAATGATGAAATTGTTCAAAATGGAAATTCAAATTTGATGATTTTTAGTTTTGAGGATATTATTTCACATGTTTCTAAATATGTAACACTTAAAATTGGCGATTTAATTTACACCGGAACTCCCGCAGGTGTTGGCCCAATTAAAATCGGTGACCATCTGGAAGGATTTTTGGAAGATAAAAAACTACTCGATTTTATGGTGAAATAAAATAGTTGTCATAACAATCGTTGTTGTAATTGTTTTTTTTTGTTGTCGTTCTTATCTTTGTTAAAACTTGATAACAGCAATGCTAACCTGAGAATTCTGACAACAACGACAACTAAAATTAATCAGCTATGGTAACTTTAAACGAAATCCAGAAATTCCTCGAACCACGAAAAATGGCAATTGCCGGAGCGTCGAGAAACAGTAAAAAATTTGGCGGAGTAGTTTTCCACGAGTTACGGGACAAAGGTTTTATTCTGTATCCAATTAATCCAAATGCCGAAGAAATTCAAGGAATAAAATGTTATAAATCGGTGGAAGAACTTCCTGCTGATGTTGAACATCTTTTAATTCTTACTTCTAAAGAAGAAACCGATTCCGTGGCGGAGGCAGCGATTTTAAAAGGGATAAAAATGATATGGATTCAGCAAAAATCAGATACTCCTGAGGCCATAAAAAGCATCGGGGAAGCTGGTATTGGATTAATTTATAATAAATGTATCATGATGTTTGCCTCACCTGTCAAAGGGTTTCATGGTTTCCACAGGTTTCTCTCGAAAACTTTTGGGTCATATCCAAAACTCGTTTTTTCTTCAAATTAAATTATGTTATGCAAGATTTCGATTTTCAACTTGAAATGCAGGTCCGCGATTATGAGTGCGATATTCAGGGAATTGTAAATAATGCAGTTTACCAGAACTA
>JBFHJA010000052.1:0-14308 GCA_041596165.1 Draconibacterium sp. | reverse complement strand
CTTTATAAAAACTATCTTGATGTTGTTGATTCGTTTGATTTAAAGCGATATTCAGAACTTGAAACATTAACTACTTCAAAAGAATTTAAAGATCAAAAAACATATCTGGAAGATAAAAAGAAGTGGGAAAAAACTGAAGAATTTGCGAGGCAACAGGAATTTTTGAGCATGAAGAAACTGCCTCATTTAGTCAAATACTTCAAGAATAAAGGGACAGATGTCTTTAGTTTTTTTAATAATTGGCAAATTGTTTTCGAAGACGACTTTCTTCAGCCAAAACTAAATAACGAAAAATGGGCAACAAAAAGTTATTTGGCCGGTAAAATGCTCGGCGATAATTATTCGCTGGCTGGCGATAACTATATTTTTACCGAAAGTAAAAACCTTAAACTTGATGGTAAATTGCGCATTGAAGTAAGAAGGGAAAAAGCCAAGGGTAAAGTTTGGCAAATGCCGGCAGGTTTTATTCCTGTGGAAATGGACTATACTTCGGGTATTATTTCGTCATGGGGAAGTTTTTGGATGGAAGATGGAATTATTGAGGCGAAGATAAAATTTGAACCTGTCAGACAAATTGTTAGTTCGTTTTACCTGGCGGGAGAAAAAGACATGCCTCGTTTAAATTTGCTGGAGATGGGGGCTAAAAATCGCCTTGGAATTTTAACACTTACAAGTGCTGGCAAGGCAAATGTTACCGGAATTGATATTGAAAATCTTAAAAAGGGGAAATGGTATATTTTTACGATCAAAAAAAGTGGAAATAGCTTAACCTGGGAAATAAACGGTACGGAAGTTATAACTCTTCAAAGTACGGAACTGAACGGCAAATTATGTCTAAATGCCTCAAGTATTGTGGTTGATGACGTTCCTTCGCAACAAATTCCGGCAGGTTTTGAAATAGACTGGATTAAATGTTACAGTAAGAAATAGTAGAAACACTGTAGTCGGTATAAAGCAACATATTTTATCTTCCATTCAACTTTCAACTTGAACGTTGAACCTGCGACCGTATCTCCTAAAACCCTCTCTTATTGAACATGATATAACCAAAACTGAGCAGGAAATACAATTTTGTATCCTGCTTTTCGTAATAATTGAGTGAAATACTTACCGGTCCGATTCCTGTTTGGTAAACAGCAGCTGCCATTCCCTGTAAATAATAATTGTCAATAAGTTTTGTGGATGGAATTAATTCTGTGGATTCCTGAAGTTCTTCATTAAATGGTACGAAAGTATAACCTTCCAACCTAAAACTAAGGTTTGTACTTAGGTTAAAGATCGTATTTACACCGGCTGCAAAATAATTATTGGAGTGAAAATTATCGATAAAAAGTGTTTTGCTGTGTGGTGTGGGATAAAACCCGGGAGCATTTAGTTTAGTGGAACGATAATTACTGAATAAATCTTTGTTACTAAGAACCGCTTCTCCTTTTAACCCTAAAACAAATTTATTTCCAAAATGAAAAAAACGGGTTGCATGTGCCTGAACTAAAAAATAGTTGTGATCGAAAAATCTGGTGTAGTTGTCGCTGGAGGAAGTTGTTCCGGGGATAATAGTTTCCTTGCCTGTAATATATTTCAGAGTAAGGTAACGGTACACTCCCTCTGACGGATATTGCTTGTAATTTAAAGAATTGTTTTCCATGCCCACTATCGTAGAAAACGTGTTGAATGTTGTTTCGTCGGGTTCATCGGCTTTATTATAAATATCGGTTTGGTAATATTGGTCAGTACTATTTGAAAAGGCAATTCCACCATAAAGCTTGCTGTGTAAGCCAGCGGGTATTCCTGCTTCAATGCGGGTATTATTTTCGTTTTGTATAATATATGGCGGACGCACATCTTCAAAAAAAAGTTCTGAACTGGAGGAGAAATAATCCCATCGGTTAAAAGTTGTGTATCCCTCAAGATAGAATGGAAGACTTGTGGGATAGTCGATACGTGCGCCTAGTTTAAACGAACTGTAAAACCTTCCAAAGTAGATGTTCGAAGTTAACGCATATGCCCTGCTGTTGTAGGTGCGGTAATTTATACTTGCAAATCCCTGGTTGATTGGCTTGGTTGATATATTCCCACCCGCCGTTACTTCTATTTTCTTTTGAGGTTCCACTTTCAGGTGTAAATCAAAATAACCTGTTTCCTTATTATACCTTGATAATGGAACTATTGATTTAATGTGTTCGTCGGCAATTAATTTAAAATATTCCTTTTTAAATGAAGACAGGCTAAGTACATCATAATTACCTTTTATGGATTGTATAAGGTATTTGCGCTGCATCGGATCACTAACGCCTTCAACCTGAATATTCTGGAAATAAAGTTCATGCTTTTTCGAATTAAATTGTTGTCGTTTACTATCAACAATTTCTTTTGTGACCCTTCTTTTTACAAGATGTCTGATACTGTCAAGAGATGCATTTGCAGTTTTTGTACCTGCGGCAACAGCCAAATCAATTTTGTTAAAATCAAGCAGCCCAATATTTTCGAACTGCGTTTCGAGCACGATCCCATCTTTTTTGGCAATAGTAAAGTCGGTGGGCCTCATTACAATGTTCGAAATTTGTGCCATAACATCACCTGCTTCTGCAATTTTCATATCACTGGCAACTTTGTGCCCGATGATAATGTCTGGCTTAAAAAGTTCAGTCATAATATCATGCGGAAAATTGTTGACAATTCCACCGTCAAACATCAGTTTTCCATCAATCTCAATGGGTTTGAAATAAAATGGTACAGTCATTGAAGCCCTGATTGCGGCACCCAAATCACCGGTTCTCAATATCGCAGGTTTGCTTTTGTTTACATCCGTGGCAACACAAAAAAAAGGAATCATTAAACTGTCAAAATTATTTTTGCAGGCTTCATTTGTTGTTGTAAGTAATTCCATAAATGCAAAGTCCATTTGCTCTTCAGGGATTAAGTAAGTTTTAGGTATAAGTTTAACTTTATCGTCCTTTTTTTCAACCCGGATATTTATCCACGACGGATTTTCTTCAGGCATTTTAAAATAATAGCGGTAATCTTTTTGAATTTTACCGGTTGACCAAAAATAAAAATTTTCCGACTTGAAAAGCTTTTCCATTTCATCGGGAGAATACCCGGCAGCATATAACCCTCCAACTATAGCTCCAATTGAGGTTCCTGCAATATAATCTATGGGTATATTATTCTCCTCAAGTACCCTGATAACACCAATATGTGCCATTCCTTTTGCACCGCCACCACTCAATACCAGCCCGACAGATTGCGCCTTGATTTGCAAAAAACCTGCAATTAAAAATACTATGAGTAACAGAAATTTTTGTTTCATCGATTAATTTTCATGCTTCTGAACAAATCCAAATTTACAAAATTGATTGGAGTGACAGGTGCATATATATCCAAAAACATATAATTATAAATGGAAAATTAGCATTTGTAAGAAATGAGTAACTTGGGTTTGAGTATTAAATTGCTTGAAAAATACTATTTTTGGATATAATTTTCAATATTAACTAAATTGCTAAAACTTAAGACCAATGATAAAATATGCTGGATTATTTCTTTTTATGACCATAGGAATAACTTGCTTTTCGCAGGTAAAAATGCAAAAACAAAATGGTGGGTTTTTGTTTACTGAAGGTGGGGAAAGCGTTTTATTTTATCAGCAGGATCCAAAAGCATTGGATGGAAAGTATGAACGTTGCAACTATATACATCCTCTTTGGGGAGTCGATGGAACAATTCTGACAGAAGATTTTCCTGATGACCATTTGCATCACCGGGGTGTGTTTTGGGCATGGCACCAAATATGGATTGGCGATAAACGAATTGGCGATGGCTGGGAAATTAAGGATTTTGAACAGGAAGTTACTGATATTGAATATATTGCAAAAAAAGACGGAGAAGCAATTTTAAAAACAGAGGTAATATGGGAGTCAGATTTGTGGGTGAAGGAAGGAAAAAAAGTACCGTATCTCAAAGAGAATTCAGTAATTTCTATTCATCCCCAAACTGGTAGTTACCGAATTATTGATTTTGAAATAAATTTGCTGGCATTGGCAGATAACCTTTCGATAGGTGGATCCGAAGATGTGAAAGGATACAGTGGTTTTTCTGTTCGGATGAAACTGCCCGAAGATGTTAAATTTATTGGTGCAGATGGAATAATTGAACCTCAAAATGAAGCTGTTCAATCTGTTGGTTATATAAATATTTCAGGTTCAGTTGGTGATAATAACCGCAAAGGAGGAATAGTTATTATTGACAATTCTAAAAATCCGGGTTTTCCACAATCCTGGATTCTACGTAAAAGTAAAAGTATGCAAAATGTAGTATTTCCCGGAAATACTACTGTTGGTATTTCAACCCAAAATCCCTTGGTTTTAAAGTATTCAATAGTTGTATATTCCGGAAGTTTAAGTGAAAGGATGATTCGAAAAATTGCAAAATAGTTATACCCATTACAAAAACTTCTTACCCTTCAATATCCCCGTAACATAAAAATAGGTTATGGGCTTCACCAGTGAAAAGAAGAATCCTGTAAACCTTGTTAAAACATTTTTTTAGAATTCATTGAAACCTTATTTTGAAATCCGCTGTAATTATTATTGAATATAACAGGGAAATTGAGTTTTAAATATTTTTCAAGTTAGTAATCAATAAAAACAAACAAAATGCCAATAAAAAAATTGAGAGCTTTTCTTGACGATAATAATGTTAAGTACGTTACAATTAAACATTCCAGTGCGTATACAGCTCAGGAAATTGCTGCGAAAATCCACGTTTCAGGTAAGGAAGTTGCAAAAACAGTAATTATTAAGGTGGAAGGAAAAATGGCAATGGCTGTTTTACCCGCATCTTATCAAGTTGATTTTAAACTGTTAAAACAGCTGTTTGGAACACAACAGGTAACTTTAGCCACTGAAGCAGAGTTTAGTTATTTTTTTCCCGATTGTGAAGTAGGGGCAATGCCACCGTTTGGAAATCTTTATGACATGGAAGTGTATGTTGCTGAATCCCTTGCTGAAAGCAAACTAATTGCGTTTAACAGTGGAACCCACACAGAAATGTTCAAAATGGGTTATGGTGACTTTGAACGTTTGGTACAACCCCGGGTATTGAAATTCTCAAAAAAGGAAGTTTCGTTTCCGCATGATCCTGAAGAGAGATGGCTTGAAGATTACTAAAAAAAAACCTCCAGGGAAGGCCCTGAAGGTTTGATTATTGTGGTTGAATATTCTTTTAAGTAATATTAGTATTACATCAGGAAGCTTAATAAAATACCCGCTGCAACAGCTGAACCAATTACTCCGGCCACGTTTGGTCCCATGGCATGCATCAGCAAATGGTTTGTTTTATCATATTCCAAACCTACTACCTGCGAAACCCTTGCACTGTCAGGTACAGCAGAAACACCCGAGTTACCAATTAACGGATTAATTTTGTTTCCCGGTTTAAGGAAAACGTTTATTATTTTAACAAATAATACTCCAGCCGTAGTGGCTATAACAAATGATAAGGCACCAAGACCAAATATACCCACCGATTTTAAGGTAAGGAATGTGGTAGCCTGAGTAGAAGCTCCTACGGTTAACCCGATTAAAATAGTAACAATGTCAATAAGAGAACCTTTTGCTGTATCGGCCAAACGTTTTGTTACACCACTTTCCTTCAACAGGTTCCCAAAGAATAACATACCCAAAAGCGGAATACCACTGGGCACAATAAATGTGGTTAAAAGCATCCCGGCAATGGCAAATATAATTTTCTCTTTTTTGGAAACAGCACGCGGTGGTTTCATGCGAATTACACGTTCTTTACTCGATGTAAGAAGTTTCATAATTGGCGGCTGAATAACAGGTACCAGCGCCATATATGAATAAGCAGAGATGGCAATTGCCCCCATTAATTCAGGTGCAAGTTTCGACGATAAGAAGATGGCTGTTGGACCATCCGCTCCACCAATAATAGCAATAGCACCGGCTTCGGTTGGGCTATATCCCAATCCAAGAGAGAGTGCATAAGCTCCAAATATTCCGAATTGAGCAGCAGCACCAATTAGTACGAGTTTCGGATTTGAAATCAATGCCGAAAAATCGGTCATGGCTCCAATACCTAAGAAAATTAGAGGTGGATAAATTCCCTGCAGAACTCCAAAATAGAGGTAATTCATAACACTTCCCGCTTCGTATACACCGATTTTATAACCTGGTACAAAAGCAATATTTCCAATCAGAATTCCAAAACCAATTGGAATCAGTAGCATCGGTTCAAACTCTTTGGCAATGGCCAGATAGATAAAAATCAGCCCAATTGCAATCATAATTAAGTGCCCGCCCGTAAGGTTTGCGAATGCGGTGAAATGCAAAAATTGCTGAATATTATTTCCTATAAAACTGATAAAGTCACCCATCTTTATTCTCCTATTACAATTAAAATATCACCTTCCATTACAGCATCTCCTTTGCTTTTGTTAATGGAAATTACAACACCCGCTTTGTCCGCTTCAATGTTATTTTCCATTTTCATCGCTTCAAGCATCAACAGTTTTTGTCCCATTGATACTTTGTCTCCCTCGCGAACGAAAATATCGAGAATTACACCCGGAAGTGGCGACTTGATATTACCAGCGCCTTTTGGTGTTGAAGGACTACTCGTTTTTGCCAAAGAAGGGTGGCTGTCGGTTGATGGAATTGCTTTTGGCCGAACCAGTTTTGGTGTTTTCGATGATTTTATTTGTTTGTCAACTTCAACTTTGTAAACAGAACCATTTACTTCAATTTCAGCACAATCGTCCTCAATATTGATGATTTCAGTATCGTATTCGTTACCGTTTATTTTAAATTTATATTTTTTCATTTCGAAATTTATTAATGTGGATATTTTCTTAAAGTATGAATTTTTGAACTCCATGGAGAATAAGTACGTGAAACTTTCTTGATTGTTAATACTGTATTTTCTTCATCATGAATTTCTGATTGATATAAATGAAGAGCCATAGCAATTGCAGCACTCATCTCGCCTGATAGTTCACCCGATTTGCTCTCGTCTTTTTGATTATCGATAGCTTTAGCTTTCGATGCTTTCGAAGCCACTCTTTGGAAATATTTTCCGGTGGATCTAAAAATCAGATATATTAGCGCCAGTGCGGCAAATACAACAGACATGGCTGTTAGAGTCATTCCCAGACCGCTGGGGTCATATTCTACAAATCTTTCGCCGGCTGATGCTTTTCTTGAATGATCATTGGTGGAACCGGGAGTAATTTTTTCAAGATATACCCAATTATTTGTTTCGTTTCCATTTTCATCCAAAAGTTCATCCAAACCATACGACATATTTGATTTTTGAGGCTGTGGAATTTCAAGTTTGTCGAGTAATGTATTTCCACTGGGATCGTAAAGAGCAATTGTTTTTGCTCCTTTCAGCTGAAAATTAATATGCTGGATTCCTCGTGTAGGTTTGTTGTCGGCCCAGAATAAAATATGACACCTTGATGGAATTTTTGTTGCCGGGTCACCTGAAGGAATCCAGTATTTCGTTGGAACGTTCAAATCGTCGGTGAGGTAGCAACCCCCAATATCCACGGTGTTGTAACCGGTATTAAAAATTTCAATCCATGAACTGTTTTCTCCAAAATCATCTATATTAAGAGAATCATTCAAAACCAAAACTTCATTAAATCGCAGGTCGGAAACACTTTGAGCATATACTTTTCCTGTCAATAGAAAAAGCATCAAGATGATTCCTCCTGAAAAAGAATAAATTGTTTTTTTCATATCGGCTCTTATTTATAACGGAATATTGGTATGTTTTTTAGCCGGCATATAATCCTTTTTCGTTGCCAGAGATTGTAAAGCCCTGATAATGCGGAAACGGGTATTGCGTGGTTCTATTACATCGTCAATATAACCCAAAGAAGCAGCTTGATATGGATTGGCGAACATTTCTTTGTATTCTTCTTCGTGTTCTGCAATAAATTTTGCTTTTTCTTCAGGATCTGTAATGCCTTTGAGTTTTCTGCCATGCAAAACTTCCACAGCTCCAGATGCACCCATTACTGCAATTTCTGCTGTTGGCCATGCATAATTAATGTCACCGCGCAATTGTTTGCACGACATTACATCGTGCGCTCCACCATAAGATTTACGAAGGGTGATAGTAATTTTTGGGACAGTAGCCTCACCATAAGCAAACAGCAGTTTTGCTCCGTGCATAATAATTCCACCGTATTCCTGTGTAGTTCCAGGAAGGAATCCAGGTACATCAACCAAGGTTATAACCGGAATGTTGAATGCGTCGCAGAACCGAACAAAACGTGCTGCTTTTCGTGAAGCGTTTATGTCAAGTACTCCGGCAAGGTAGTTGGGTTGGTTGGCTACAATACCAACTGAGATACCATTGAAACGGGCAAATCCAACAATTATGTTTTGTGCATAATTCCGGTGAACTTCAAGAAATTCGTTATAATCAACAATGCTATGTATAACATCTTTTACATCATACGGTTTGTTCGGGTTATCAGGAATTATTTCATTAAGAATATCATCCAGACGGTCGATGGGATCATCACAAGGAGCAAGTGGGGCTTCTTCGAGGTTATTTTGAGGAAGGTAACTCAGTAATTTGCGGAGTAACTGTAATCCTTCCTGTTCTTCGTCAACCACAAAATGAGAAACACCTGATTTTGAACCATGAATGGAAGCGCCTCCCAGTTGTTCGTCGGTAACGGTTTCTCCAGTTACGGTTTTAACCACTTTTGGTCCGGTAACAAACATGTACGAGGTACCTTTTGTCATCATAATAAAGTCGGTTAAAGCTGGTGAATATACAGCACCACCGGCACAAGGACCAAATACGGCAGAAATCTGTGGAATTACGCCGGATGCCATAATGTTACGTTGAAAAATCTCTGCATAACCCGCCAATGCGGTAACACCTTCCTGAATACGAGCTCCGCCTGAGTCGTTAATTCCAAAAACAGGAGCCCCGTTTTTCATGGCCATGTCCATTACCTTGCAAATTTTTTGTGCATAGGTTTCGGAAAGCGAACCACCAAAAACTGTAAAATCCTGTGCAAAAACATACACTAAACGTCCGTCGATTGTTCCTTGACCTGTAACCACACCATCGCTTAGGAATTTGTTTTTTTCCATTCCAAAATTGGTGCAGCGGTGGGTAACAAACATGTCGAATTCTTCGAAACTACCTTCGTCAAGCAACATTTCAATACGCTCGCGTGCGGTGTATTTACCTTTGTCGTGTTGAGCCTGGATTCTTTTTAATCCTCCACCAAGTTTTGCCTCGGCACGTAAATCAATTAATTTTTTTATTTTATCACTGGTACTCATAATAAATCGGTTATATTGTTTTATAAGTTATTCTTTTCCGCAGATTTCTGTTAAAACACTCATTGTTGACTTTGGATGAAGAAATCCAATACGAAGTCCTTCAGCACCTTTTCTTGATGTTTTGTCGATTAATTGAACTCCTTTTTCATTCAATTCGGTTAAAGCATCGTTTACTTTGTCAACTGCAAAAGCCAAATGGTGTACACCCGGACCCTTTTTTTCTATGAATTTACCGATTGGTCCTTCAGGATCGGTTGATTCGAGCAATTCAATTTTAGTTTGACCAACCATAAAAAAAGCAGTTTTTACTTTTTGATCGGCAACCTCCTCAACGGCATAACATTTTAGCCCCAAGGTGTTTTCGTAAAATGGAATTGCTTCTTCCAAACTGGTAACTGCAATCCCAATGTGTTCAATATGTGAAATATTCATGATATAAAAATTTAATATAATTGTAATTAATATTGATGTTTCTTAACATGTTTCTGTTATTTAGAATCGATTTAAGATATTAAATATCAGATTTTTACAAGGCTCAAAGTTACATAACTCAAAATTTCATTAACTCAAAATTGAAAAACAATTGGTTTTTGAGTAAGAATTTCAGAAATAGTTAATATTGGAATTTTGGGGCTTGTTGCAACTGGGTTTTAATTATAAAGAACGTTGTCAAAAAATACTCATCTCCAGGAAATGAGTTATTTCTTGGGTTTGAATCAGAACGATTAAAAAAAATGTATTAACAAATGTTCAAATAAATGTCAAAACTCCAGATTCAAAAAACTTTTAGTGATAAATCACATTTTTGTGTTTTTAAATCTGAAGTTTGAATTTTATTTAATTATTGCTTTTTGTTAAAAGTATTGCTTTTACTATTTCCCTTTTAACTTTTGCTTTTTTCCCTTTTATTACTCCGCGTCCCAAACAAAATGGAAGTGAGGTCCAAAACGGTCAAAGGCTGCTTTGTCAAGTGTTTCCTGGTGATCAGGGTGCGAAATAGAAATTATCAATTTTGCCCTGTCCTGCAAAGTGCGGCCATAAAGATTTACTGCACCATACTCGGTAACTAACCAGTGTATGTTTGCCCTCGTGCTGACAACACCTGCGCCGGGAGTTAAAATAGGTGCAATTTTGCTGATACCTTTGTTTGTAACAGTTGGAATTGCAATAATTGGTTTACCACCCTCGCTGAGAGAAGCTCCCCTTAAAAAGTCGATTTGCCCGCCAACACCCGAATAATGGGTAGTTCCAATTGAATCGGCACATACCTGACCGGTAATATCAACCTGCAGCGCCGAGTTAATTGCTGTTACTTTTGGATTTTGAGCAATAACAGATACCCTGTTAGTATAAGCTACGTCAAGCATTGCCACTCCCGGGTTGTTGTCAATAAAATCGTATAAATTTTTTGAACCCATCAAAAAGGTTGCAACCATTTTCCCTTTGTCGATGGCTTTGTTTTTGCCGTTTACAACACCTTTGTCAACAAGGGGCAAAATACCGTCGGCAAACATCTCAGAGTGAACTCCAAGGTCTTTGTGATTTCCAAGCATCGATAAAACCGCGTTTGGAATAGCACCAATTCCCATTTGCAGGGTGGCGCCATCGTCAACCAATTCGGCAACAAAACGACCAATTTTACGGTCGGTGTCCGAAATCTCGCCCATTTCTTTGGCAATCAGCGGACTGTCATCTTCTACAAACAAATCAATATCGTTGATATGGAAAATGGCGTCGCCAAAAGCACGTGGCACATTTGGATTCACAATTGCAATTACAGTATCTGCTTTTTCTATTGCTGCAAGAGTGGCGTCAACCGAAGTACCCAGCGAAACGTAGCCAAATTTATCGGGAACCGAAACCTGTATCATTGCAACATTAACTTTCAGAACACCTTCACGAATTAAACGCTGTGTTTCCTGCAGAAAAACCGGGATATAATCGGCATAACCCATTTGGGTTTGTTTCCTCACGTTGTGGCCTACAAAAAACGATTCCAACTGAAAGATTCCTTCAAACTCCTGATCTGCATAAGGAGCTGGTCCTTCGGTGTGGATGTGTTGAATACGCACATTTCTGAATTCTTTGTTACGCCCTCTTTCACACAAGGCCTGAATTAGTGGGTGAGGTGTTACAGCAACGCTGTGCAAATGAACTCGGTCATTCGATTTTACTACTTTTACTGCTTCTTTGGCAGTGATAAATTTGATGTTTTTCATGTTTTCCGGATAAAAAAATCAGGTTGATAATTAAGCGTGCGAATATAAGGAAAACAATCTGTTTACGGAACTTTCGACTATTATAAAGGCATGTTCAAAAGCTTTTGTAAACTATTTGTTAATAACCCGGGAACATTAGAAATGTCATGTTTAATTTGGGATTTTTTTTGAAGTTAGGAACTTTGTTTACCTTGAACTTCAAAATAATAAGCAAAGGATTACAAATAAGTAAAATTACGTATAGGTAATAATACTTATATTAATTAATTTAGCACACTTCATCCCTTAGTAAATACATAATATTGAGATTTTAAAATAGCCTAACATGAATACCTCTGCAATCAAAATTTTATTGCTTGAAGCAACTGGAAAAAGCGAAAGTATTCTTCAACAGATGCTGAACAGTAAAGGTTACAAGACGGAATCGTTAACCAAAATTGAACCAGCAATTGAAATGATTATGAATCATACGGTCGATCTTGTAATTAGCGAGAACAACGTGAACAGCCACAATGGTTTTGCTGTATTTAAAATATTGATGAAATATTTAAGAAACAGCTGTATCCCATTTTTTTTGGTGTTAGACAACTTTGAGAAAGAAGACATGCTGATTGGCCTGGAAATAGGTATCGACAATTTTATAATATCACCCATCAACAGTGATTCAGTTTGTTACAAAATTGAAAACCAACTGGGAAAAAGAAATGATCTGGATATATTCCATTCCGTCAATTTCAAAGAATATTTTCATTGTTCGTCAGTTGCTATGTTTTATGTTGAAAACAATAGAATTGATGTGGTTAACGAAGCCTTTTATAAACTAAACAACGGTTGTGCAAAAGACATAATGGAAATGACTATTGATACTATTTTTAACTTTGCTGAAAACAAGCAAAACGAAATGAATTATCGTCGTTTTCAAAATGGAATTATACAAAGCTGTAAACTTTTTAATGTGTCATGTCATAAAAATCCGGCCTACTTTTTCGATATCAGTTTTTACCGTGGAAAAAATGAGAACGCTCCCAATATTTTTGCTGAAATGATACCCTCTGTTTTTGCTGAGACCATTGATATTCACAATAAAACAGTAATTAACAGAAATGCAAAGCATTTCAAAGAAAATGATACGGATACTAAAAAGGAAGAAAAAGAGAACATTAAACTGACAAGCCGCGAACAGCAGGTTTTTGATTTATCAGCAAGCGGTTTACCCATAAAAGTAATTGCAAATCAATTGAACCTTTCAGAAAGGACTGTAGAAAAACACAGGGCAAACATTATGACCAAAGCCAAAGCAAAAAATATTATTGAGGCAATTATTCGCGTTCATCACAACAATGCTTTAATCCAAGCTGTATAATGAGATTTTAACTTTCCTTGTTCCATCTTTCAACAAATAAGCACAGTTTTTTCGGTAACCTCTTTGTACCAATTTAACACCATTTGTTCCAAAATGGGAATACATTCAATAAATACAGGTTCTGACACATAAACAAGTTTTGTAATAGTAAATCTTGTAAGTATTTGAAACAGAGTAATTTAATAGAGTTTTTGTGGGCGGTTTTTTATTTGTGTAAGTATAATTGCTTAGCTCATTTTTTAACCACCGTCGGTAATTACGTATTTCATTTCATTTTTTAGCCCCATACATTTGAAATAGAATTTGCGGGAAGGTAGATTCCACTGTTAATGCAAACCCAATTTTAATTGACTTTATATTTTTAGATGTAAAGCCACCCATAAAATCAATCATTTTATAGTTGAAATATTCAATCGTTTGAGCAATGATTTTGCCGAATTATTGAATTGATTTTTTATATGTTAAATATAAAAATGCTGAATTTGAAAAATTGAATTGAATGAATTGAGTGTGATAAAAACAAAAAAATAATGAAACAACTTTACCAAACTTTACAACCCGCTCTTAACACATGGCTCCAGTTCCGAAATGAACATATTATACCCCCTGTTTTAAAATTTCCAGCATATAGTGCAATTGATAAACCGGGTGCTGCAAATTCCTCTTTTGTAGCAAAGATAATTTGGGTGTCTGGTGGAAACAACTATCTCATCTATTCGGGTATGTCTCCTGGACCGATAAAATTATATTGTTAATTATCAGTGTATTAAACGTAGTCGAAACAGGTTTGCAGGAAAAATGAAAAGTTCAACTCATATGAAATCAAAAAATTTACTTCACGAGAAAGAATACTTGCTGCAGGCAGGTATTATGCCTTTAATGGTAGTCATCATGCTGTTGTTTGGAACAGACAAAACTTACTGCCCAAAATATGGAGTTCCGGGCAACAAATTTAAACGAAGCCGGGTAAGTGAAATTGCCCTGAACTGTATTAAACACGCACATAACAGGGGTATGTTACCCATGCGGCAAAATATTTTACTTGCCCGTGGTGTAACCTATATTACCCACTGTTTGCTTTATAAGCAATGCCATAATATAAATTAATGTTAACCTAAATTCAAAAAATAATGGAACCGTATCACCTTTTTACAAAAAACCAAAATGCTTTTGCCCGGGGCTTTACATCCGGCGAATCTTCTGCCTTTAAAACAAATCTTAAACCACATACAATGAAAAAATTTTACGAAACTTTGAGAACCCGCACATTATTTAGTGTGTTGTTAATGAGTGTATTAATTATGGTTGCCAACGCAGTGCAATCACAAACGGTTACAACCGACAAAGACGATTACGCCCCCGGTGAAACTGTTATAATTACAGGCACAGGATTT
>JBFHJA010000051.1:0-14564 GCA_041596165.1 Draconibacterium sp. | reverse complement strand
TTTTGCCAAATCAGCAGGAGTAAGTTGCTGTGCGGCGTCACTCAACGCACAAGATGGATCAATATGTGATTCAAGCATCAAACCTTCCATTCCCATATCGAATGCTTTTTGTGATATTTCATACAAGAATTCACGCTTGCCTGCAATATGGCTTGGGTCGCAAATAATTGGAAGGTTGGGTAACAACTGCCGTAATTCAATAACAGTTTGCCAGTTGGGATAATTTCGGTATTTAGTTTCACTGAAAGGAGTAAAACCACGATGGATTGCCACAATGTTTTTGATACCTGCCTGATGAATACGTTCGATAGCACCCATCCACAATTGAACGTCAGGATTTACAGGGTTTTTCACCATAACAGCAATATTACTTCCTTTAACAACATCTGCAATTTCCTGCACTACAAATGGGCTGGCTGTTGAGCGCGCGCCAATCCAAATCACATCCAAACCCGCTTTTAGCGCCTCTTCAGTGTGCTGGGCATTGGCTACTTCGGTACCAACTGGCAAACCAGTTTCCTCTCTAACCATTTGCAACCATTTTAAACCAATAGATCCGATTCCTTCAAAGGAACCTGGTCGTGTGCGCGGTTTCCATACACCTCCGCGATATACAAATACGCGTTTATCCTTTGCCAGCAACCGTGCTGTATCCAATGCCTGTTTTTCCGATTCAAGACTACATGGTCCTGAAATTAAAAGTGGATTGTCGAGTTTTGGCAACCACGTTTTAATCGGATTAATGTCAAGTTTTAAAGTCATGATTATTTTGTATAAAATTTTACTATTTTTTCTTCATTTTTTACCAAATGGGAGTTTTCTCCTTCAAGGATTCCCCTTATTTTATTGGCACTTACAATTAAATCGTGCAGTTTATCATCCTGTTCGTTGAATAAACAATCACGAAATTCCTGTAGGTGTTTTATGTAAACATCAAGAGATTCAACAACGTAATTGCGGTTTTGTTGAAAAACGGGATGCCACATAGTGCTTGAACTTTTTGCCAAACGCACAGTTGAATTGAACCCGCCGCTTGCCAAATCAAAAATAATGTGTCTATCCTCTTTCGACTGAACTGCATTTGCAAGTGCATAGGCTGCAGCATGTGGCAGGTGCGAAATAAATGCTGTGCTGTGGTCCTGTTCGTCAGCTGACATGTAGGCAATGTTCATTCCCAGCACCTGGAACATTTTTTCTGCCATCGCCAAATGTTGTGGTCCTGAATCTTCATTGTCGCATAAAATTGTTATTTTCCCTTTGAAAAGGTCTTCTAGTGCAGCATTTGGTCCTGAGTTTTCAGTTCCCGACATGGGGTGGGCAGCTACAAAATTTTTGCGTTTGGGATGATTGCGTACCGATTCAACAATCACCCGCTTCGTAGAACTCATATCGATAACCGTTGTGTTGTTATTGATCATGTCAAGAATTTGATGCAACAATAGAACTTCTTTATCAGGAGGAATTGCAACAATAACGATATCGGCATTTTTCATTCCTTTTTCAAGGCTTTCAATACGATCAACCAATCCTATTTTTAATGCTTGGTCAGCATGTTTTTGGTTAGCATCAACACCTATTAGTTCGGTTGCGAATTTACTTTTCCGTAAATCCATGGCCAGCGAACCGCCAATTAAACCAAGTCCAATAATTGTAATTCTCATTTGTTTTGTATAAAAAAAGGTCTCGATTTATTCGAGACCTTTTGGTAAAATATTTTCAGTTATAACAATACCCTACTTCCTGATCCCGTTTTTTGAACCATAATAAAAATAAAAGTAGAAGTACGAATTGTTAAAATTTGATTTCATTTTTAATTATTCTGTTGGCAAATATATGGATATATTTTTAAAATGAAATAACAAACCACAATTTGGGTGTAATTGTTCATCATGTTATTATAAGTTCTTCATAATCTTTTGAGTATTTACCTTTTTCCCGTTCTCTTTAACAACTACAAAATACATCCCGATTGACAAATTGTTTAATTCCGGCTCAAAACTGATTTGACCTATTACATTTGTTTTCTTAATTGTTGTAATAGTTTGTCCGTAAAGATTAATTATCTCAACGGTAAGCTCTTCTATTTCATTTCTGGCCTGCACTGTTATTGTTATTCTGTCATTAAAAGGATTTGGATAAATGAATATATTTCCAGGAGATAATATCGAAGAAGAGATTGAAAGTGGAGACTGTATCCGAAGATTATCGATTGTCCATCCCCAGCCGTGCGCATAAGGATCGGATAATAAGCGAAATTGGATTAGTATAGTATCGTTGGCTTTAAAATTACCATTTTCAAGTAGATTTATGTCACGAGTTACATACCAATCTGGGATTCCAACTGCTGTAGAAACCTGATTGTTATCAATATTTAGGTTATAATTTGTTTTCCATGTTGTATTATCGCCTGAGTCATAACCGTTTATAAGTGGCAACCAGGTATTGCCATTATCCTTGCTTCCTTCCACAATTACATAATCCCAGAAATCATCGTCACCAAATTTCGAAAGAGCTTCTCCGGGCTCAACCAATACAATCTCATCAAAACTCATTATTCCGTTTTGTTGTAAGATAATTGGGTATTTAAGCAGAGTTGTAAAATTAAATTCCTCATTGTTTACATCGGGGCTTGGATACGGATGTGGACTATGAAGTGACGGATTAATAAAATTTTGCGCTTGGTAAGTATCGAAATCGGATAAAATAAAATCATTGTTGGGTGTGTTGAAATCGTTAAAATAACTCCCAATTGGCTCAAATATCTTTTCTACTTTGAAAGAGTAATATTCATTTGCAGGGCTTATTGTTTTATTGACTGCTTTCGATTTATCCACAGCTATAATTTTGTATGTTATCACATCCCCATCATTCAGAAAATCTTTATCAATATTAAATATTCCAGTGTAAATATTTGCGGAAACCAGTGTTAATCCGAATGATTGCTGCTGTATATTATTTACTAAAAGCTCAACAAAAACTGTATCAATTCCAAGGTTATCATCAACCTGAGTTGAAATTACCAAATTTTGGCCGTTCGAAACGAAATATGGGATTGGATCATGATTTATCACAGGAGCCGAAATATCAGTTCCAATATTTACTGAATAGATTTCGTTTGGAGCCTCACTCGGTACTGAAAAAGTACGGTTCTCTATATCGCCTGCACTAACATAATAATCAATTCTCTTTGTATCAAATCCAGGGGTTACTGTTGCTGAAAAAAGTTCCAATGTATTGTTGTAAGTCATAAGCATTGAATCTTTGTTGGTTTTAAATGCATCGGTTGAAAAAAAGACAAATACAGTATTTGTGTCCAGTTCATAATCACTTTCAATAGAAAGGTTAAATAAAATGGGTTGTCTATTTTCAATATCTTTGGGTTTAACCAAATCTAATTTCATAATCTTCCAGCCAATATCAGCCAATATTCCTTTTGTGATTGGTCCCGGATCATGAATTGCTTCTCCTTTTCCAATAGCGTGAGTCATTAACGAATTTTCATTCGTATAAGGATAAGTTGCATCGTTTAAATGATAAATACTTGATCCATCGTTCCATACTGAAGGTGCATAAAGTTTCGGATTAATGCCCGAATTATTTGTAGTTGCAGCGGGGCTTGAACTATATAATAAGTTTGAGGTTAACTCATTAAATAAAAATGAGGACGGCATTTTAAAAAAGGTAGTATCAGTAAGCATCTTATTTTTGTCGTTTACAACCATAATATCAAAAGCTGATACATCTCCGGCGTTTTCATTTCCATAGGCACCCAAATTTCCGGTTGCATAAAAAAATCCTGTAAACCCAAGCCCATGGCCAATTTCATGTAAAACAACAGTTACAAAGTCGTACAATAATTCCGGTGTTTTTCCATCGGTACCGTAATACCACTTAATGTCTTTATTAAAAGTTGAAGTAATATCGGGCGATGATGAGCCAGAGATTTGAGATTTGGTAATTTTTTCGACAACACAAACCGGATAAAAACAATTTTTGCGAGGTGCACCATCAAAATTGGCATAATAATCAGTAGAACCCGCGCTGCCCAATGTATTCTCATCCATAGATCGCCAGCGGGCTTCAATATAAATTGGTATATCTGATTCAACTGTGTACTCCCAAATGTTTACTGCATATTCAAACGCTGCTTTTGCGTCAGCAGGAAATAAACTGTAATTAACAATAATTTCAGCTTTTTTTTCACCCGATTTTAATAGGATTTCTTGTGGAGGTGGAATAAATGATTTTTCAACTTTATTTGACGCAACACAAATGGTCGGCTGCACCTGTAATTTATTTTTCCTCCAGTCGTTTTGTGCATTAACCAAATTTAACCCTAACAAGCTGGCTATAATAAAAATGTATATTAATTTCACTCCTAATTGCATTTACTTACGAAATGACAAATGTAATATGATAATTGTTTTTGTTTCAATATATTTCAGTTTCAAATAAAGAAAAACCATGCCTTGTCAAATAAAAAGAATGCTGAAAATTAATTCAGCATTCTTTTTAACATACCTGTGTGGTAACAGAGTGTTTTACCTCCAATCATCCCGCTGTAAAATTTCTTTCTTTTTTGTAAAAACTAAATTAAGCAGAATTACTACCGATGTAATGAGGCCAACAACTGCTGCAATAAATGCAACTAATAATAATGTTTTCATACTTCAATTTTTAATTATACGTTTTGTAATTGTTTTATAATTTGCATCCGTTAAACTTGCCAGATAAATACCTGATTTAATGCTTGATAGATCGATTTTTATTTTAGGGTTATATTGTATGTCGAACATAGTTTCGCTATACACTGTTGATCCTGTTAAATCGATGATTTTAATATCAACCGATGATTGTTTGTTGATGTTCTCGCAATCGAAAGTTATAGTCCCTGAAAATGGATTAGGATAAATATTAAAATCTTCGTTTACAAGTATTTCATCATTGGAACCGGTACTTAGTGCAAGTTCTTCAGTTATAGCATTTATACTCCAACCAATTTCGGCTAAAACCTGAAGAGTTTTTGCACCTGGGTAATGAATGGCTTCACCTTTATAAGCATAGGCACTCATTAGTTCATTAGGTGCACCTTCTGTAAAATCAGTTTTTTTAAGATGATAAATACTTATACCATTAACCCATGTACCAGGTGCATAAATTGTAGTCTTTTCATTTGCACTATCATCAGTTAAATAGCTAAATATTAATGAATTTGAAGTCAATTGTCTGGTAAGCTCTTCGGAAGGGCTGGGAAACAGCAGATTATCAGATATTCTTTGTTGATTCGTATTAAAAACATAAAAATCATAAATGCTGGGAGAGTTGCTCGAGTTACAAAAGCTGGCAATTCCATTTTCTGCTGTAAAGAATCCTGAAATACCCAAACCATGGCCAATTTCATGTAACACCGCTGTAACAAAATCATATTGACTTGCAGGCGTTTTTCCATCAGTACCAAAATACCAGGTTTGTGAACTGTTAAATGAGCATGAAATATCAGCTTCTTCATCACCATTATATTCCTTTCCAGTAAGTTTTTCGACCAATGCAACTGGGTAAAACACATTTGCCTGTGGTGTTCCTTTAAAATTTCTGTAGAAAAGTGATGGCTTTCCATGACCAAGTGTGCTATTGTTTAGAAGTTCCCAGGTGGCATGAATATTTATGGTTACTGGTGAATAAATTGATTTCGCCCAAATTGAAACTGCATATTCAAAAGCCTTTTTTGCACTTTCCGGAAATCCGTTATAGGTTACTTTTATGTTGGTAACTGTGGATCCCGATTTCAAATTATTACCCATGTCCGCCGGATGGGTGAACACTTTATTAACCTCATCTAATCCGATATTTATCGGGCTTTGAGCCTCAGTAAAATCTGCCGATGTTTCTTGCTGGCCAAATGCACTTATAATAGTAAAAATGCATAGAATAGAAATAAACGTCCTTTTCATTTCAATTCGATTTAATGGTTTGTAAATCATTACAAAATTAAAGAGTAACGAAGCAGGCACTGTATTTATACTGCTGAATGCTGATGTCAGTATTGCTGATTATAAGTAGGTATTTAGCCTGATTCCCGGGTTTGTAAATCGTATCAGGAATCAGCGGGTTTGTAAAAACCTATTTTGTCTCAAAACAATAAAGAACAGTGTCATCCAGCACAAATACAATTAATTATTGCAGATCATGTAAAAATTAAGATTGCTGACAATAACGTTAAACATGATTACTAATTTTGCGTCCTTACAATTTAAATTATGTTTTGTTACTCACCTTTTAAAAACCTAAGACAGAATTGTGAGATTTTTTTCCGGTTACAGGTTAATTGCAATTACGTTTTTAATCTGGTTGAACAGGTTTTAATGTTATTCAACAAGTGGGTTTGTAAAAACCTAATATTAATTTCAATACAACTAAACTGAGCCCCCGGCGTCAATTTCATTTTTTAATAAGTACTTTTGAAACTTTTCTGCAACTGCAAAACATTGAATCAAAAGCGTCTGCCTAATGACAGGTTTTATATACGGGTTTGTAGCCGTAAACGTAAGAAAACTATTTGTTTATTGCAAGCTTTTATTTAGATTAGGCACAAAAATTATTTTTAAAAGAAATTATTTATGAAATTTTTATCAACAACCTTACTTGCTGTATCAGTTATATTTATACTTTCTTCATTTGTTCCCGACAAAGAAAAATACGATGAACCATACAGGCCACAGTATCATTTTACACCTGAAAAAAACTGGCACAATGATCCAAATGGCTTAGTTTTTTACAAAGGTGAATATCATATGTTTTATCAATATAATCCAAAAGGAAATGAATGGGGTTTCATGCACTGGGGCCATGCAGTTAGTACCGACTTAATTCACTGGGAACATTTGCCTATCGCTCTTTATCCCGACAATAATTCGGAAGACAAAGAATATTGCACGGCTTTTTCGGGTTCTGCAATTGTAGATGAACACAATTTGCTTGGGAAACAAAACGGTGATGAAAAAACCCTTGTTGCATTTTATACAAGCAAAAGCTGTGGGCAACGAATTGCTTATAGTACTGACAAAGGCAGAACGTGGGAAAAATATGCCGGAAATCCGATCATACCATTCGATGAAAATGACGATGCCCGGGATCCGAAAGTATTCTGGCATGAAGAGACGCAAAACTGGGTGATGGTTTTATACAGGAAAACTTCAAATGATGATAAATCAAAAGGAGTATCAATTTACACTTCTAAAAATTTAACCGAATGGACATGGAAAAGCCATGTTCCAGGGTTCTATGAATGCCCCGATTTGGTGAAACTTCAGGTTACTAACCGCCCGGGAGAGATTAAATGGATACTTTTTGATGGCGATGGCAGTTACCTAATTGGAGCTTTTGACGGTGAGAATTTTATAGCAGAATCATCTAAAATAAAAAGCGATTTTGGCAGTAATTATTACGCTACACAAACATGGAGTAACATACCTGCAGTTGATGGGCGTACCTTGCAAATTGCATGGATGAGGAACGGTGAATTTCCGGATATGCCATTTAAAGGACAAATGTCTTTCCCTTGTGAAATTTCTCTTACAAAATTCAGTTTTGGTTATAAGTTGGTACGCAAACCAGTTAAGGAAATCGAATTATTACATGGGAAACATCAAAACTGGGAGAAAAAAATCTTAATTCCTGGAATCAATGAGAATAAAACAAAAAGCGTCAAAGGTGATTGCCTCCATATTATTGCTGAATTTGATTTAAAAACTTCTGATAATTTTGGTTTTATTGTCCGCCAAAACAAGAAAAATCCTGGTACAGAGATTTCATATAATGTAAAACGTGGAGTACTAACAGTCTTAAATTCTACTGTGCCTGTTGTGCCTGTTGATAATAAAATTTCGTTGGAAATATTGTTAGACAGATCCTCTATTGAAATATTTGCAAATGGCGGGCAAACAGTAATATCCAACTGTTTTACACCTGCAATAGGTCTTGAGGAAGTTAAGCTATATACAATTGGAGGAGAATTGGGTATCGACAAAATGGATATATACGAAATGAAATCAATTTGGGAGGAAAAGAAATAAGATGGAATAGCTAATCGAATTATCCTGTCAGTTTATGTGCAGTCAGGATAATTCCTTTATTTCAGCAAAAAGTTAAAATCATCATTTGAAGATAATTCTACCGGGTTTGTGCCCTTTTTGAAAATTCGACAAGTCCGATTACCAATTAACGTGAGATTTCTGTTTTCTAATTTTAACATTGTCCCTTCACGCAAACCAGCCACATACATTTTTTGATTTATCTCAAGGAATTCCATAATTCTTTGTTCGCGGGTTTCACCGCCATGTCCTTCCGGGTTTTCGTGTAAATAGTGAGGATTTATTTGGAATGGCACAAGTCCGATACAATTAAATCCTTTTGGATCAATTATGGGCATGTCGTTGGTAGTTCTTAGGGTTGGACAGGCAACATTTGCACCCGCACTCCAGCCAATGTATGGCGTATGGTTAAATACTTTTTCACGGATTGGATTCATCAGTTTAAAGTCGTGCATCATCCGAACTAATTGCCATGTATTTCCACCTCCAATTACAATTGCTTCTGCTTCATAAATAGCTTTTATTTTATCAACAAATGTGTGGATACCAACTATATGATGTCCGACTTCAGCAAATCTTTCCTCCACTTTTTCGCAGTAGCTATCATAAGAAAATGTGACGGCAGCATATGGAATAAACACGGCGGTAACGGGTTTTTCTCCCAGGAACTTTTTGATCTCATTTTTCGGGTAATCCAGATATGGTTCACCCGGCATAGTTGAATTACTAATCAGTAGTAGTTTCATGTTTTTATGTATTAAATGTTGACCAAAAAAACAAATATTTTGCTTGTTGTAAAATGATATTTAGCAGGAGCTTTCATACGTTATTTATACAAATCTGACGAATCACAATTTGCCAATTCAACAAAATACTCACTGATTTTTGAAGTCAAATCATCAAGGTATTTCTTCCCTTTTTCGGCTGTTGCTTTTTTCGGGTTACCAACTCCGGTATCTTCAGTAACTTTATCCCATTGCCTTGGAATCCAGGCAGTTTTATTTGCAATACCCTGTAATTTCGATGATTTGGCTTTCCCTTCGCCCGCCTCTTCAAGTTTCAAAACCAGATTCGGAAAATAATGCATAATAACACTCGTTTCCATTTCGCCGGCGTGATCACCAGGTTCTTCAAAATATTTTTGGAGATCGAGTATTTTAAACCATTCAACAAGGCTAATTAAAATCTTCGGGAATTGAGGCTGAACTTCACGAATCATCGGTTTAAAATCGTTGCCGCCATGCCCGTTTATTAAAACCAGTTTTCTGATTCCCTGGTTATAAAGTGCCTCAACTATATCCTTAAAAATAATAGTTTGAGTGGAAGGTTTTGTGTGCAAACAAAAAGGCAAACCAATTTGTCCCGGATTTTGAACGCCAAGCGGAACAGTTGGAAGTACCATAATTTTTGCTCCTTTTTCCCATGCTTTTCCCGCTGCTTCCTCTGCAATCTTGGTTGTCTCAAGCGAATCTGTTCCATATGGTAAATGATAGTTATGAGGTTCAGTTGCCCCCCACGGCAAAATTGCAACTTCATATTTCTGGGTTTTAACCTGTTTCCAGTTGGTTTGTTCTAAAATAAATGGTTTCATATTAAATGAATTGCGAAATTCCGAGTCCCTTTACTATTGGCAGAATTCCGATGATTTATAATATTATTTTATTTCGTAAGTTGTAAAAACTATCCCTTCATATGGGCTAGAAATACCAGTTTCATACAAGCATCCAAGGGTGTTATTATTTATCAATGCTAAATCAGAATAAGCTGATGGTCCGGGATTTAAAACCTTAGCTATTCGCCAGGATTTACCTAAGTCATTGCTTGTTTTTAATGTCATATTTACCCGGGCAGTTTCGCTGGCGGGGTTCAAAAACCAAAGCATTTTATTTTTCTCAGTAAAGAGAATACTTGCCTGACAAATAGGTTCGATCAATGCTGCATCAGATTCTATGTCAGACCAATTCAGTCCTCCATCGTCACTAAAACTAATTTTACGCGATTTTTGTGTGCGGTCATAATTGCGCATGTTTAGCAGCAATTTCCCATTGGGAAGCTCTGCAACTGTGCATTCATTCACCTGGTCTTGTGGTGTCGTTCCTCCCAATTGCCAGGTTTTTCCATTATCATCAGAGTAAATAATGTGTGAGCAATACTTTTTTGAATTCGCTTCAATGTGATCGCACGGAATAACAAGTCGGTTTTTGAATGCACCGTATTTAAGCTGAATTCCATGACACGGACCCGTGGCATACCAGGTCCAGTTTTCCTTTTTTACAGTTGAAGTTATATCTTTTGGTACCGACCAGTTTTCACCTTCATCGTTGGATTTAGCAACAAATACCCGGCGGGTATTCTCGCTTTTCCCATCTATAATGTCTCTTTCATGATCGGTACCAAGATTCCAGGTCATTAACAAATGTATTTCCCTTGTTTCAAAATCAACAACCGGAGCAGGATTTCCACAAACGTTGTCTCCATCATTCCAAATTATTTTTAATGGGCTCCAGCTTTCTCCACCGTCATCAGAACTTCGCATTACCAAGTCAATATTTCCGGTATCAGAACTGCTGTTTACCCGCCCCTCTGCAAAAGCAAGTATTTTTCCTGATCTGGTGGTTATAATTGCAGGAATTCGAAAAGTCGAATAACCATCGGTACCACTTTTAAAAATGGTATTTAATTGATCGTTACTTAGTTTTGAATCTATTGTATTTTCGCTCGGTTGGGCAAATATTTTGTCATTTGAAACATTAATGACAAAGAAGACAAGAAGGAAACAGAGAATTGATTTTTTGTTCATTATTTAAGATTTCAGGATTTGCGAAATTTATAAAACTTATTTCTCAAAACTAAACAGAAACGTTAAATTAAAACCTGAGCAATGTTACCCCAAAAGTAACAGGTGTTAGTTCAGGTCCTTTTCCAACTTTATAAAATGGGGTCAAATCGTACATTGCATAAAAATTAATCCAGCGGTAACCTGTTCGAAACATTAAACCATATTTGAAGTTTTGCAAAGAATAGTCATCGGTTATTTTAAGTTTCTGTTTCTGATCGTCACGATATTTAACTTTTGAATAACTGCCAATCCGGTATGAAAAATACATGCCCGAAGAAAAATACAACCGGTTTTTATAGTTGTTAATTGGAATCTGAATTTCAGCAAGAACAGGAATCGTTAATGAGAAAAGAAATAGTTTTGAACTCTGTTTTTCGCCATAATTAAATGTTTCCGGAATAATTACATTATCCACTGTTCGCCTAATTGTGGTTGTGTCACTGAGGCGGTAATACTGATACTGTATTCCCAGTCCGGTTACTATTCCAAAATTATTGCGATTACGTTGTAATCCAATACTTTGCTGAATAAGGTTCAAGTGAATCGAATTGGAAAAAAGTATATCACTCTTCATAAACTCTGTTTTATAACCCGAATAATCCCGATTCAAAAATGTATTGAACCCAAAATCGACTCCTGCCCAATTACCTGAGAAATTGTCTTTCCAAAAATTAAAACCATCAGAGTTTAAGTTTATTTTTTTGAGAATTACCTCCGCATTTTTTCTTATAGGAACAATTGTATCGGTTTCCTGGGCAAAAATGTTGGTGTTAAATAGAATTAAAATGACAATAATCCTTAAAAACAGGCAGCAGAATTTTCGTTTTTTGAACGATATATTAGTTTTCATACTTATGTTTAATCTGAACAGAACTTGATGTAACAACAAATTTAACGGTTTAGAGTTGAATAAAAATTGAAAAGCTCATAAAAAGAAACGGCAAGATTTAATTTTCATTATTGATTTTCAAACAAATCCCGTTTCATAATACGATTTATGCTGATAGAGTAAGCTCCAATCTTAATACTTAAATTTAATAAAAACAAAGAAATATTCTTAAACCCCTGAAATTCATTTTAAAACAGTACCTTTGCGCCCAATTTTTATATGACATTTGAATGATATTATTTAACGAAATGGGCCTCAGCGCCGAAATTCAATCGGCGATTGAAGATTTAGGTTTTATTGAGCCCACTCCTGTTCAGGAGAAAGTAGTTCCATTTTTATTGGAGAGCAAACAGGATCTCGTAGCTCTTGCTCAAACAGGAACTGGAAAAACAGCCGCTTTTGGTTTGCCAATTATACAGCAGATTGACTCGAATAAAAAATCGGTTCAGGCTTTAATTTTAAGCCCAACCCGCGAGTTGGCAATGCAAATTGGCAGCGATCTCGAAAACTACGCGAAAAATTTGAATAAAGTCAAAATTGCCGTTGTTTATGGCGGTTCTGACATACGTAAACAAATCAGTGATATTGAGCGTGGTGCACAAATTGTGGTTGGTACACCTGGCAGAACACTTGATTTAATTAAACGTAACAAACTAAAAGTTAACGAAATACAATGGGTCGTACTCGATGAAGCCGACGAAATGCTTTCTATGGGTTTCAAAGATGATTTGGATGCAATTCTTGAAACATCACCTGCCGAAAAGCAAACTCTTCTGTTTTCAGCAACAATGCCACAGGAAATTGTTTCAATTTCAAAAAAATACATGCACAATATTTCTGAAATATCAGTTGGAAAGAAAAATACTGGTACTGCAAATGTTGAGCATCACTATTATTTGGTTCATGCCAAAGACCGTTATCTTGCATTGAAACGAATTGCGGATGTAAACCCAAATATTTACGGCATTATTTTTTGCCGTACTCGCATGGAAACTAAAGAAATAGCCGACAAACTGATGGAAGATGGGTATAACGCCGATGCTTTACACGGAGATCTTTCGCAATCGCAACGCGATTTTGTGATGCAACGTTTTCGTGGAAACCACCTGCACATGCTTGTTGCTACCGATGTTGCCGCACGTGGTTTGGATGTAAACGATTTGACACATGTAATCAATTATAACCTCCCCGATGATCCTGAGGTTTATGTACACAGGAGCGGTCGGACAGGACGTGCCGGTAAAAAAGGCATTTCAGTAACCTTAGTTCACTTGCGTGAAAAAGGAAAACTAAAACAAGTTGAAAGAACAGTAAACCAGCCATTTATTAAAAAAATGGTGCCATCGGGAAAAGAAATCTGCGAAAAGCAGATGTTTAGTTTAATCGACAAAGTTGAAAAGATAGAAGTAAACAACGAACAAATAGGCGAGTTTATGCCCGTTATCTATAAAAAACTGGCATGGCTCGATCGTGAAGAACTGATAAAACACTTTGTCTCACTTGAGTTTAACCGTTTTCTCACTTATTACGAAAATGCGCCCGACATTAATGTTGATGAATCACGTGGTAATGAGCGCGACTTTTCAGGCCGAAGCGAAAGAGGTGAACGTGGCGAAAGAAGGGACAGAGGAAGAAGAAAAGATCGTGATTCACGTGATAACCGCGATAGTCGTGGCAAAAGCGAAAGTTATGGAGGAAAACCAGAACGTGGAGGAAGAGGAGGAAACTACGAATTTTCGAGGTTCTTTTTTAATATGGGGAAAAAGAATGGAATTGGTAAACGTACCATCATTGATATGATTAACCAAAACCTGCCAGGCAAAAGTATTGAAATCGGGAGCATAGAAGTTTTAAAAGGATTTTCGTTTTTTGAAATTGACAAGCGTTTTGAAGGCGAGGTTCTGCGTGCTTTTAAAGATGCTACTTATAAAGGCCAGCGAATCGGTATTGATATTGCAAAAGGGAAATAATATTTCAATTTGCTTGCGAATAAAACAGCAACAATTAATTTGAAATCCTCTGTTCCCGAGGAAAAACCAATAAACGTTTTGTGGCAGAGAACGCTTATTGTCGCAATTAAATTATACCTTGTATTCACCGGTTGAATTTAAGTCACCCGGTGAATATTTTGCATTTTCGAATAACTATTCTTAGCAACATTACGGATATAAAGTAAAAAAGAAAATTTACACCGGATATATTAAAAAATGAGATTGCTAATTCTGCTTTTAACTTTAAGTTCCATTTTCTTTCAAAAAAAACCAGCAACAAATGCCCGGGTAATACTTGAAGATACCCGATCGCGCAAGCAGGTTGGATTTCAGGAAACGGGAGAAAAAGGTAAAGCTGGATTTTTTTTCCTGAATGAAAGTCGCTATCAGTTATTGATTGAATTTCCTCAACAGGACGGAAAATGGATTATGGAAAAGAAGAAGCACAGCACTTTAGCAAAAGCCAGTTTCAACAAAAAAAATAAAACATACTATTATCAGGGAAGCGAAGGTTATTTTGCTGTAAAGTTTAAATCAACAAAGCGCATCGAAAACGATCAGTTCAAACCTGTTTTTCGGGAATTAAGAGGAGAACGGGAAAGACAAATTGTTGTTGCCGAGTTTCAAACACGCAAAGATGGCGCACGCATTGAATTTACGATTAACGCCATTACAGCCGGAAAATTCAAAAAAGCAACACGGAAAATTGAAAACGATATTTCTATGATTTCCATACAGGGGATAAAATAAAAGTT
>JBFHJA010000050.1:0-14603 GCA_041596165.1 Draconibacterium sp. | reverse complement strand
TCTATAATTTATGTTTCTTTGATTATACAATTAATTTTGTATTTACGTTTTCTAAGATGTACATAACTTTTACAATATGATATCCTGCAGTTTCCGCTTTGTTTTGACCTTCACAATTACAAATCTGTACTTTCTGTTTATTGTAAATGCACAATCGGACAATCGGCACAAGTCTGTTTTTGACGGCAATGTTGGTGACGACAAGATTATTCTTGTTGAAGAAAGCAAAGATCCTGTTTTTATGAAAGGTTTTTTTGTGTTAAACCGGGGAAAAGCTGTTGAAGAAGTGCATCCCTTTTCTGTCAATTTGATGCGGTCTAAGCCGTTTTTTCAGTCCGATTTATATACAGGTCCCTTAAAATCAGCAAGCAAAGATTCAACGCAATTGAGCGGTACCTTAAAATTGATGAACAAAAAGAAACGCTTTCTGTTTTTTCGTCCCAAGGCGGCATTTAATTTAAACTTGCGTCCTTCTGTAAATGTAATTCCCACAGAAAGATACCAGGAAGAAATTTTTGACGATATTGAGGTTAAAAGTGACATTGTGTACGGAAAAGCAATGGGCTACTGGACACGTTCACCTTATTCCAACGACCCATATATTGTAACATTGGGCAAAGGTTTAATCAAATCTTTTAAAGATCAGGAGTTGCTCGACTTAAAAATGGATTTGTATTTTTCAAAAACCGACATGTTCAAAAACCGGCCTGGTATTGTGCTTATTCATGGTGGCGCTTTTTATATTGGGAGTAAGGAATCGGTTTGCGAACAGGCACTGGCGACTTCTTTGGCTAAAATGGGTTATTTTGTTGCATCCATCGATTATAGACTGGGCTTTAAACCAACCCCGACTGAAATTGAGATGAGCGGATATCGGGCTATTCAGGATGCTCATGCAGCATTACGTTTCCTGGCACACCATTCTTCAGGACTTGGGATCGATCCAAACCAAATGTATGTTGGTGGAACAAGTGCTGGTGGCGTTGCTTCGCTAAATGTCGCTTTTATGGACAATGATGAGCGACCGAAACGAATTCTTGAAAGCGAAAAGAAAGGATTGATTTCAAAAATTGAGGAGTCGGGAAACCGGTTTACCGGAACCTTTACAATAAAAGCTGTAGCCAATATGTGGGGTGCTGTTTCTGATTTGAATATTATTGATCCCGATGAAAAAATCCCGGTTTTATCGATTCATGGCACACTCGACGATGTTGTTCCGTTTGAATATGATTTCCCTTTCAAAAATTCGTTAATGATTAACCGACTGATTATGGATAAAATGTACGGTTCAAAGTCGATCCACGACAGGCTCAACAGTTTGGGTATACGCAACCGACTTGTTGCGCTTCCGGGTTTGGGTCATGAACCCGAACTGGAGACCTATAATAAACTGAATAGTTATATCGATACTTTAACTTCCAATATCAGTCAATTCTTTTATGAAGAAACTGCGCCGAAGGTACTTTTACCGGCGAGTCAGCTTACTGTAAATATTAACTCGCCATTAAAATCAATTTATTACGAAGTTTCAAACGGAAAAGCCATTGAAGTTGCGGCGGAGGGTGGCGTGAAAGCAAACGGTAACCCAGCCGATGCAACAATAATCTGGTTCGACAAAGTGGAAAACCGAAAACTGAAAATAATATCAACAAATAAATTTGAAGCCTGGAGTTTAAAGGAATTTCCGGTGGAGGTAGTTAAAAGCAAGTTTTAGGAATAATCTGATTGTGAATTTTGCAGTTCAAACAATCAGATAAAGAATGCTTTAAATAACTTTATCCTCCCATTAGTGTCGGGGAAAAAGATTGATTTATAATGATTTGTTTTCAGGTTTAGCTTTCCCTCTTCTAAATTACGTTCTCACGCTTTACCTTTTACTTTTAATTTTTTCCTTTTTTCAATTACCCCATCATATTATTCTTATTCCTAAAATGCGACGGAGTTATTCCTTCTTTCTTTTTAAACAGGTTACTGAAATAAAAAATAGATTGAAACCCCAGTTCATAACTGATTTCCTTGATGCTTTTGTCGGTGGAAACCAACAACTCTTTTGCCCGGGTAATACGTAATTGCAGATGATATTGACCAGGTGAAACTCCTGTATATTTCTTGAACATCTTTCTGAAAAAGGAGTAACTGACGTTATGTTTTTCGGCCAGCGTTATCAAATCAATTTCTTCGTTTGTATTTTGCCGCATTTCGAAACGAATTGCTTCAATTATTTTTGCAATAGGTTTGCCTGAAAATCCTTTTTGTTTTTCAAACGAAACGATATATCCCAGCAATTTTACAACCATCCCTGAGGCGATTTGCTGGTATCCGGGTTGTTCTTTCTCAACAAGGTCAAAAATCTTTAAAAAGGAGTCAAGAAACTCTTCTTTAATGCCCAGATTGAAAACAGGATCTTTGGGCGTGAACTTTGGTGCGGAAATCAGTTTTCGCACCATTTCGCCATCGAAACCAATATAGGTCTCTGTCCAGCCCGTTTTTAAATTTGGTTTGTAACGATGCCAAACACCAGGGAAAGTTATAAAAATACTGCCCTTTTTTAACGGGTAAGTCCCGTATCCATTTTCCAGTATTCCAGCACCTTCTATAATTAAATTGATTTGAAATTCATTTAAAACACGTCCTTTCTCCCAGGTAAAAAAATATTCAGAAGGATGGTTGGAAGAAGGATAGTCGACATTGGGAAGAACTTTTGCAGTGCCTGCAACATTTAAAAATAATCCCCAGTTGCTGTCATCTTCACTAATAGTTAAATACTTGAATTCGTTATTGATCATCTTGGGTCAAAAAGTATAAATATTATGCCAGAAAACGTATTGTTTTTGCATTTTTACAAATATATATTTGTTTTTCTTTATCAAACTAAATCAATTTACAGTAATCAAATAAACTTTATGAATGCAATTCTTGGAATTATTTTTCACTCTTTGGGCGGTGCGTCATCAGGGAGTTGGTATATGCCATACAACCTTGTAAAGCAATGGCGATGGGAAATTTACTGGATCGTAGGAGGTCTTTTTTCCTGGTTTCTTATGCCGTTAATAGCAACAGCACTTACTTCTCCCGGGTGGCAGGATATTTTATCGGCTACTGATTCTTCAACCATTCGCCTTACTTATATTCTTGGTCTGTTGTGGGGTATTGGCGGACTTACTTATGGTTTAGGAATTCGTTATTTAGGAATGTCTTTAGGTAACTCGGTATTACTGGGAATAACTTCTTTAGTTGGGTCTTTGGGCTTACCTATTCTTCGGAATGCGGGAAGTTTAGGGGAAATTTTGCCTGCAGGAGATTCTTTTACCGATATGCTTGCAACTACAAGTGGACGAATTATTTTGTTGGGGATACTTGTACTGATGGTTGGAATAGTGCTATGTGGCAAAGCTGGCCTGATGAAAGATAAGGAAATTGCCAAAACCAACGAAGGTGTAAACAGTGAGTTTAAATTGACAACAGGTTTAATAATTGCAGTAATTTCGGGTATTTTGAGTGCCTTTTTTAGTTTTGGTATTGATGCCGGAAAAGAGATGGGGGAAGCCGTTCGGGAAGTTGCTGTTGCCAATAATTTCTCTTTTGTAAGCGATGGTAAATATTTGTTCGAGAACAATATCATCTTCCTTGTAATTCTTTGGGGAGGTTTAACAACCAATCTGGTATGGTCAGTTGCATTGATTATTAAAAATAAAACGGGTGGCGATTTTGTTGATAAAAAAACTCCATTAATAAAGAATTATCTGTTTTGTGCATTGGCAGGAACTACCTGGTTCTTGCAGTTCTTCTTTTACGGAATGGGAGAAACAAAGATTGGTAATGGAGCCAGTTCATGGATTTTACACATGTCCACAATTATTCTTACCGCCAACTTTTGGGGTTTCTATCGTAAAGAATGGGAAGACGTGTCTAAAAAAACAAGAAACACTATTTTACTTGGTATTGGTTTGATTCTGGTATCGGTGGTAATTATGGGTATTGCAAAGACAGATTTTGTCAACTAAAAAGTTTATTCATGCAACGATTAGCTTTTAAAATGCACCTCAATGAAGGTCAAAAAGAGGAATACAAAAAACGGCACAATGAAATCTGGCCTGAATTAAAATCACTTTTACATGATGCAGGAGTAAGTGAATATTCCATTTTTTTGGATGAAGAAACAAATACGCTTTTTGCCTTTCAAAAAGTAGGTGGCGATGGTGGTTCGCAGGATTTGGGGCAAACTGAAATTGTGCAAAAATGGTGGAAGTTCATGGCGGATATCATGAAAACAAATCCTGATAATTCACCAATAACAAAGGAATTGGAAGAGGTATTTTACATGGAATGAAATTTTTAATCAACTAAATAATAATCAATATGAAACGAAATCAAATCTGGGTAAAGTTATTTACCATCGTGCTTTTATTCAGTAGTTTTACTGTGTTTGGTGCGAAAAACACAAGTGTAACTGGCTTGGTTTGTGAATATCACACAAATCCGGTTGGTATTGATGTTGTGAAACCACGGCTAAGCTGGAAAATTGTTTCAACAGAAACAAATGTTATGCAAACCGCTTATGAAATTAAAGTAAGCGACCAAACAGCCAAAGGTAAAGTACTTTGGAATTCGGGTAAAGTAAATTCCGATCAATCGGTAAATGTGGAATATGGCGGGCCTGAATTAAGTTCAATGCAAAGAGTTTACTGGCAGGTGCGCGTTTGGGACAACACCGGAAAAGTTACCGATTGGAGCGAACCCGCATTTTGGGAAACCGGAATCTTAAAACCTGAACTGTGGACAGCGAATTGGATAACCATGGAAAGCGAATCTAAAACTGACAGTTCGCCACCCGCGCAATATTACAGAAATGAATTTGTGTCAAAAAAGAAAGTAAAATCGGCAAGAGCTTATGTAACTTCATTGGGGCTTTATGAATTGTATTTAAATGGTGCAAAAGTAGGCGATCAATTATTTACACCAGGTTGGACAAGTTTTAATAAAAGGCTGCAATATCAAACCTACGATGTTACCTCCATGATTCAACAAAACAATGCTATTGGTGCCGTAGTTGGCGATGGTTGGTACCGCGGAAACATCGGATGGCAGGATCAAAGAAATTATTATGGCAACCAACTTGCACTTTTGGTTCAGTTAAAAATTGATTATACCGATGGTACAAGTGAAACTATTGTATCGGATAAAAACTGGAAAACTTCAACCGGACCAATTGTTGAATCGGATATTTACAATGGCGAATTGTACGATGCACGCCTTGAAATGGAGGGTTGGGCTAAAACTGGTTTTGATGCAGCAAAATGGGAGTCGGTTGGTATTTTAAATAAGCCAAAGAACAATTTAATTGCACCGCAGGGTGTTCCGGTTAAAGCAGTTGAAAAAATTAAACCTATTGAATTAATTATAACCCCAAAGGGTGAAATGGTTTTTGATTTGGGCCAAAATATGGTTGGCTGGGTACAAATAAAATTGAAAGGCAAAAAGGGAGAAAAAGTTGTTTTGAAATTTGCTGAAGTTTTAGATAAAGAGGGCAATTTTTATACTGACAACTTACGCTCTGCAAAAGTTACCGATACCTATATTTTTAAAAATGATGGCGAAGCAACTTATGAACCAAAATTTACTTTTCACGGATTTAGATTTTTGAAGCTGGAAGGGTTAAAAGAAGCACCGGCTTTTGAAGATATCACGGGTGTTGTTATTTATTCTGATATGAAACCAACCGGAAGTTTTGCCTGTTCCAATGATATGATCAATCAATTACAACATAATATTCAATGGGGACAAAAAGGAAATTTCCTTGATGTACCCACCGATTGTCCACAACGTGACGAGCGATTGGGATGGACCGGAGATGCGCAGGTATTTAGTCCAACCGCAGCATTTAATTTTGATGTTTCAGGTTTTTATACAAAATGGATGAAAGATGTTGCTGCCGACCAACTTCCGGATGGCAAAGTACCACATGTTATACCCGATGTTTTGAAAGGTGGAGGTGGTTCAACAGCATGGGCAGATGTTGCTTTGGTTGTACCATGGACAACTTATCTGGCTTATGGCGACAAACGTATTTTGGAAGAGCAATATTCAAGTATGAAAGCTTGGGTTGAATATATGCACAAAAGGGCTGGAGATGATAATTTATGGACAGGAGATCAACATTTTGGCGACTGGCTTGCTTTTGCCACAACCCGTTCCGACTATCCCGGAGCAACAACTGAAAAAGACTTAATTGCAACTGCGTATTATGCATATTCAAGTGGCTTACTTGCTAAAGTTGCCAAAATTATTGGCAAAACCGATGAAGCTAAAAAATATACCCAGTTGTCTGAAAATATCAAGAAAGCATTTATTGGCGAATTTGTTGCACCATCAGGAAGATTGGTATCGCATACCCAGACAGCTTATTCATTGGCAATTTCTTTCGATATTCTCCCGGATGATATCAAATCAAAATCGGTTAAATATCTTGCTGAAGACGTTAATAAATTCAAACATTTAACAACTGGTTTTGTGGGAACACCGTTGTTGTGTAATTCACTCTCATCAAACGGATATGATGAACTTGTTTTTATGTTGTTAAACCGCACGGAATACCCAAGTTGGTTATACCCTGTAACTCAGGGAGCAACAACAATTTGGGAACGTTGGGACGGACAAAAGCCCGACGGTACTTTTCAGGATGTTGGAATGAACAGTTTTAACCATTATGCATACGGTGCTATTGGTGAGTGGCTTTATAATTATGTGGCAGGAATTCAAATTGACACCGAAAATCCGGGGTACAAACATTTCTTCCTGGCTCCGCATCCTGGAGGTGGACTGACAAATGTGAATGCGACTTTCGAATCCATTCATGGCGAAATTCAATCGGCTTGGAAAGTTGACGGTGGAAATATGGTTTACGAAGTTAAAGTACCTGCAAACACAACAGCAACAGTAATACTTCCAACTGCAAATCTGGCTAATGTTACAGTAAATAATTCAGCGTTAAAAGATGACAGTTCAAAAGATGCAAAACAAGATCAAAACAGTGTAACCCTGAAATTAGGGTCAGGTATATATAGTTTTAATTATCCGATTTCAAAATAATTATACTGAACGTGACTCTGAGAAATTATGGAAGAAAAACATTGGAATGGGGTTGAACCTTTTATTCATCCACATTTCTCATATCCATACAATGAAGTGATCGGCAATAAAAAGAACAAACCCTGAAAGGGTTAAAACTGAATGCGATAAATCGTCTGCGAACAACGGAAGAAAAAAGCAAAAAACAATTTTGCGGACGAAATAGCGAAAGATTAATTGTAAAATATAAATCAAAATAAATATCAAAATGAACAAAGAAAGAATCGAAAAAGCCTATCAATTGGCCAAAGAACAATATGCTGAACTTGGCGTAAATACCGATGAAGTTCTTGCAAAAATGAATGATGTGATTATCTCGCTTCACTGCTGGCAAACTGATGATGTGGGCGGTTTCGAAACTCCTGATTCAACTTTATCAGGTGGCGGTATCCAGGCTACTGGAAATTACCCCGGGAAAGCACATACAATTGCTCAGGTTCAAGCCGACCTTGAAAAAGTCCTGTCGCTTTTGCCGGGCAAACAACGATTGAATTTACACGCCATTTACGGCGATTTTCAAGGCGAAGTTGTGGATCGCGACCAGATTGAAGTAAAACACTTTCAGGGGTGGATTGATTGGTGCAAAAAACAAGGAATTGGAATGGATTTTAACGCCAGTTGTTTCTCGCATCCCCGTGCTGCCGATGGTTTTACACTTTCGAGCAAAAACGAGGAAACACGCCAGTTTTGGGTAGAACACTTAAAACGTTGCCGCTTGATTTCTGCTGAAATTGGCAAACAACTCGGTACTCCCTGTGTCCATAATACCTGGATTCCTGATGGTTCAAAAGATACACCTATCGACAGAAATGGTTATCGCACTTTACTGAAAAAATCACTCGACGAAGCTATGGCAATCGACTATCCGAAAGAGCACATGAAAGATGCTGTGGAAAGTAAACTTTTCGGTATTGGCGCTGAATCCATGACAGTTGGATCGCACGATTTTTATCTTGGTTACGCCATCAAAAACAATAAATTGATATGTCTCGACAACGGGCATTTTCACCCAACAGAACAGGTTGGCGACAAAATTTCGTCTTGCCTTCAATATCTCGATGAAGTTCTTCTCCATGTTACGCGCCCGGTTCGCTGGGATTCAGATCATGTAGTAACTTTAAATGAAGATGTTCAATTAATTGCATCCGAAATTATTCGAAATAATTTTATAAGCCGTGTTAAAGTTGGGCTCGATTTTTTCGATGCTTCAATCAACCGGATCGGTGCTTATGTGGTTGGTACCAGGGCTGCTCAAAAAGCATTTATGATTGCCATGCTCGAACCAACTTCAACTTTGCTGAAATATGAAGAAGCCGGACAAAATTTTGAACGTTTGGCATTGCTCGAAGAGTTAAAAACTAAATCGTTTGGCGCAGTATGGGATTATTTTTGCCTTCAGGAAAATGTTCCGGTTGGCGAGGGTTATATTACTGAAATTCAACAATATGAAAAGGATTTTTTGCTAAAAAGATAATTTTTTCATTTACACTGAGAAGGACACTACAGGATGAATATCATTCTAATGTGTCCTTTTTTTGTACCTTTAATTTTGCAATAACAATAAAAATACTGAAAAATGAGAAGATTAGATACAGCCTTGATGCATCCGCGCGACCAGATAACAATGATAATAGAAAAAGTTTACAGAAGTGGATTGACAACAACTTCGGGAGGAAATATTTCGGTTATTGATGAAAACGGGGATGTATGGGTAACACCTTCTGCTATCGACAAAGGTTCTTTGCGCCCGTCTGACATTGTTTGTGTCAGAAAAAACGGAACGATCGAAGGGCGGCACAAACCTTCGTCAGAATACCCTTTTCATATCGCAATTTATAAAGCCAGGCCTGATATTAAGGCGATTTTACATGCACATCCACCGGCATTGGTTTCGTTTAGTATTGTGAGGCAAATTCCCAATACAAATGTAATTCCGCAGGCCAAAAACATTTGTGGTCCAATTGGTTATGCTGCTTATGAGCTTCCTGGCAGTGAAGTTTTGGGAGAAGTGATTGCCGATGAATTTATTAAGGGATTTAATGCTGTAATCATGGAAAATCATGGTACTGTAGTAGGTGGTGAGGATTTAAGTGACGCATTTCAGCGGTTTGAAACCATGGAGTTCTGTGCCCGGACAATCATAAATGGCAGCACTATTGGTACACCCAATTACCTTACAGACGAGGAAATAGAAGAATTTGAGGATCAAATACCGCGTTTATTGCCTGAAATGGAAAGTGTTCAATACCCGTCGGACGAAAGGGCTATCCGCGAAGAAATTAAACGAATTGTGCACCGTGCATGTGCACAAGGATTAATGATAAGTTCCTACGGAACAGTGTCGGTTCGCTGGCGGAACAACGATTTCCTGATCACTCCGCCAAATGTTGCGCGCTGGGATATTCAAAACGAAGATATTGTTCAAATAAAAGATGGTAAACGCGAACCGGGAAAAACTCCAAGCCGCTCAACCTGGCTTCATCAGGAGATATATAAACGAAATCCACATATAAATTCAATTATATTAACACAAACCCCATTTTTGATGGCTTACAGTGTAACAGCCCAAAAAATGGATGTGCGTACAATACCGGAAAGTTGGATATTTTTGCAGGATGTACCGAATACACCTTTTGGTTCTCATTTTGCCGGAAAAGAAACCATTTTAAATATGCTTTCTAAAAATACACCCGCAATTATCATTAACAATGATTCCATTCTTGTTACCGGCGATAAATTATTAGGAACTTTCGACAGGCTCGAAGTTGCGGAATTTAGTGCAAAATCGCTGACAATGGGAGCGTCACTTGGGAAATTAATTCCAATTAATTCGGAACAGGTTGAAGCCTTGAGAAAGAAATTTTTAAGTTGATAATAAGTGTGAATTTCAGATTTACCGTCAAAAGAGGGTAGGGGTTCCTCCCCTCAAATCAACAGTGTTTTCGAAATATTGCGGATACTGTGCCATCATTGCACTAAGTTCCTGATAATGATAGTAAACGGTAATTCCCGGATCATCGTCGTATGTCAAGCGTGGATTTATCTTTTTTATTGGAGTTGCCTTTAATTTATCGGAATCAAAAGGGTTAAAATAGCTTTTGATTTCTTCATTGCTTAAATTCGGATCGAGCCATTTCATTGCTTTTTTAGGTTCAATAATCAGTGGCATCCGCTTTTTTGTATTGTGCACCAATTCCATCAAATCATTGGCTCGGGTTGTTATAATTGCATAAGTATGAATAATTTCACCGGTATTTCGATCGGTGAATTTTTCCCAAATCCCTCCAAACACAAACATTCCGTCGTCTTTTAAGGAAACATAAAACGGGTATTTCTCCGAGTTGCTTTTTTTAGGATTTTTATGCCGCCATTCAAAAAAACCACTACATAAAACAAGGCATCTTTGTTTTTGAATTGAATTCTGAAATAAACGGCTCTCAAATAGGTTTTCTGCTTTGGCATTTAAAGTGTTGTACTGATGCAAAAACTCGGTAGCCTTTTCTGCTGAAGTTGTGTGTGGAGGTACAAATCCCCATCGAAACATCTGAATTATTTCAGGATTTTCATCAGAAATTACCGGCATAATTGGAAAATCAAATCCTTTAACAAACTGTTTGTCAGAAAACAAACTCAATTGTTTTTCACTCACAATTCCATTTTCAATTAATGCTTTGGCATTTGTTTTAACAACCGCGTAATAAAAACACATACATTTAAAAGTTCAAAGTTTAATATTTAAAGTTCAAAGTAAAAAGTAAAATTCCAAACAACAATGTATCAATTTCATGCTTTTACTTCAATTATCTCCTTCCAGTTGGTTGTGTAGCGTTTCGAGAGTTTTTCCTGCCGAAGTTTCCTTTCTTTTCCATCTCCCTGAATGGCAAGCTTTACCTTGTCACGGCCAAGTTCCCGATTCAGGATATCAATGGTATGAAACAATTTTTGTTGTTTTATTCTGTCGGTTTTGTCAAAAAGATTTCCCTGTACCTGGGTTTCATCCTGCAATCCATCAACAATGACACCTGCTTTTTTATAACAAAATTCGGGGTTAAATATCATATTCAAACCTAGTTTGGCATATTTCACCAGCTCAATGCTATTGTTGGTAGCCACAGGTAACGAAATTGTTTTGCCAATGTTTATTTGTGGCTCATTTAGATTAAACGGATCGGTATGTATGAAAACGGTAAGCAGATTTGCAACCGAATGCTGTTTTCTTAGTTTTTCAGCACATCGCACAGCATAAGTTGAAACTGCTTCTGTGATATAATTCAATTCTGAAGTTTTCTTCCCAAAAGCGCGTGTAGTTGCAATAGCTTTTTTAGGAGGTACTGCCAGTTCGAGCCGAACACAAGGTTCGCCAAGTAACTCGCGCTTTATTCGCAGGCCCATTACTTTCATTTTCATGCGTAGCCAGTTGTCATCAAGTTGTGTAAAATCAAAGGCCGTTTTTACATTGTTTTGAAGCAATAATTTTGTGTACTGTCCGCCAATTCCCCAGACTTTTTCAATTGGCGTGTTTCGAATTAATGTATCTGATTGTCTTTTATTATTTATAATAAAAATTCCGTCAGTTTGTTTTGCTGCTTTGTTTGCGATTTTTGCCAGTGTTTTTGTTGGGCCAATACCAACCGAAACCGGAATTCCAGTATTCTGTTTTACTGTATCTTTTATATTCCTTGAAAGAACTTCGAAATTACCTGTAAAACCGGTTAAATTCATAAATACTTCATCGATACTGTATATTTCAATTTCAGGTACAAAATGAGCCAGTATTTCGGTTACGCGCGCCGACATATCTCCATACAAACTATAATTTGATGAGAAAATGTGTACGTTATTTTCTTTCAGGAATTTGCCTTTTTTAAAGGCAGGTTCAGCCATTTGTAAACCCAGCTTTTTTGCTTCTTCTGAACGGGCAATAATACAGCCATCGTTGTTGGAAAGAACAACTACTGGTTTACCTTCGAGAGTGGGATTAAAAACCCGTTCGCAGGAAACGTAAAAATTATTGCAATCAACTAATGCGAACATGTTGAGAAAGCGTAAAGTTGGAAGACAGAAGCATATAAATCCATAAATTAATGTTTTTTAATTGTGTAAGTAACTACACCCCAGATGGTAACATCATTTTCAGGTTTTATTTTAATGGGCTGATAATTATCGTTTTCCGGCATCAGATAGAAATGATTTCCATTCTTCTGGAGTCGCTTTACAGTAAATTCACCATCAATTAAGCAAACTACAATTGAACCATTTACAGCTGTTTTTGACTTGTCTATTACAAGCAGATCTCCGTCAGATATTCCGGCTAAAGTCATTGAATCGCCTCTCACACGGGCGTAAAACGTGGCGCTTTCATTGGTTATTAATTCTTTGTTTAAATCGAGTCGTGATTCAGAATAATCATCGGCAGGCGAAGGAAATCCGGCAGAAATTGTTGCTTCAACCAAAGGTAAATCGGTTGAAGTATTCCTTGAAAGTTTTATAAATTTCAGTTTGACTATATTTTCGTCAGTTCTCATGATTTCAATATAGTAAAAAGTAAACGTTCTGAGAATTTCGGAAAATGTATTATTTGTACAGCAATTCAGAAAACTTGATAAATACAGGGTTGCAGGAGCCAATAAATTTGATTTGACGCTAACCGGCTAAAATGAGCTAATTGGGCAAATTGTTGATATATATAACAAATACAGTTGTCTTATAATTGATATTATGTTAAATTAATTATGTATTTAAAAAGGAGAGTGTTTGCCCTCCTTTTTTTATAATTGCTATTACAGATTCTTAATTTTATCAAGAACTGCATTGTATTTATCCATTTCCTGCAATCTGTAATAAAGGTTTTTTAATGATTCCAGAACCATTTTATCATCAGACTGAAGTTCGTTGCATTTTTCCATGTAAGGCAATGCTTTTGCAAACCATTCGTCAGCTTTTTTTACTTCCAAATCGTATTTAGCTTTTTCATTTGCCGGAACTGAATTCGCAGTTTCCACCTGTTGAACACCTTTGTTATAATAAAGAGCTCCTAAATTATAGTAGGCATTAAAAAACGTTGGGTCAATTTCCATTGTTTTTTTATAGGTATCAATGGCTTTTTGTTCACTTCCCATTTTTTCATATAAAGCACCTTGTGCAAAATAATATCTTGGTTTAGTAGGATCCTGTGCGATTGCTTTTTCAAGATATTCCAATGCTTCATCTGATTGGTTCATGTCCATATAAATTTGGATCATACTTTCCAGCAAAGCATTGTCTTCAGGATATTTTCCATAACCTTCTTTTAATGCATCCAATGCAGAAGTTGTATCTTTCATCATTTGGTAAGAAGCACCGATCAAACTATACGTTTTTGCACCGTTGTATCCGTATTTCGCAGATTCTTTGTAATAATCAATAGCTTTGCTATAATTTTCAGCATTGTAGGCTGCCAGCGCTGCATTAAAAATAATTACAGTATCAACTGCTTCAGGATTATCTGCCTTCACAATTGACATGTTATTAATTTCCATAATTTGTTCAAAAGACGACAAAGCTTTATTATAATCTTCAACTTGAAAAGCATTAACTGCCTGATTAGTAAGATCATTGGTTAACAGTGTTAATTTAATTTTTACACTTTTCTCATTGCTTCCTTTTGAGTCCAGCTCAAGTGCTTTTTTGTATGAGTTTAAGGCTTCTGTCAAAGGATCGGTGCTTAATTTTTTAACTTTTTCGTCGGTTGATTGACCGATAGACTGTAATATTTCACCCCTTACCTCCCATGTTTTTGGCCATGGAATTGATTTTTCAGATTTAGGATTTGATTCATCTATTGCTTCTTCAATTGCTGCAAATGCTTCAGCTATTTTACCTGCATCTTTTAAACTTTGTGCAGTTGTAACTTTGCCTTTTTGCGCAAAAGCTGAAGAGAATGCAACCAACAAGGTCAGCACAATAATTGTTTTTTTCATTTTAAATGGTTTTAAATTTTGCTACAAAAATATATGATTAAAATATTTATTTCAAAAAAGAATTTAAAAATCAACTGTTTATTTTCATTCTACATTATTTTCAATATCATCCTCAAGCTCTTCTCCTTCAATACTTTCATCTTCCGGAACTTCTGCTGATGGTTCGATATTTACTCTGGCTACAGAAGCTATTCTGTCATCACCTTTCAGATTTATAACTCTTACGCCTTGTGTTGCTCTTCCAAGTAATGAGATTGAATTGACATTTAACCTAATTGTTAATCCGTTTTCTGTTATTATCATCAAATCATTGTCATTTGAAACGCTTTTTACAGCAATCAAATCACCTGTTTTTTCTGTAACATTTATGGTTTTTACTCCTTTTCCTCCCCTGTTGGTTATTCTGTAATCTTCTATTTTAGAGCGTTTTCCATAACCATTTGCAGAAATAACAAGTATGTCTTCACTTTCATCCTGAACACAAACCATGCCAATCACTTCATCGTTTGGACTTCC
>JBFHJA010000049.1:0-14689 GCA_041596165.1 Draconibacterium sp. | reverse complement strand
TTTGTAGCTTTTCACCTTTTCAGTAATCACCGATTCAATTTCGTCGAGACAATCCAAAGGAATTGAATTGAGCATTTTTGTCAGATCGATTACTTTCTCTGATTTTTTAATCTTATTCAGCGGATGATTTGCGTCTGTCTGCGTATTTTTATCGGGAATCCATTCATAAAAATCGTTTGGCGTACATTGTAAAACAAGACAAAGTTTTTCCAGCTCCCTTAAATTTATCCTGACCACCTTGTTATTCTTTACTTTTACAGCAAAATTTACGGAGAATCCAACGCTTTTTAAATATACAGCCGGCTTTTCTATTCCACGCGCTTTAAACATACGGCTAAAATTGTACCTGAGCATGATTATGTTGTTTTAGAACATTATACAATTAAGCTAAAATAGTTTAATTCCAGATTAAAACCATCACAAAACAACTTAAAAACACAATAGTATCGCATCAATCTTTTATACAATATCTTATTTTAAATATATTATATCTTATTCTAAGTATATTATATCTTATTATCAATATATAATATCCTTTTCCGAATACTTAATATCTTATTTAGTATTTATTATATTCTTTTACCATTTATTTTGATCCTTTGATATACAATTATACCTTTTAAAGTATTATTATGACCCTATAATCCTGTATTTATATCCTATTATGTATATAGTATATCCCTTAATCTTCATATTATATCTTTATATGAACTAATTTTATTCTTATACCGACAATTTACTACGCTAAGTGCTGTGCTAATTTTTTTTATTGCCTTCAGTTTTAACTGACGGCCGTTTTGAAAAACATGAAAACCGGACTTTAGCCACATTTTGTTGACTAAAGTCCGGTTCTATTTTGTTTCTCTTTTCCGTTGACTGAACAGGCTGTGTGAAAATAGGATTTTTTTGCACCGTGGCTTTAGCCCGGTGTATTAAAAGTACAAAACCAAGCCGTGGCTTTAACCGTTAAACTGCTGCAAATTAACGGCTAAAGCCCACTTCCATTTTTCATAAAAATCACCGGGTTGAAACCCGGTGCAAAATATAACTGTTTTTGTTGCAATTTTCACACAGCCTGTGAAGTCAACGGCAATAGATTATCCTCTATCATTACCCCCTCAATATTTTCTCCATCTTTCGGCCTTTTGCCAACTCATCTACAAGCTTGTCCAAATATCTCACCTGTTGGCTTAGCGGGTTTTCGATTTCTTCGACCCTGTAACCACAAATTACGCCGGTTATAAGGCTTGCATTGGGATTTATTCTGGCCTCCTGAAAGAATTTTTCAAAAGTTGCTTTTTCTTCAATGAGATTTTGCAGCTCGTTTTCATCATAAGCAGTCAGCCACCCAATTACCTGATGCAATTCGGCTTTTGTTCTGCCTTTCTTCTCAACTTTTGCGAGATAATGTGGATATACCGAAGCAAAAGTCATTTTTGCAATGCGCTCGTCATGATTATTTGCATTGTTCATACCTTGTATTTTACCTTACACGCTCAAAGTCATTCAACCTCGCTACTCATCTTACAAATGCACATGCCCCGCCTCCACTTTGTGGCCCATAAAAACTGCTGCTTTGCCGTTAAAGTTTTCGGCTGATTCGGTGGTTTGGTATTGTAGACTGGCGTTTTTCGTTAGTTTATTTTCGATTTCGGGGTGGCGTTTCAGGTAATCTGATAATTTTTCGGCGGTGATTTCACCTTGCTGTAAAATATTGATGTTTTTTGGGACATACTTTTGGATTGTATCAATTAATAAAGGATAATGTGTACAACCCAAAACAAGCGTGTCCAAATCTTTATCTTTTTGCAGTATGTTTTCTATGTTTTTCTTTATAAAATATTCAGCACCCTCGGTACCAATTTCGTTGTTTTCAACAATAGGAACCCACATGGGGCAAGCTTCCTGCACTGTGGAAACCACTTTCCCTCCCGACCATTTCTGCAGCTCAATGGGATAAGATTCAGAAGCAACAGTACCCGAAGTTCCAAGTACACCAACATGACCGTTAACAGTTATTTCGGCTACCTTTTCAACACTGGGACGTATAACGCCCAATACGCGTCGGTCGGGTGCAATTTTAGGTAAATCGAGTTGCTGTATATTACGAAGTGCTTTAGCCGAAGCCGTATTGCAGGCTATTATAACAAGCGGACAGTTTTGGCTAAAAAGATATTTTACACATTGCAGGGTATATTCGTAAACCACCTCAAACGAACGGGTTCCGTAAGGGGTACGAGCATTGTCACCAAGGTAAAGAAAATCATGACGGGGTAAGGTTTTTACCAGTTCCTTCAGCACGGTAAGTCCGCCGTAGCCCGAATCGAAAACCCCAATAGGCGAATTATTCATACAACAGATAAGAAATCAACGTTCAACAACTTGCCGGTAAGCTTCATCGTAAAACCGACCGAGATTTGACCAATCAAAATGTAATGAGGCCTCTTCACATTTATAGCGCAACGCAATTCTTTCCCTTCGACTTTTCTTAACAAACTTAAACATCATATTGGCCAGATCTTCAGCAATGTCAAAAAAGTTTCTACCCATACGGTTAATAATATACATTCCTTTTTCATCATGATCGGGAATATTGTTAACAACATAATCGCCAAAACCTGCTACCTCGCTTGTTACCGAAGGCAAACCACTTGCAAGACATTCGAGTGGTGTGTAACCCCAGGGTTCATACATACTTGGGAAAAGGCCCAAATGGCAGCCGCGCACAAATGTGTTGTAATCCATTCGGAATAACGGATTTGATGTGGATATGAAATCAGGATGATAAACAATTTTTACTTTGTCGTGCTTGTTGTTTACCAAATTCGAAGATCTGAGGAAATTCAGAATTTCATCATTTGCATCGTCTTGTAAAGTGTGTGTAACTACTTTTGGAAGTTTTTGTGTTTTCCAGCTTTGAATATTACGTCTCAACTTCAAGCGCAGGTAATCATCAACCATTTTTGTTAAATCCGGAAAATTATATGGTCCTTCCGCTGAGGTTATCTGAGTATATAAACGTTTTCCTACCTGTTCTTTTATCTCTTCACAAACCCGCCGCACATCTTCAATCTGGGCTTTTGCATGCAATACTTCGGGATTAATTGTGTAAAAAGGTTGCCGTGTTATAAAAAATGTGACCACGGTAATATCCATATTTGCAACCTGCATTTTGTAATTTAGCCGTGCCAGTGCTTCGAGGGTTACATCATAACCTTTGTTTTGATATTCATATCTTCCTGAAGTAAAGAAATAGAGCGTTTTATCGAGATCAAACGGGTAACTCTGGAAAAAATGCCCCATTACAAAATCATGTATTTGATCTTTTATATTTACGTGTTGGTTTTGTATCTGGTGCAGTGCCTCGAAACGATATATATTTAATCCGTTTGGTAAAATTAAATCAGGAGTTCTCCCTAAAAGATGGGTACACTCTTTCCCCGTAATTTCACTCACTGTTGTAAAAATATGTGCCCCGTGAGCCGAAGCCCGCTCAATTTCAGCGATGGGTTTTACATTGAATTTTTGAGCTTCATCTTCCCAGTTATAATAAGGGAGGTGATCGTAAAACTGCGGATCGTTCATGGCCAAATAACGCCCCAGCAGTGTTGCGTGAGTAGTAAAAACTATCTTAATATTTAATTTGTCTTTTCTTATTCCGGGAATTGGCAAACCAGCCATCCACTCGTGAAAATGAGCAATAACATTTTCGTTGCAAAAATCCGACAGGCATACGTAATTAAAAAATTCTTTTACCTGATATCCAAATGCGGCAACTTTATCTAGAAGTTCATCGCCACCGGGTAATGATATGTGATAGTCTTTCCAAAGAAAATGCTTTATCTCGCCCAGCATATCATAAACCGAATAAGGGTTGAAAAGCACCACATCCGGCCGGCCCGAAACAATCCACTGTCCGTAATGAACATCAAAACCCCGCTCCTGCAACTTTAATACTGCTTTACCGATTGGAGTTGAATAATCGGTAGCCGGATCGAAATGAGCTGCTGCCTGATCTTCAAAATAAGGACCAACCAAACAGTAGTTTTCTTTACCCCATTTCTCAACAACCGAAGGTATTTTTGAGCGGATTACCGTATATATACCACCTACCTGGTTGCACACTTCCCACGCGATTTCGAACAAAAAGGTATTTGCCGGAACTTTGCCTTCCTGTAAATTGTTTGATTCTGTTATAGTTGCCATTTTCGTTTAGTTTTTATAATTATTCGAAAGCACTAAATATAAGTTTAAATCATTACGATAGCAACAATTCACGCTGTTTCGCAAAAAAAAAGCCACTCGTTAAAAACGAATGGCTCCAAAATATTTATTACGTAAAAAACTTATTTTATTCCAAGTTTTGTTTTAACCAAAGGAAGTAAATCCAAACTCTCATTTGATTTGTATAAAACATTACTGCCACCTTCACTTACATCAAAAACATAAACCAAACCTTTTTCTTTTCCTACTTCTTCAATCGCTGTTTCAGCTTTGGCAAAAATAGGTTTAAACAAATCGGCTTGTTTTTGCTGCATTTGCTGTTGTGCAGTTTGCTGATAGTTTTGAATACGTTGTTGCATATCCTGAATTTCAGTAACTTTTGTATTTCTTTTAATTTCAGAGATAGAATCTCCTAACTGTTGAAATTCAGCCATTTTTGTTTGTAAATCTTTTTGTAGTTCACCAAATACATCTTCGAGGTCACCCTGAAATTTGTTAAACTGGGTTTCTGCCGTTGCTCTTTCCGGCATAACCTGTATCAAAGCCTGTAAATCAATATGGCCGAATTTTGGTGTTTGTGCGCTTACAGAAGCTGTAATTCCCACAAAAAGAACAACAGCAATAAATTTCGTTAAATTTCTCATAATCAGTGTAATGTTTAAAATTTTTGGTTGCAAATATAATTATTAATTATTTATATCCGAGTTTTTGTAAAACCTGGTCGCTTAAATCGAATTTAGGATTTGTAAAAAACAATGTAGTTCCGCCGGCTTTATCGAAAATGATAGCATAACTTCCTTCGTTCGAAATATCCTGAACAGCCGTAAAAATATCATCCTGAATAGGTTTTACCAGGCCTTGTCTTTTTTTGAAGAGATCGCCGCTGGGACCAAAATACTTTCTTTGCAGGTTTTTGTAATCCTTTTCTTTTGTGATGATCACATCTTCGCGTTTGCGTTTCATGTCTTCGGAAAGCAAAACACTTTCGGCCTGAAAATCCTTATACATCTGCTCAATATCAGCATGTATTGATTCCAGTTCTTTTTGGTATTGAGATGATAACTGATCCAATTGGTTTTGTGCTGCTTTGTATGCCGGAATATTATCCATAATATATTCCGTGTCGATAAAAGCCATTTTTTGAGCGTTTACGATGAACGCAAGCCCAACAATTGCTGCTATTGATAAAATTAATTTTTTCATTGTATTCCTATTTATTGTTTAACAATGTTACGTTTATCATATTCCATGCCAAAACGAAAAGCTTAAAACTGCTGTCCGATTACGAAATGGAATTGACTACCTGCGTCACCACTGCTTAAACCTGTTTCATCAAAACCATAACCATAATCAATTCCCATCAACCCAAACATTGGCAGGAATATGCGAACTCCCACCCCAGCAGATCGGCGTAACTTAAAGGGTACGTAATCCTGAAAGTCCATTGCTGTGTTACCAGCTTCAAGGAATGCCAGGGCATAAATTGTTGCACTTGGTTTTAAAGTAATCGGGTAACGCATTTCCATGGTAAATTTCGAATATATGTTTGAACCGTTGTTTGGACTAAGGCTGAAATCCTTATATCCGCGCAAAGAAACATAATCAGCACCATAAAGGTTATAGCCCGACATACCCGAACCACCCACAATAAACCTTTCAAAAGGAGACAAAAGGTTTTCATTATAATATCCTAAAAAGCCCATTTCGTAGGCAGTGCGCAAAACCAAATTGGTATTTTTAGATAACGGACTATACAATTGGCCTTTAAATACCCATTTGTGGTATTCAATCCATTTGTATTTTTCATTGTTTTGTAAAGTACTGTAGTCTTTGTTGGTAAACAACGAATAAGGTGGAGTAAGTTTCAGTGCAAGAGAAAAACTTGAACCACTTCTTGAGTACAATGGATTATCGATTGAGCTTCTACCAAGAACAGTTTTAAAACTAAAGTTATTAAATGTACCATTTACTTGTCCTGTTGAATCGGCCATAAAATAAAAATAGCTTCCCATATTCCTCAGGTTATAATGCTCAAATGATACTTCATGATACATGGTAAAATAATCGTCCGGAAATTTCAACCTGTACCCGTAACCTAATGATAAAGCAGTAGTTTCCCATATTTGATCATCATCTTCATCGCCACTTTCCGAATCATAATTATACTGGTATGATGGATATCCGCCATAACTACCATAGCCATATGAATCGTAGCCATAGCCGCCGCCATAGCCACTTCCATAGCCATAACCATAGGGGCTGTAACCATATCCGCTTGAGCCATAAGAATTATACGACTGGTAATATTTGTTTGCACTGTAATTTGTGCGCGAGTGCGACAAAGACATTGAGAATGAATTTGGTTTTTTACCTCCAAGCCACGGTTCAATGAAAGAAAGGCTTACTGTACGGTAATACCTGCCGCTGGTTTGAAATCTCAATCCCAATGTTTGACCATCTCCCGTTGGAAGTGGTTTCCATGCTTCTTTATTAAATATATTACGCACAGAAAAGTTTGCAAATTTCAACCCAATTGAACCAACAAACATACCTGCACCCCAGCCGCCTGAAAGTTCAATCTGGTCGTTTGCCTTTTCCTGCAATTGATATTCAATATCAACTGTTCCATTCTCCGGGTTTGGCTGTACGTCGGGATTGATTGCCTCAGGATCAAAATGCCCCAACTGTGCTAATTCACGGTACGAACGCATTAAATTCGATTTGCTAAACAGGTCACCGGGAAAAGTGTATAACTCTCGCCTGGCCACATGTTCATGAGTTTTTGTATTCCCAACAACCCGTACTTCGTTGATTGTTGCCTGTTTACCTTCTGAAATTCTCATTTCATAGTCGATAGAGTCATTATTTATATTAATCTCTATCGGATCGAGATTAAAAAACAGATAACCTTTATCGAGATATAAATTATTTAAACCTTCATCGTTGTCAAAAAGCCGTTTATCGAGAATTTTCTGGTTAAAAACATCGCCTTTTTTGATACCCAAAACATTTGAAAGATAATCTGACGGGTAAATTGTATTTCCAACCCATTTGATATCGCCAAAATAATATTTGTCGCCTTCTTCAAGTTCCAGATCAATATTCACACGTGATTTATCTTTTCGTCCCACAAGTACCTGGTAAACTGAATCACGAACAATTATGGCATCACGATATCCTTTTTCATTGTATTTATCGACAAGTAATTTCTTATCATTTTTAAACTCTTCCTGAAGGAATTTTTTAGTTTTGAACGTATTTCGAAGTGTTCTTGTATTCGTTTTCTTCATTGCACGTTCCAAAGTCATATAGTTGATTTCCTTGTTTCCGGTGATAAAAATTTCATTCACCTTTACTTTGGTTTTTTTATCGACATAAACATCGAGTATAAGACTGTTGTTTTGGGTAGTATCATCCCGCTGAACGATATTAACCTCGGTGTTCAGAAACCCCTTTTCAAGGAAAATGTTTTTGATAATCCTTTCGGCATTAACAACCTGATTGTCTGTCAACTGGCTACCTTTTAGCAGGAGAACTTTTTCGGTAATATCATCTTTTTCTGATTTTGAAACCCCCATAAAGTTTACGTCGGCAAGGCGCGGGCGTTCCTGTAGGTAGATATCAAACCAAATCTGATCTTTAACGATTTTTGTAGCTGTAACTTTTACATCAGAAAATAATCCCTGTTGCCACAGTTTTTTAATGGCATTAGTAATTCCTTCTCCCGGAACTTCGATTTCGTTTCCCACCTGCAACCCCGAAAGTTGTATCAAAACCGTCTTGTCAAGGTATCTAATTCCTGAAACCTGCACATCGGCAATTGTATATTTCGCCGGGCTTGAATAGTATATTGAGAAATTGGTGCTATCGTTTTCCTGAGAATATGCCCGGGGAAACCAAACTGCCAAAAAGAGAAAAAATAATATTATCGATTTTTGCATTCTATTCATACATTAATTACATAGTTAACTGTTCACTTGTTTTTCCAAATCGCCTTTCTCTGTTCTGAAAATCAAAAATGGCTTCGAATAAATCATCCTTTCTAAAATCGGGCCACAATTTTTCTGTAAAATACAGCTCTGAATAAGCAATTTGCCACAACAGAAAATTACTTATCCTAAACTCACCGCTTGTGCGAATTAAAAGTTCAGGATCGGGTATTTCTGAAGTGTTCAGATATTTTTCAAACAGTCTGTCATTTATCATTTCCAATTCTACATTTCCATTTACTGCATCTTTTGCAAGATTTTTAACTGCATTTACTATTTCCCATTTAGAGCTATAACTCAATGCAAGTATCAGATTTAATCCTGTGTTGGCATTTAAAAACCGTATACATCCATCCAGCCTTTCCTTGACTTTCAATGGCATTTTACTTAAATCGCCAATGGTTGTGAGCCTTACATTGTTTTTCATCAACAATTCCGATTCATTGTCGATGGCATGTACCAATAATTCCATCAGTGCTTCAACTTCGGGTTTTGGACGCTCCCAATTCTCTGTCGAAAAAGCATAAAGAGTTAGGTGTTTAACCCCTATTTCGCCAGCTCCTTCAACAACTGAACGGACAGACTCAACACCACTTTCGTGCCCAAAAACCCTGGCTTTCCCATGTTTTTCGGCCCATCGTCCGTTACCATCCATAATAACGGCAACATGCTGAGGTATCCTATTTTTATCTAACCTGTTTCTGAACGGTTCCATTGTTAGTTTTTGCTATCGTAGACAGGGCATGCTTTTTTACCCATGTATATTTTGTACGTTAAATGGACTCCCAAATAACCTGACCAATCATTGTTGTGAATTGTATCATTATATTTTACTTCTTCCTTTAGTGTCCCATCGGTATTATAGGTTACGTAAGCCAAGGGGTCATCAAGATTATCCAATTTATCACTAAACATTTTCCTCATCTGGTATTCAACTCCAATTCCCAGTCTTTCTCCTAAAGTATATTTGAAACCTATTCCAAAGGGAATTGTTGGGGTTACTACGGATTCATTAAGAGGATAGGAGCCTTTGTTATGCCGGGGATTAAAACTTGAAATAAATAAAGGATCCATGTCATAAGGATAATAAGCTACCCCAATTCCTGCGGTTACATATGCAGAATATGGAGTTTTATCAACGCCCAGAATATATTTCAAAAAATTAATTTCAACTTGCAGTGAAAAGTCCTGAATAGCTTTACTGAATGAAGTATCCGCACTTTCTATTACACCTTCGTCTGAAATACTACCGGTTAAAAACATTACTCTCAAACCTACCCTTGAATTAAAATTATACCTAAAATAACCTCCAAAATTTGGGTGGATTGGCTGGAGAGGATTTGTTTCATCCAAATCTCCAAAATAAACTGACGTACCACCCCAAATACCGATATCAGCTGTAATTTGAGCTTTCACCGAAACAGTTATACAAACTGTAGCAAACACCAATAATATTTTTTTCATTTTGGTATTCAAATTAGTTTAATAAACAAACGTTTCAGATACAATTCTCATACAAATTATTTCATTAAAAACTTTGGATTTCAGGCAGAAATATTTACCTCTTTTAGACATAAAAAAGGTTGTAAAAGAACAATCTTTCCATCTCTAATCATCAACACAACTAATTGAATATCAAACAATTCAAACCATGTAATTTCTACTAATCCTTACTTTAAAGAGGTACAAAAGTAATATAATTCGCAAAAGAACGTACCCGAATGTTATTATAAAACCCAAAAGAACTTTAAAAATTGTTAAGTAGGCTGGAAATATTAGGTTTCTGTGATTTCATGGTGTTGTAATGTAAAAAGCGGGGAAGTTGGGTCTGTGTTCAATATTTTCGGGCTGAAGTGGCTGGTTGTGTTGTTATTGCTGTGGGGTTGAGTTGGTATTCGAAGTGAAACCAAAAGCCTTTTTGAATTAAATTACACGGTATAGAAATCTGTCTATCATTTTAATCGATATCCAAAAGCAACTTGACAACCGGAGAACAACCATTACGAATAATTTTTTTAATTCCTTCTGTCCATTCCCCACATAAGTTTATTTCTCAGAGTACTAAAAAAGGTTTGATCCGGCAACTGCAGTGTTTTTAATTTGAAACTGGCTTTTTTAATTGTAATAATTGTTGAAAGATCGACAGCTACAGATCTGGAGTCGAGGGATGCAAGAAATTGAGTCCCCCTGCCTTCAACCTTAAGTTTTATTTCATAATTATCGGGAACAACAAGCGGACGAATAGTTAAATTATGAGGGGCAAGCGGCGTAATTACAAAATTTTCGGAATCGGGGGTTAAAATTGGGCCACCTACACTCAACGAATAAGCAGTTGAACCTGTTGGTGTGGCAATTATCAACCCGTCTGCCCAATAATTGTTCAATAATTCTTTATCCAGATAGGCATTAATATTTATCATCGATGACGTGTCGGTTTTTAAAACAGTCATTTCGTTCAGTGCGAAGTTAAAATCCAAGGTATCTTTTCCACTAAATTCCACTTGCAACATTGACCGTTCCAAAATGGTATAGTTGTGGTTGAAAATATTAGTTAGCGCAGTTTGTACCTGATCTTCTGAAATATCTGCTAAAAATCCTAACCTCCCACTATTAACCCCAACAACAGGAATATCAAAATTCCTTATATTCAACACCGATTGAAGAAAGGTACCATCGCCACCAACACTAAATATGAAATCGCATTTATTGTCAAAATCATGATAAGAATGAAAAAAAGAAGTAAAATATGCCTCTGAATTCATTTCCTGAACCAAAAAAGAATAGAATGGTTTGAAAAGTTGTACTTCTATATTGCTTGATCTCAGAAAACCAAAAAACTCGATTAAAACTGGCATGAAACTTTCTGAAACAGATGTGCCAAAAACAGCTACCTTCATTTATTTCGCTTAAATGTTCATAAATTTCATGAATAAATCAAACCGGTCTTTATACAGATCCTTTAACTCTGACTGATCGAGATAAACTGCCTTTACGTTATAATCATAACGCATAAACGATTGAATTACCGGTGATAAATCTTCCTTATCCAATTTAAGAATTACGTCCATTACATTGGTACCGGGTTTCCTGTCGGTAAAGCAGCTTAATATTTTAACGTCATTGCTTTCAACAATCTGGCTTATTTGGGAAAGTGAATAATTATTTTCATTCATTTCGAGGATAACAACACCCCCAATTTCTTCAAGTGCAAACAATTTTGCAAATCTGCGCGCCAAATCATACAAAGTTATTGCCCCCACATAATAATGGTCAGCATCGAGAACCGGCAAAACACTCAATTTCAGTTTATACATTAAAACAGCAATTTCAAAAATATGCTGTTCCTGGTGCACATGTGATGTATTTAATTTATCAAGTTGGGTTTCGATGGGGATTTCAAGCAGGTTCAAATCATAAATTAATTTATCTGAAACTAATCCAAGATACTTTGAATCGTTCACAACAGGAATGTGAGACACCCTGAACATGTCCATACAATTGAGTGCTTTTTTACCTTTTTCGGCACTGCTCACAGAAGTTAAACTATCCGATATTAAATTTTCTGCTAACAAAATCTTTACTTTTTTATTTCAGCCAATATCGTTGAAAATTGTAACTTGCGCTACCAAAATTTCAAAAAAATGACCAGACTAAGTGTAAATATAAACAAAATAGCAACACTGCGAAACTCACGAGGGGGTAAAGTGCCCAGTGTAAAAGATGCTACCATAAAATGTCAGGAATTTGGTGCACAAGGAATTACAGTGCATCCACGCCCCGACGAAAGACACATTACAAGGCACGATGTTTACGAAATTAAACCTTTGATAAATACTGAATTTAATATTGAAGGCTATCCGGGCGAAGATTTCATGAAAATGGTTATCGAAGTACAGCCCGATCAGGTAACACTTGTACCAGACAACCATCACCAACTTACCAGCGACCACGGTTGGGACACCTGGAAAAACCTTAGTTTTCTAAAAGAAGTAATCGCCCGTTTGCAGGAAAATGGTATCAGAACATCAATTTTTGTAGATCCCGATATTTTGGCCATCGAAGGCGCGGCTGAAACAAAAACAAATCGTATAGAATTATATACCGAACCATATGCAACTCTTTACCCGATTGAACGGCACAAAGCAATAGAACCATTTATTGAAGCAGCAAAAGCAGCAAAAAAAATGGGAATTGAAGTAAATGCAGGTCACGATCTTAGTCTCGAAAACCTAAATTATCTGTATAAAAATATTCCGAATTTGGCTGAAGTTTCTATTGGCCATGCACTCATTGCCGATGCACTTTATTTTGGATTGGAAACAACTATTCAGAAATACCTGGCTTGCCTTCGGTAGTTTTGGATTTAATGTTTAAAATAGAAAATTAACCGTGGAATTATTTTACAGAAAGGAAGGAGCCGGAACGCCGCTTGTTATTGTGCATGGTTTGTACGGCTCATCAGATAATTGGCTGAATATTGGCAAACACCTCGCCGAAAAACATACTGTTTACATGATCGACCAACGGAACCACGGCCGGTCACCTTTTGCCAATTCACACACTTTCAATGATATGCGAGATGATTTGTACGAGTTCTTCGAAAAACACAACATCGAAAAAGCCACGTTACTCGGTCACAGCATGGGTGGAAAAGTTGCCATGTGGTTTGCTTACGACTACCCTGAAAAAATAGAGAAACTTGTAATTGCAGATATTGCACCCAAAGATTATCTATTGTTAAAAGAAGACAGCCAGTTTTATCTGCACCAGAATATTTTGCTGGCCATGCAGGAAATTGATTTCTCGAAAATCAAATCAAGAAGTGAAGTTGACGATTTTATGGCACTAAAAATCGATGATAAACGAATTCGTCAGTTTTTGTTGAAAAACGTGGCAAAAGATAAAACACGCAATCAATACAAATGGAGGGTAAATGCCGAAGTTTTATATGATCATCTTGATGAAATTGTTAGCGGTGTAAACAAAAACTGGATTCATGAACGATCACCTATTTTGAGCTACCCCGTTATTTTCATTCGTGGGATGAAATCAAAATATATTCTCCCCGAAGACGAAGTTCTGATCAAGGAAATCTATCCCGATGCCCGTATTGTTGACATCCCCGAAGCCGGCCACTGGCTTCACGCAGAGCAACCCCGGAAATTTATGAAGGCGGTGATGATGTGTTGCTGAGAAATGCCGGAAACCGAAAATCGGAAGTTCAGATTTCAAGCAGATAGGATTTCTTTAAAAGCATCCATTTCAACAGTCCTTATTTGCTAAAATTATTTTCGTTAATAGTTTTTGCAATAAGACGGCTTAACATAGATAATCGAAATATATCGATCTCTTTATTGTCGAGTAATGTTTTATTTATCAAAATATAAGGTTCAATTCTATTTTTTTTGCCCATGATTATGAAATCCGGAATGCTTTGAAACAATGCAACTGGAATATTTTCAACCAGTATTATAGATTTATTGTTACTGCCACTCGAAATTATTATAAAACTTTTTCCGTAAAACAACCCTGAAATGATGAAATCATCGGTCAAGTTGTATTGAAAATATTTTTTTGGATTTGAATTACGCGAAATACTTTCTTTCTCTAATCTTGAAAGCCAGGTCAAGCCATCCATCTCAAATTGGACATCTGTAGTCATTGTAAAACTTCCAATTGTATCACTTTTCTCCAGAATAAATCCATGAGTCGTATTACTCCAATCTACCTCCAGCCATTCCACTTTTTCAACAGAAGAACTTCCATCATCGTTCTTTACACGCTCCCTTGTTTTCCTTAATTCTCCCGGAAAGAATAAAAGTATATTCCATGTGAATTCTGTATTATTTGCTTTCAATGCATTATTAGTCATCCATAATGCTGTGTCTGAAGAATCTGTGCCGACACCGGTTAACAAAGTGAAAGTCCCCCCAGCTAAATTGCCCCAGAAATTCTTGGGAGAATCAGCAGCAGGTTTTGGTTTACTATTTACAACAGTAATTTCATTCAGAACAGGATGGTTCAGCTGATAGAAATCTTTAGTCAATTTTGGTTTTGAAACAGGGATTGAGTCATAATCCGAAAGAATTCTTTGGGCAAATGCATTAATTATCAACACAAAAAACAGAACAGTCAGATAATATTTTCGGCTTCCATTTTTCATAATCTACATTTTTAGAAAATAATACCAAAATACCTCAAATTGTTCATTGTATGTAATTTTGTTTGGGTTAATACAGATTCTGTTTTTGCTTCGAATCTAATCTCCAACCCCAGCAAATTCAGCCATCACAGGATAATGGTCAGAAAGCATCCAGTTTTCCTGTCCGTTGAAGACTTTTGATGCAACACACTTTTCGGCCAATTTTGGCGAAACCATGATATAATCAATCCGCTCCAACCGGGCAACAATTTCATTGTCGGTTTCTTTGCTTTCAGTTTTTAAAATCCGTCCCGGGAAACTTCCACGTTCGGCA
>JBFHJA010000048.1:0-15041 GCA_041596165.1 Draconibacterium sp. | reverse complement strand
CGAGGGCTATAAAATCAATGTAAATATAAGTTCGGTGCCAAATGGCAAAATAAAACTTGCCAATTATTATCTCGACAACATTTACCTCAAAGATTCTATTCAGCTCAACAATGAAGGTTCAGGCGTTTTTCATGCCGACACCTTACTACCCCAGGGGCTTTACAAAATTTATTTTGATGAAAATAATCACTTCGATTTTTTGCTCGGTGCAGATCAGGATTTTACCATGTCAAAAGAATCTTTTTCTTCACCCGAAATAAAAATTATAGGGGCAAATGAAACCGATGAATTTGCAAAATACACGGTATTCCTGCGAGACATGCAAAAACAAGGTGCCGATTTATCGAAAAAACTGGAAACTGCAACTCCGGAAGAAAAGACAAAAATACAAGCTGAATTAACAAAGTTGACTCCCGAAGTACAGTCCTACTGGTTTAATATAAAAGAAAAATACCCTGATACGTTTTTGTCAGCCTTTCTGCTGGCAAACTATGTTCCGGTGCCGGAAACAGCATCATTTCCCGTTGAAATTCAACAAAATGATTCATTGCTTTTATTGGCCCGTTTTAATTATCAAAAAGAACATTTTTGGGATTACTTTGATTACACCGACGAACGGTTTTTATATACTCCCCTCTTCAAACCAAAATTAGAAACCTGGTTCACAAAAGTGCTTTACCAGAATTACGATTCTATAAAACCAGCTGTTTACCAGTTCATTGAAGAAGTTCGACCTAATAAAAGAATATTTCAGTTTGTAGTTTCATGGTTCCTGAACTCCAGCATCAGCAGTAATATCATGGGAATGGACGCACTTTTTGTAGATTTGGCAAGGTCGTTTTATTTAAGCGGACAAGCATACTGGACAAATGAAGAATCGCTTAAAAAAATAAAGGAAAATGTGATCTTTTTTGAACATAACCTTATTGGAAAAACTGCGCCGGATCTTACACTCGAAAACATTGACGGGGAATTTGTAAACCTTCATAAAATAAAATCGAAAATTACAATTGTACTTATTTACGAACCTAATTGCTCGCATTGCAAGGTATTTGTGCCACAATTACATGATGAAGTATACAAGAATTTTAAGGATAAAGGGTTGGCTGTTTACGCTATTTATTCGATGGATAACAAAGAGGAATGGAATGATTTTTTGATTAAAGACAATTTGTTTGATTGGGTAAATGTGTGGGACGAAAACCACATGTCGCAATTTAAAATTTTATATGATGCACGAAAAACCCCGGCAGTTTATGTTTTAGATGACAACAAAAAAATAATCGCCAAAGGAATGAGTATTGAACAAATTAAAGAAATGCTAAAATTCCTTTTGAATTGATTTTCTTTTTTTGCTGGTTTGGGCGGCAAGTGTTGTTGCCGCGTCAATGGCCAGATCAAATGTATTATAGATATTTTCCTGTCCAACCAAATCTACTATTTTGTTGCTTTGCAAATCGTTGCAAACGGCATCATTCACGCCCGACAAAATAATTTTTATCCCCGAATCTTTAAGACTAACAATTGCATCTTTAAAATTCCTCAATCCGGTTGAATCGATAAAAGGTACATGTCGCATTCTTATGATCATTATTTTCTTGCTGTACCCAACAGATTTCAACACCTCGCAGAACTCTTTTGCCGATGCAAAAAACAGTGGGCCACTTATTTCATAAATCCCAACTTCGGCAGGATATTTCGAATAATCATCAATCACATCCGTATCAATCTGTTCAGGAATTACTTTACCCAAATCGGCCATGCGTTTCATAAAAAGGACTGCCGAAAGTACTATACCAACTTCGATTGCCACAGTTAAATCAACCATTACAGTTAATAAAAAAGTTGTTACAAGCACAATTATGTCGAATACTGAACCTTTCAAAATTGAAACAAAAGTGCGCCATTCGCTCATATTGTAAGCAACTACAATCAGGATTCCGGCCAAAACCGACATAGGAATAAGTTTTACCCAGTGACCAAAAAATAACATAATCAGCAATAAAGTAATTGCATGAATTATGCCGGCAACCGGTGTTCGACCGCCATTTTTAACGTTAGTAGCAGTTCGTGCAATTGCTCCCGTAGCTGGAATTCCTCCAAAAAACGGAGTAACAACATTTGCAACTCCCTGAGCAATTAATTCGGTATTTGAACGGTGGTTTGCGCCAATCATTCCATCGGCCACAACTGCCGAAAGCAAGGATTCAATCGCTCCAAGAAAAGCTATCGTTATGGCTGGTTGTACATATTTCCCCAACTCATTGAAATCTAAATGTGGTATTTCCAAATGAAAAGTATTTGGTATTTCTCCAAAAAATGTTTCTATAGTTGTTACGGGAAGTTGAAATAACTGCACCGCCACGGTTCCAAGGAGTATCGCAATAATTGAACCGGGAACTTTACTGATATATCGTTTTGAAAATACTACAATTAAAATAGTTACAATAGTTATTAATATTGAATAATGGTTTAATGAACTAATGTTGCCAAAATAAGCTCCCCATTTTGCAACAAAACCTGATGGTAGTTCAGTGATTTCCAATCCCATTGCATCTTTAACCTGTGTAGAAAAAATTACAACTGCAATACCGCTGGTAAAACCAACTATTAACGGATGTGGAAAATATTTCAGCAGCGAACCCAGTTTCAGAAAACCAAAAGCAATGAGGATTAATCCGGCCATGATTGTTGAAATCATCAATCCGTTAAAACCATATTGCGAAATTATACCAACTACAATTACAATAAATGCACCGGTTGGTCCACCTATTTGAACGCGGCTTCCACCCAAAAAAGAAATAAGGAAACCGGCTATGATTGCTGTTACTAAACCACGCTCCGGAGAAACACCCGATGCAACAGCAAAAGCCACTGCCAGTGGAAGTGCAACAATACCTACAACTATACCAGCCATCAAATCAGAAGTGAATTGTTTTCGCGTATATCCCTGTTTGATTACAGTAAATATTTTTGGGTTGAATATATCTTTCAACATTGAACTGTTGTTTAAAAAATGATTGGCAAAAATAATCCCTTTTATTTGAACAGCCTTTAAAAATCAAAAAACATTGGGTTTATTATGGGTTTGTTAAATTGGATAATATTTGACATTCTTATTTTAGAAATAATTAATTCATCGTAAACCTCCAATTAAAATAAATATCGGTTTAAAGTTACCACAACAATAATTTGCCAAATCTTTTCCCATATTTGAACATGAAATTAATTTTCCCGCACAAATCATTAACCCGAATTGACATTCGAAAAGCCCAAAAAAAATGGGGAGAAGGTGTTGTAGAAATTGGGAAAGCGTATAAAAATGGAGGGGATTACAAACTCCTTGCTGAAAATTTTGTTGCAAAGCATTATGGTTATAAAGAAGGAATTGTTCTTTTTAAACCAACTCTCGCTACCGTTGAGCAATTTCGTGACACCTTTGAAAAAGCCGTTTCTTATTTTATTTCAGGAAACAATAAATACCCTGAAGACGAGGGATTTGCGCTTCGACCCTGGAAAAGCGTTGTATTCAAAAATTCAGGAATTATACTCATTAAAAAACACGCTGTTGCAATGGGAAACTATTATTTTACCGATTATAACGGACACGAAGTAAGGGTAGAATATACTTTCGGTTATTTTCAGGATGAAAAAAATGAGATAAAAATTCATTTGCATCATTCATCAATGCCTTTTGTAATCAAGTAAAAACTCAACTACCAGGGTACGAATGATATTTTGCGAGAAACAATACTTTCTCCATTTTCAAACCGAATAAAATACACACCCGGAATATTCCCCGTCAAATCAAGTTCAACTTTTCTATCGTTGATTTTTGTGATTTTTGTTTGGATTTCCTGTCCTAAAATATTGAAAACTGCTATTTTATTTTCAGGAATTTCCTGACCAGACTCAACGGTAACCTTTGAATTTGAAGGATTTGGAAATATTTTTATGTCAACAGGATTATCTACAATAGGTGTATCCGTTCCAAAGTCGTCAATATTACAAGCCACAATTTCAAATATATTTGCCATACTTTTACCGGTTTCATCTTTATAATTGAACCAGTTTCCGCCTTGCTTGTACAAAAAAGTATTAACATCGGAAGTAGCGCGCACCGACTGGTACACAACAAAAGAATCCAGAGGCTGTATGTTAAAGAGTTCAAAACCTATAAAGAAATCGTTTTGAGGTTCAACAGATTCATGGAAACCAATAAAATTCATGGCTTCTTCCGCGAGACCAGCAGTTTTTTCCAACTGAGAATAAATCAATTTTTCAGGAAATGTATTACCTGTATAAACTTTGATGAGAATTTCACTTTCGTTGCTTTTAAGGATACTTTTAAACTTCCCTACTCCCAAAGAAATTCCCGAAAGTATTTCGTTGCCTTCGATAGTAAAATGTTCCATAAATTCGGTTATTCCCAAATTATTGCTACCGCCCCAATAACCCGAGAAACCATTTGTTCCGGAGATTGCAACTTTTTGATAATTATCATTATTAGTTAAATTTGAAAACGCTCCGCAAAGGTTTTCGCCTTCATTAAATTGCATACCATTTAAAACTTCAACTCCTGAATTTAATGGATCGAGCCAGTATTTTAACTGTTGCGCCGAATCTGTTTTATAATTCCATGCATTGGAAAATCTCTCGAAATAATCATACACAGAATTTGTACATGTGGCTTCCCCTCCAGTGAGTGTACCTATTACATTTTTATCGGTATCAAACAACGCACTACCCGAGGAGCCAGATTCAGTTGTACCAAATTCCCATTTATTAATCCTGAGAAATCCTTTCTGAATATAATTTTTATCGACAGTATTTGGTTCTCCAAAACTTGAAATCACCGGGGGATTGTTGTCAACGGCCAGTTTCTTAATATCACCTTGCGGATGGTGAATACTTGCAGTAGAAGCAGGGATGTTTGACGAGCGGTTCCAACCGGCATAATAAGGTCGGAAAGCAGGTGGCGGAATCTGGTTTAATTCAACCAAAGCAAAATCAAGACTATCAGAGTGTGCCTTCGTTATAGCTCCTGATATAGAATTGGAGGGATCGCCATCAAGTGGGGCACAAAACGGGCTTTCATAATTAAAGGTAAACACCGTTTCCTGCGGATATTCAACACTGTCATAACAATGTGCTGCCGACAAAATATAAGGTTTCTGGTTTTCGGCAGTATTATTTATCAGCACTCCCGAACAAATTCGTTTCCCTTTTACAATTAACCGGCACACCGAATTTTTAACTTCATTCCATTCCTCCCACTCATCGCAATTTACATCGATATTGCATGAACCGGCAACTTTACCCAGCGGACGCCTGTCGCCCGATTTTAAAATTCCAATGTAATCATGGTTCACATTTACTATCCGAAAACATTCGTCGTTCGAATATTTTTCGGGGACTTCAAACTGTACAGTGATTTCATCTCCCAAAACAGGCGAAACAGCAAATTTACCCGATGGATTATTGTTTATTTGAGTAAATGCTCCCAGAATGTGGTTTTCATTTTCGTTAAAAACAAAAAGCCTTGCATTTTCAGGCATTTCAAATTCATTGAAAATCAAATTAAGTGTTTTTGCCCCTTTTGAACGAATAGTTAGTTTCCAGATATAATAACCATTTTCGCCCTGAAACCACTCTCCTGAATTATCAGTACTTAAATCAACATCGAAAGGATGTGCAAACTGAAAAGGTTTTAACAAATCCTCAGACTCCTGTTCATCCATATCAACTTCAGAAGTCAGGAAATTTTGAATCGGGGGCATTTCAACCAACTTTGTTCCCGAACTTTTTAAACCTGCTGTTTTCATTGGAATACCTCCTTGAGAAATTTGTGCATTACAAATTTCAGGAGTAAGAAAAAAGAGGGTCAAAACCAAAATTACATTGCGATATGATTTCATTCGTGTTTATTCAATTAAAGACAAAAATAGATTTTAAAATTGTTTATACAATTCCTTTGCATGGTATTCAACTCAACAAAAATTTAATTTTTGTGTTTATATAATTGTAGAATTTACTTGATAAAATTTATTCATCCTTAAAAAAACTATTATGCTAAACAAAAGAATTTTCCCAATTTCCTTCCTGGTATTGCTTTTTGCAACAATGTTAGCAACTGCTACTGAAAATCCGGTAAAAACAAAACCAGTTGACATGCCTGACAATGTAAAAGCAATAATTGAAAAATCGTGTTTTGGTTGCCACAACACCGATTCGAAGAATGACAAGGCCAAAGAAAAACTTGATTTGAATACTTTGGGTGATATGGAAACACTAAAAAAGATACACGCTTTAAAAGAAATAAGCGAAGTTGTTGAAGAAAATGATATGCCACCGGCAAAATTCCTTGAAAAATTTCCGGACAAGAAACTCACTGATGGCGAAAAAAAGACATTAATGGATTGGGCTGATAATCAGGCAAAATCATTAATGAAATAATTTTTTTGATTCAGATTTTAATAGTTCCCAAAAAATCCTTCAACAGAAGGATTTTTTTTACTTCCACCAATATACCTTAAATTAGTATCATCAATTTCATTTTAAAGCTTTTATGAATTATGCGTTTATTTTTTAAAATTTTACTTGTTGCAGCAATTATAGCTTTTGTCGCAGTTCAGTTTTTTCAACCTGAGAAAAATCAAAGTGCCGATTCTGAAAACATTATTTTAAAACACGAACAAATACCGGAAAATGTTCAGCAAATTCTTAAAAATGCATGTTTTGATTGCCATTCAAATAATACAAAATATTTATGGTATCATAAAATAGCACCGGTTTCCTTGTTGATTAACAAACACATAATTGAAGGAAAAAAAGAGTTGAATTTTTCGGATTGGGGAAAATTTGACACTTATGATAAAATAGGAGCACTGGAAGATATAAGACAGGAACTGGAGCAAAAAACAATGCCATTAAAACAATATGTTGTGATGCACAAAGAAGCTAAACTCACTGATGACGACCGGGCTGCCATTATTGCATGGATCGATAAAAAAGGCAGCGAACTCGTAAAATCTTCCAACGAAAAATGAAAGTACTTGTAATGTTTGTTGACGAGTTCAAATATCAACCGGCACAAAAAAACCTGGACTCAGCCGAAGAAATCACAATCGGCGCTTCCTTCAATAATTCAATTCTCGCATTTATTCAGGTTGAAGAGAGCGATGAAGAATATGACTTAACAAGCCGCGAAAAAAAACTTGTCAACCATTTGAAATGGACTGCCCGAAAAAACAACTGCAACAGTATAATTTTGCATTCATTTGCCCATTTAGGTGAGTCAAAAGCATCTGTTGAATTTACAAAATCACTTTTTGATTTGGCTGAAAAACGACTTCAGAATGCCGAATTCGAAACTGCACAAACTCCATTTGGCTATTTTCTCGATCTCGAAATTAAAGCGCCCGGATATTCTCTTGCACGAATTTGGGCAACGCTTTAGCGGTTCAGAGCTTAAAGTTTAAAGTTCAAACTCGGAACCTTAAACCCGAAACTTTAAACTTTGAACCCGAAACTTTAAACTTAAAGCTATCTTTACATTTTCAAAAAAACTATTCATGAGATTCGAAGAGTATTCCATTTCGTTTGAGCTTAAAAAAAATCTTGAAAAACAAGGTTTCAGGCGGCCAACTGATATTCAATTTAAAGCAATTCCGCCCATTTTAAAAGGCGAAGATGTTTTGGCAATTGCACAAACAGGCACAGGAAAAACGGCAGCTTTTGCCATTCCTGTAATCCACAAAATTCAAACTGTAAAAAAAACAAAGCGAACTAACGCAATTCAATGTTTGGTGATGGTTCCAACGCACGAACTGGCGCAGCAAATTACCGGGGTATTTACTGTTCTTGCAAAAAATACAGGCGTTAAACCCCTTGGAATTATAGGTGGAGTTGATCAGGAACCACAAATAGCAGCGCTTGAAAACGGGATAGATATTTTGGTGGCCACGCCAGGTCGTTTGTTCGATTTGGTTAGCCAAGGACATTTAAAGTTACATGGCATTGAAACACTAATCCTCGACGAAGCCGATCACATGCTCGACCTGGGTTTTATTCGCGATATCAACGATTTGATGCGCCATTTGCCGGCAAAGCGGCAAACTTTGTTTTTTTCGGCAACCATCAACCCAAAAATAAAAAAACTGGCCTACTCACTTGTAAGTAAACCCATCAGGATACAAATTTCGCCAAAAAACCCTGTGGCAAAAAACATTGAACACTCGGTTGCTTTTGTTGAAATGGATGATAAACGGGCTTTTTTGGAGCGGCTGATTGATGAAAATCCCGACAAAAAAGTACTTGTTTTTGTGCGTACAAAAGTACGAGCAGAAAGGGTAAAAAAAGCGATGGAAAGAGTTCAGATTGTTAGCGACACAATCCACAGCGACAAAGAGCAAAACGAACGCACCGCGACAATGGACAGATTCAAATCGGGTGAGATGAAACTGCTCATTGCCACCGATATCAGCGCGCGTGGCATTGATATTCCCAATGTTGATTTTGTTGTGAATTACGACTTGCCCGAAGTCCCGGAAAACTATGTTCACCGTGTGGGAAGGACTGGCCGCGGCACAAAAAAAGGACAGGCAGTTTCGTTTTGCAGCACTGAAGAAAAGGAGATTTTATCCGAAATTGAGACCTTTCTCGATAAAGACATAATGGTAATGGACATCGATAAAAATGCTTACCGCGAAACCCTCGATTTTACAAAAGACTCAGACAACAACTGGAAAAAGCTGATCCGCGAAAACGAAAAAGAACAACAGGAATATTGGGCTAAAAAGAAGAAAAAAAGAAATTAATTCAATTCATTGCAAGACTCAAAATCTTACTGTGTATTAAAAATCATAATTCAATCAAACTGATTTTTCGTATTTCCGCAGTGGTATTCCACGAACAAATTCCAAATGGTTTTGAAAGATTTACTTCAGGGCGAACATATAACTTGTGATCTGAATAAGCAAAATCAACTAATTTTTCATCATCAACCCAGGCCATAATTTTTTCAGTGGTAACCTGGAGTTTAATTTCGTACCACACATTTTTCTCAAATTGCTTTAGTATTTTGGTGCTATTGTCCGATGCATCTTTCCCATCGATACAACTCAATCCAACAACAGGACCACCCCACCCTCCTACAATTAAACTGCAGAACTCATCATTTACAGGAAAAGTCATCCCACAGAAAAAATCGTTGCCCGATGTTTTTTGAGCTTCCACAACAACTTCATAATTCACATTGGGGAACTCTTTTTCCCAGGTAATTCCTGTGCATCCATCGCCATAATTGAGGACAATTTTCCCATCAGAAATAAGCACTGGTCCCTGTGTCCCAAATTCGGTAATTTCCCAGCCTTCCAGTGTCTTACCATCGAAAAGAGAATTTTTATCAATGTTTATTAATTCAGATGATTTTTCTGATGTTTCCTTTTCCTTCGGATTTTTGTTACCAGAACAACCTACAAAAACTGCTATAATTAATAAAAAGATTAGATTTTGATTTTTTGCATTCTTCATGACTTTAAATTTTCCTTAAAATTAAGGAAAAATGATTTAGGATGCCATGATTTCCAAACTTAGGTTTATAAAGTAGAAAACTTTTATGTTCTATAATGTTTGGTAAGGGTAATTAAAAAAAATTCGGTTGCAATAGTATTTTTTTGCTTGCAAATTTCATTTTACTTGTTTGAATACCTTGTTTGAATTAAAGGCTGAAGCCGAAAACTATACTATTCTGTTTGTCACCGGGCTAAAGCCACGGTGCAATATCTATTAAAACTATTTTAAAATTGATTATTCACACGATCCGTTTTAGAACCTATTTTTAATCTACAAAATTGTAGCCCAGTCCGTTAACAGTTTCTTTTACTTTAACGAGATTAATTTTTGTCCCGGAAATTTTTACTGTGTTACTTTTATTATCGGCCACAACATTTGTAATTCCTTTTAATGCCTCCAAATTCCGTTTCACATTTGCCTCACAGTGGGAGCATGTCATTCCTGTTACTTTTACAGTTATACCTTCAACTTTTTCCATTTTTCTTTTCTTTTTAAAATTTGAATAAAAATACCCTCCTGCAATCGAAAAAATAAGCAACAACGCAGATCCCAACTGTAACCATTCGGGTAGCATTTCATGGTCCGATCCATCTCCATGAATGTGCATTACTTTGCTTAAAATCCAATCGGTCGGTATCAACCAATTTGTCAATAATCCAAAAACAATTGCACCTATTACAATGGTTGATAAATAAATGGTGAGTGATTTACGACCCATTGTTTTCCCAAGAACAGTAATTGTAGCAACATTTGTGGCAGGCCCGGCCATTAAAAAAACAAGCGCGGCACCTGGCGAAACACCTTTCATAAGTAAAACAGCAGCAATTGGAATTGAACCGGTTGCGCAAACATAAATCGGCACAGATGCTGCCAGTACCACAAGTATTTCAATCAGTCCAAGTCCTTTAAAAGAACTAAAAAAATCATCGGGCAAAGCCACTGAAATTAATGCTGCCACAAGGAAACCAAGTATCAGCCATTTTGCAATATCCTGAAGTAATTCAACAAAAGCATAATCTGCGGCCCTTACCATAGAATGCCGGTTATCTTCTGTTTTTGGCTCATTGCAACCACACGAATCATCTTCACAGGTTTTATCAGTTTTACCCAAAACGGCAGTATTAATTTTAAAATTCGCGAACGGAGAAACTGGCTTAACAGGCTTTTCTTTTATGAACCAATTTGTTAAAGCGCCACCAACCACTCCTGTAGCAAATGCCACAACCGGCCGCAGCACTGCGAAAGGCCAGCCCAGCATGGAATAAGTTGCAAAAATTGAATCAACTCCCGTTTGTGGTGTAGAAATTAAAAATGAGTTTGTTGCTCCTTTTGAAGCGCCATTCTTAAAAAAAGAAATTCCGGTAGGAATAACCCCGCACGAACACAACGGCATTGGAATTCCAAGTAATGACGCATTCACTGCAGATTTAAAATCCGATTTACCAAGGAATCTATCGATATGTTTTTGAGGAAAATAAACTTTTAACAAACCTGCAAAGATCAATCCCAACAGTAACCACGGTGCCATCTCCAGTAACAAAAACCAGAGTTCATCAAAATATTTTTCGATATATAAATACATACAAGTCTTCTTTTTTTTTTATAAAAACAAAACAAAAGCGGGTATGTTGTGGGAGGTGCAAAATTAAGTGATTATTATGAGTGGGTGCGGAAGTTTTTAACTTCCGTTTAAGCTAGCGGTTAAAAACCACAGCCCCCAAGTTAACCCAACTAATCAGCAACTTCAACATAAAGTTGTGTCGCTTCAACTTTTGCAACGATTATTTTTACACCCTTTTCAATAAAACCACTGATTGCAACGGCATCAAAAACTTCGTCTTCAATAAGAACTTTTCCTCCGGGGCGTAAAACTGTTTTTGAAATTCCGGTTTTTCCTTTCAATGCAAACATACCAGTTTCAACACATACAAAACCATCATTTACTTCCTGAACCGATTTCAAAGACATATTCTGAAACATACCCGTTTTAGCAGAAAACAACTTGTTTCCCAAATAAAGAGATAGAATAAATCCACCAAAAACGCCCAACACCACAGTTGTAACCGCGACCCCAATATGCCCCATTTCAACGCCTTCAAAATCAAAATTGACATTATTGATCAGGCTCAAAATTAAGCTAACAAACATTAACACGATTCCGGAAATTCCCGCAACCCCAAAACCGGGGATAACAAATATTTCGACTATCACCAAAATCACCCCGATAATAAATACTATGATTTCCCAATTAGCGGCAAGTCCTTCTAGATAAAGCGGAGCAAAATATGCTATTGCAGCTAAAATCGCCACACCCAGCGGAAATCCAATTCCTGGCGACTGCATTTCAAAATAAATACCACCAATAATTGCCATAATCAACAAACCTGAAATCATGGGATGAACAAGAAAACCAATAATTTTTTCAATCCACGATGGTTCGTATTCTACTATTACATAATCTTCGACACCTACTTTTTCCAAAACTTCGGAGATATTTTCTGCAGTTCCTTCGCAATAACCATTTTCAATCGCTTCGGTTGGAGTAAAAGTCAAAACTTTTCCTGTATCAATAATTCCTTCAATAAAAACCCGCTGATCAACCATTGCTTCTGCAATAACAGGATCTCGGCGCCATTTGTAAATAGTGTCATTCCCGGCTATAACTGTATCTTTTCCATGAGCTTCGGCTGTGGCACGCATGGTTGAGCGCATATAACTTTGGTATTTATCGGGCATAGCAGCTCCTGTTTGGTTAACCACGGTTGCTGCGCCAATGCTACCGCCTGGCCGCATATAAATACTGTCGCAGGCAATCGAAATCAAAGCTCCGGCAGATGCAGCATTGTTATCGATAAATACATAAACAGGAATCGGACTTTGCAGAATTTTTGTACGAATTGAATCGGCATCCAGAACAACACCGCCATATGTATTCATGTGGATCAGAAAAACATCTGCCCCTAATGAATCTGCTGCATCAAACGCTTGCTGCGTCTGACGCCATGTTGCCCTGGTAATTTCCTCTTTTATATTGAGTTTATACACCAATTTTTCCTTCTTTTCCTGAGTACTCCCTATTACAGAAATAAAAAGGAAAATTAACAACAAGCTATATTTTAATCTTTTCATCATCTTATTTTGAATGATTTATCTGCGAAGTTAAAAACAATTTTATGATTAATTTTGAATTTTATCGTTCTTTCAAAAAACTCAAGTTCATTGATTTTGTTAGTTTTGTCGTTCAATTTAGATTTAAATAAAATGGAAATCAATTCACTAACCGCTATTTCCCCGGTTGACGGAAGATACAGCAACAAAGTTGAAAACCTTTGGAAATATTTTAGCGAATTCGCTTTAATTAAATACAGGGTTTTTGTTGAAATAGAATATTTTATAGCACTCTGCGAGATTCCTTTGCCACAGTTGGCCGAAATCAGTGCCAATCAAATTGCAGGGCTACGAAAAATCACAGAAAATTTTTCTTTGGAAAATGCAGCCCGTATCAAAGAAATTGAAAATGTAACCAATCACGATGTGAAAGCTGTTGAATATTTCATCAAAGAAGAGTTTGAAAAACTTGGACTGGCAAAATATAAAGAGTTTATCCATTTTGCGCTCACTTCGCAGGATGCAAATAATACAGCCATTCCAAAGTCAGTTCATGATGCTTTGAAAAATGAATACTATCCACTAATAGAAGAGTTACTTATCAAATTGAAAGATTTGGCTGCCGAATGGAAAAACATTCCAATGTTGGCAAAAACACACGGCCAACCGGCATCTCCAACAAAACTGGGGAAAGAAATTCAGGTTTTTATTGAACGATTAGAAATTCAATTGTCTCAATTGAACGCCCTGCCCTGCCACGCCAAGTTTGGCGGTGCCACCGGAAATTTCAATGCACATTTAGTTGCCTACCCGCAAATTAACTGGGAACAATTTGCCGATAAATTCTGTAAAGAAAACCTGGGATTGGAACGCTCACGTTACACAACACAAATTGCTCACTACGATAATTACAGTGCGATTTTCGATGCACTGAAACGAATTAACAATATTATCCTCGATCTCGACCGTGATTTCTGGATGTACATTTCGATGGGCTATTTCAAACAAAAAATTAAAAAAGGCGAAGTTGGTTCATCAACAATGCCACATAAAGTAAATCCCATCGATTTTGAAAATTCCGAAGGAAACATTGGGATTGCAAATGCGGGTTTCGAGCAGCTTTCGTCTAAACTTCCGGTTTCAAGGTTGCAACGTGATTTAACGGATTCAACAGTAACCCGTTTTATTGGCGTTCCTTTTGGACACACAGTAATCGCAATAAAATCAACAATAAAAGGGTTAAATAAATTATTATTAAACGAATCAGTTATTGAAAATGATTTGGAAAATAATTGGGCTGTGGTTGCCGAGGCCATTCAAACCATTTTGCGCCGCGAATTTTTCCCTAATCCATATGAAGCCTTAAAGGATTTAACCCGAAATAACAATGTGATGAACAAATCATCGATCCACAATTTTATTGATGGATTGAACGTTTCTGAAACAATTAAAAAAGAGTTGAAACAAATTACACCACAAAATTATACAGGGATTTTTTAATTGATTATTATTAAAAAGTCAAGAAAGACATGAGGGATTAAAATTGTGGTAAAACTGCTGTCACTTTTAAAACCTTTCTGTCTTTAGTCTTCCTACTAATTTATTAATGCATGAAAGATTTTCTGAAACTGCTCCGACGTTTTATTCCTCCATATAAAAGGGAGTTGTTTTTAAACGTATTTTATAATATTTTAAGTGCGGTTTTTGGCGCATTTTCATTTGGGTTGCTCATTCCGGCATTAGAAATTCTGTTTGGTTCAAAAGAATTGGTTACCGAGCAAGTTCCATGGGGTTTCTCTCTTGATTCGTTACTTACCAATTTCAATTTTTACATCAGTAAGGTAATTGCCCAATACGGTCATGAACGTGCTTTGGTTTACATTGGTATTTTCATTATTGTCATGGTTTTTCTCAAAGTGCTATTCACTTATCTTTCTAATTATGAAATGATTGAAATCAGAAATGGCGTTGTGCGCGACATCAGAATAATGATTTACAGAAAGATATTAAAGCTTCCACTGGGTTATTTTTCGGAAGAAAGAAAAGGCGATATTATGGCACGAATGACTGGTGATGTTGCCGAAGTAGAAAACTCAATAATGAACTCTCTCGACATGATGATCAAAAATCCAATACTGATTGTTATTTCAGTTGGTGTGATGGTTTATATGAGTTGGAGTTTAACGCTTTTCGTTTTTGTGATGTTCCCCATTGCAGGTTTTATAATTGGACGGATTGGGCGCAGTTTGAAAAAAGAATCTCGTATTGGACAAAATAAAATGGGGGATATTCTTTCACTGATTGAAGAAGATCTTTCGGGTTTACGAGTTATAAAATCATTTAATGCCGAAGAAAGT
>JBFHJA010000047.1:0-15213 GCA_041596165.1 Draconibacterium sp. | reverse complement strand
TCTCTGCGGTCGCCACCTCTGAAATTATCACGGCGGTCGCCACCTCTTCTGTCATCTCTTCTATCACCCCCTCTGTCATCTCTTCTTGGGCCGCGATCTTCTCTTGGCGGACGTTCAACATAACCTTCAGGTTTAGGTACCATTACCCGGCGTGAAAGTTTTAGTTTGCCCGTTTTTTGGTCAACACCAATCAGTTTCACTTCCATCATATCGCCTTCTTTCGTAAAATCTTCGGCGTTTTCAACCCGTCCCCAATCCATTTCTGAAATATGAAGCAATGCTTCTTTTCCGGGAAGAATTTCGATAAATGCGCCAAACGACACAACCGATTTTACTTTTCCAAGATAAACTTCGCCTACTTCAGGAATTGCAACAATTGCTTTAATCCTTGCTTTTGCAGCTTCAATTGGCTCAAGTCCGGCACCCGAAATTTCAACAAAACCAGAATCGTCTCTTTCTTCGATAACGATAACTGTTTTTGTTTCTTCCTGAATAGCCTGAATTACTTTTCCTCCCGGTCCAATAACAGCACCAATCATATCTTTTGGAATCTGAACGGTTTCAATACGTGGCACGTTTGGTTTGTAATCGGCGCGTGGTTCAGGAATTACTTTGAGCATTTCGCCTAAAATATGTAACCGGCCTTCTTTTGCCTGTTGAAGCGCTTGCGCTAAAACTTCATAAGGAAGTCCGTCAACTTTAATATCCATTTGGGTTGCCGTAATACCATCGGCAGTTCCGGTTACCTTAAAGTCCATGTCGCCAAGGTGATCCTCATCGCCCAAAATATCAGAAAGTACTGCAAATTTCGATGATCCTTTGTCGGTAATCAGTCCCATTGCGATACCTGATACAGGTTTTTTCATTTTTACACCGGCATCCATCATTCCCATTGTTCCTGCGCAAACAGTTGCCATTGATGACGATCCGTTTGATTCAAGAATATCGGAAACGATACGTAAAATATAAGGGAAATCATCGGGAATCATTTTCTTAAGTGCGCGGTGCGCAAGGTTTCCATGACCGATTTCGCGGCGACCAGTTCCTCTTGGGGTTTTTGGGTCACCCACGCAAAATGGTGGAAAGTTATAGTGAAGCAGGAATTTTTCAGTTCCCTGGAAAGTTACTGCATCAATTTTTTTGATATCCATTTTTGTACCGAGTGTAACTGAAGTCAGTGACTGAGTTTCACCACGTGTGAAAATTGATGAACCATGTGAACCAGGCAAATAATTGATTTCACCCCAAATTGGACGAATCTGGCTTGTTGTACGGCCATCTAAACGGATTCCCTTATCAAGAATCATGCGGCGCATAGCCTCTTTCTCAACATCGTGATAGTATTTTTTAATGAGCGAAATATGCACATTCAAATCAATATCAGCGTTTTCTGCATTTGCTGCTTTATATTCCTCGATATATTCATCGCGAACGTTTTGGAATGAAGCCAGCCTTTCCAATTTGTTTTGAATTTGTTGTTCAGTTACAGCGTAACATTTATCGTACAAATCAGCTTTTACTTTTGCACGCAAATCCTCGTCATTTACTTCATGGCAGTATTCACGTTTTACAACACCCAATGCGGCAGCTAGTTCTTCTTGTGCTTTACAGTGTTTTTTAATTTCGTCGTGAGCTACTTTAATAGCTTCGAGCATTACTTCTTCCGAAACCTCATCCATTTCACCTTCAACCATCATGATGTTGTCGAAAGATGCGCCAACCATGATTTCCATGTCGGCTTTTGCCAATTCAGCGCGATTAGGGTTGATAACAAATTTGCCATCAATACGAGCGACACGAACTTCCGAAATTGGAGTTTCAAATGGCACGTCAGAAACGGCAATTGCAGCCGAAGCAGCTAAACCTGCCAATGCATCGGGCATTTCTTCCTGGTTGGCTGAAATCAGTGAAATCATCATTGCAGTTTCGGCATGATAATCTGCTGGGAAAAGTGGGCGCAGGGCACGGTCAACGAGCCTGGCAATAAGAATTTCTTCGTCCGACGGACGTGACTCTCTTTTTAGGAATCCGCCGGGGAATCGTCCCGCAGCCGAAAATTTTTCGCGATAATCAACCGCGAGTGGCATAAAATCCACGTCGTCTTTTGCATCTTTTGCTGAAACTACTGTTGCAAGCAACATGGTTTCACCCATTCTTACAACTACCGCTCCATCAGCCTGTTTGGCCAATTTTCCGGTTTCAATGGTAATGGTTCTTCCATCAGCAAGTTCAATCGTTTTAATTGTTGCGTTTACCATAATGTTTTAATAAATCAATAAATTTTAAATAATTACAATGGGTGGTGAGGCTTTGCAATTTACAAAAAAAGAAAGGCAATACAATGCATTGCCTTTCAGATATATTACTTACGTAAGTTTAATTCTTTAATAATCGACCGGTAACGTTCGATATCTTTTTTAATCAGATAATCGAGTAAGCCACGGCGTTTTCCTACCAGTTTAATTAACGAATGGCGTGTGCTGTGGTCTTTTTTGTTTTGTTTCAAGTGTTCTGTCAGGTGGTTAATCCTGAATGTGAACAATGCAATTTGACCTTCGGCACTTCCAGTGTCGGTTGCAGTTTTGCCATGTTGTGCAAAAATCTCTGCTTTTTTCTCAGTTGATAAATACATTTTAAATGAACTATTAATTTGTTATACAATGTTTAAACTGCAGCATCGCGTTAAATAACAACAGCTTAAAATTAACTGGGCGCAAAAGTAGATAAAAGAATTTGAATTACAAAGTGGAGACAGGTACTTTCCATAGTCAATGAATTATCTTTTTATTTGACAACTAAAAGACAGAACAAGTTAATTCAGGAAAGTTGTGATTTTATATCTTCACTATACACGAATCCTGCAACCAGCCTTGATTTCCATCGGCAAGTTTTATTTCTTTCCAGGTATCAACACTATCCGTAATTTGAACTTTTAAACCTTCGTAAATCAGGAAAAGATCGGTACCGGTTTGTGCTGGTGCACTTTTTACAGTAACACGCGGACAAAATACAATAGCACTGTTGCGTTCAACAATTTTCTTCTTTTGTTTTGATGCAAATGAAAATGCAAATCCTGATATTATCAAAATAAAAATACCTGTCAGAAATGAAATCCTGCGAAGCATTACAATCCTGCTAAAAATAAATAAGCCAATCAGCATCAAAAAGATAATAAATGAAATGATGCTGATATACGACCAGGAATCTGATGAATGCATATTAATTATAGAAGTCCGCCAACGCAGGAAAAATGGCTGTGGCAGCGGTTCGATACTTGTAACCACAAACTGGTTTGCCATTTTTATGTTGAAATCAATATTTTCGTTGTTGGGGTCCAATCGTTTTGCACGCTCAAAATTTAAAATCGCTTTATTTATGTTTCCCGTTTTGTAGTATGCATTGCCAAGATTAAAATACAACTTTGCCGATTCTTGTCCTGAACTTAGAATTTGTTCATAATTCGAAACTGCCTGCTGGTAATCGCCCGTTGTATAAAAAGCGTTGCCTTTTTCCCAAAGCTGAGTGGAATTTTCCTGTGCAATGATAAATCCGGGAATAGCAAGTAAAACTATTAAAATATATCTTTTCATTGCTTTTACCTTTTTATTTGTTTCTCCATTAATCCCATAGTATTTTCCGCTTTAGTGTACAACTCGCTTCTTGATTCGGAGCCACCTGCCGGTGCATACCTTGCAAATTCGCACTGTTCAACTACCAAAACGAAATCGTCGATTACTGCCTGTTCCACATTCTTTTTCTGTAATCCGGCGACAGCTGTTTCCCTGTTCAAATCCGCAATTGGGATTCCAAGTTTATCGCTTAAATATCCTTCGAAAGCTTTTAGTATCGATTCGTGAAATGCTTCGTTATTGTTTTGTTTCATAAATGCTGCCGCAGCTTTTAATCGTTTTCTGGCTACTTTATTGGCTTTTTTGTTACGCATCAAAGCAATGTTGGCATTTTCTTTGGCTTTTTTCCGATAGATAAAAAACAACAGTAAGAATGCAAAAGTACTAACCGCGTACAATAAGTAAAATAATGATGTTCCGAAAAACGTGTAGCCTTTGGGTTCCAATTCCGGATCTCCCTGTTCAATAAAACGGATATCCTGACCTAATAATTGAACATCTTCCTTACGTAAAGAACCTGTAACTTTTGCCGTTTGGTCTCCTGATCCTTTTTTAACATGAAGTTGATATTCGCTTGTCGATTTTGTTTCGTAGGTTCCGTTTGCAGGATTGAAATATGTAAACTGTATGGCCGGAACTGTATATTCACCTTCAAATCGTGGCTGAAAAAGATATTCTATTGTTTTTGTTCCTGAAACCCCGCTACTTGTAACCGACACATTATCTGTAACTTTCGGATCGTAAACCTCAAAATCGGAAGGTAATTCGAGTTTGGGTGTATTGATTAATCTAATATTCCCAGAACCGCTAATTGTAACCTTTAAAGTAACTGCATCATTGGTTGTAACATCCGTACTGCTTATATCCGACAAAATATTAAAACTACCCACACCTCCCATAAAGCTAGCAGGCGGATTTGGAATATCACGTACATTTACTGTAACAGGTTTACTGGTAATATTTGCCTTAACAGTTCTGAAACTATTGAAAAAATCATCAAAAAAACTACGTTGCTTAACCTGTTGCTGCACCAAAAGCGACATATTGAAAGGAGCAACAGTTAACTTCCCGTTTTGCTGTGGGAACAGAATTGTTTTCTTCAAAATCCCAACCTGATATATTTTATTGTCAAAAACTTCGCGAGTGAAGTTTACCTGCTGCGGGATCTCAACATCCTGAGTATAAAAACCTTCGTAAGTTGGTAGATTTACCTGATCGAAACCTGCAATCGGAATATTGGGATTAACGTATAATTTAACCGTTGCTACAATTTGTTCGCCTTTAAAAACATTTTGCTTACTCATTTCAACCCGCGTAAAAAGATTATCGCTGCCCAATTCAACATTCTCAGGTTTGCCCTGCTGTTGATCAGCGCCACTGTTTCCACCCGAACCGCCTGCACCTGCCTGTGGTTGAGCAGGTTTCGATTGTGCTTTTACAACTTGTACTTTAATTGAGTTCGATTCGAATATTTTCCCGCCAACTTCAATCGAAGCAGATCGCAATTCAAATGTACCTTCCTGTTTGGCGCGCAAAACATATGTATACCCGTAAGTTGCTTCCTGAGTTGTTTTGCCGTTAATAGTTGACATACTAAACGACTGGCTTGTACTTGGCCCCATTAAAATATCGAAATTATTTTCGATTCCGGGAGGCAACTTTAAATTACTACCCTTTTCATTTAAAGTAAAACTCAACCTGAACTGTTGTCCAACCTCAACCGCGGCGGGAGCATCCATTGTAAAACGGGTCTGCACTGCACCAGCAGTTGCAACCGTTAAAAAAATCAGTAAATATGTTGTGAATGTTCGTATCATTTTATCTGTTCATACAAATGTTAATGGTGTCAATGTTCGTATTGTTGTCATTATTCACGTTGTTGTCAATGTTTATTTTAAATAAAACCAGCATTTTTTGACAACGGCAAGAACCATGGCAACCCGTCAACTTTCCTTCCCTACCACTCTTTCTCCGTTTTTGTCTTTTTCGCCTGTGCTGCCTGTATTTTCTTTACTTTATCCTGAATTTTCTTTTCATCGTTTTGCAAAACCTGGAGTAATTGCTCAGCATTTTCTTTTGAAATTTTGTTTTGCTGTTGCTGCTGCTGATCCTGATCCTGATTTTGCTGATCTTTGTTCTGATCCTGATTCTGCTTGTCCTGCTGATCTTTGTTCTGATCTTGATTGTCTTTATTTTGATCCTGTTTGTCCTGATCCTTGTTCTGATCTTGTTTTTTCTGTTCCTCTTCCTGTTTCTTTTTCAGCAGTTGAGCATAAGCCAGATTATATTTTGTATCCAAATCCGTTGGATTTTGGCGAAGCGCTTTTTTGTAGGTCTCAATACTTTCGTCAATTTTATTATTCATTAATTCACTGTTACCCATATTATGCAATGCTCTCGCTTTTTCCTCGGGAGTTGTCATTTTTTCAGCCAAATCAGCAAACTTTCCCGCTGCTTCATCAAACCTTTTTTGTTTGTAAACAGCGTCGGCGAGGTTAAAATTCCACTGCAAATCGTTAGGTCTTTTATTCAATGCCTTTCTATATTCTGTTTCAGCATTGATATATTTCACCGAATCAATTTTGGTTGTATCTTTTACAGCCTCCAAAAAAAGTTTATTTCCACTCCTAACATGTTTCCGCTCGTTCTGGCCAAATGCCACAACAGAAAATGCCGTAATAAATATTAATAATACAAATCGTTTCATTCCTTTAAATCTTTAACCGAAAACAGTTTAATGTTTTTTAAGTACCTGTTTTTTCTTTCGAGGATAAAAAATTCGAGCAATATCAGAATCATCGCGATAGCAAAAAAGTATTGAAACTGGTCTTCATAATCCGAGTAAACCAATGATTCCAACTCCGTTTTATCCAATTTATTAATTTCATCGAAAAGTGTGTTCAACCCAACCTGAGCATTATTGGCGCGCACATAAACACCATCTCCGGCAGCTGCAATTTGCTCAAGCATTGTTTCATCAAGTTTTGTGATTACCACATTTCCGGTATTATCTTTTAAGTATTCCTTACCTCCGTTAAGTAAAACCGGAATCGGCGAACCCTGAGGCAAACCCATTCCAATAGTGTGAACTACCATTCCATTTTCGACAGCACTTTTTGCTGCAGCAACAGCATCGTCTTCATGGTTTTCGCCATCGGTAATCACAATAATTGCCTTGTTTGCCTTGCTGTCGGGCGTAAAAGAACGCATTGCAAGATTGATCGCCGCACCAATTGCAGTTCCCTGTTTTGGAACGATTTGTGTGTTCACAGCGTTCAAAAACAATTTTGCCGAATTATAATCGGTTGTAATTGGCAATTGTGTGTAAGCATCTCCTGCAAAAACAATTAAACCTATTTTGTCATCTTTCAATTTATCCACAAGCCGCGAAATTGCCATTTTTGCACGGTCGAGGCGATTGGGTTGAATATCCTCAGCCATCATGCTATTCGAAACGTCAAGTGCAATAACAAGTTCAATACCTTCACGTTTCACCTTTTTCAATTTTGAACCATACTGTGGCCTTGCAATTCCCACAATAACAAAAGCAAGTGCCAGCATTAAAGTAAAAAATTTAAACATGGGTCTGTTTTTGGATGCAAAAGGCATCAGGAATTTAAGTATTTCCTCGTTTCCAAAGCGGCGCAAAGCTCTTTTTCGCGCAATACGCGACCATATATAAAAGAGGGTAAGAATGGGAATGAGTATCAGCCCCCACAAAAATTCACTATTTCCAAATCTGAGCATTTCCATACTTTCCGTAATTAAGGGATATTTCTAAAAATGGTTGTTCGCAGCACTATCCCTGCAATTAAAAATAAAGCGCCAAGAATCGCAAACGGTAAAAACTCTTCTGATTTTCGGCTATATTGTTTTACATCGATTTTTGATTTTTCAAGCGTATCGATTTCTTTATAAATTTCTTCCAGTTTTTTGTTACTTGTTGCCCTGAAATATTTGCCGCCAGTAACATTTCCCATGTCCGTCAGCAAACCTTCGTCAATTTTTACTTCCATATCCCGAAGTTCAATACCGAACGGAGTTTGAACCGGATAAGGCGCTGTCCCAATACTTCCGACCCCAACTGTATAAACTCTGATTCCAAAAGTTTTAGCGATTTCGGCGGCTGTCATTGGAGCCACTTCGCCACGGTTGTTTTCTCCATCAGTAAGCAGAATTACCACACGACTCACCGCTTCACTATCTTTTAAACGGCTTACAGCAGTTGCCAATCCATTTCCAATGGCGGTTCCGTCTTCAATCAAACCACTTTTTATGTCTTTGAATAAATTCAGTAAAACCGCTCTGTCAGTTGTTAACGGGCATTGTGTAAAAGCTTCTCCGGCAAAAACCACCAATCCCATTCTGTCATATTCGCGACCTGAAATAAATTCCATTGCCACATTTTTTGCGGCTTCCAAACGGTCGGGTGAAAAGTCGCGTGCCAACATACTACTCGAAATATCGAGTGCAATAATAATATCGATTCCTTCAGTTGTTACGTTTTCCCAGTTGCTCGATGATTGCGGGCGGGCCAGCACAACAACAAAAAATGCAAGTGCAATCATTTGCGACACAAAAACTGAGTGCCTCAATACGTGCCTCAAAGTTTTTGGTGCTTTAAATACCGAAGCTGTAGAAGAAACCTGGATGCTTGCGGTATTCCGTTTCTGCCTGAAAATATACCAGGCCGCCAGTGGCAAAATCGCCAATAGCAGGTAGAATAATTCCGGGTTTTTAAATGTCAGTCCTTCAAACATCCTTTTTTATTTTGAGTTTTCTTCTGAATTGTTTTCCTCACTTTTCTCAATGTTTTCAACTTTCCTTGATTCTTCCTTTTTAGTTTCATTCACAAAAAAGTAAGAATTTATCAAAGTAAGATTATCATCATCGGGCAAGGTTTTGTACTTCGCAAATTTTACCAAATCAGCAACCGATAAAATCTGGCTTAAATTCTGGTAATTTTTTTCTCCGATCAAATCCTTATTATGCCTGAAACTATTGAGAATTTCATCAGTAGTTTGTTCCATTGCAGGGATTTCAAAACGTTCTTCAATATAATTTCGCAACACATCAGTAACTTCACTGTAATATTGTTTTATTTTTTCTTTTTGCCAGATTTTTTCTGATTTTATTCTGTCGAGTTCACGCAAAGCAATAATATGCGGCGGCAATTTCGGTTTAACGGGCAAAGCGAAAAATGGCTTGTTTTTCTTCTTTCTTTTTATGGAATACAAAACAAGAAAGATGATTGCACCAATCAACAATATACCAAGTATATACGGCGTAACTTCTTTTAAAGTAAGCGGTGCACCATAAGGCATTTTTATATCGGTTAAACCGCGGGTAGTGTCAATTTCCATGGAATAAACATGGAGTGAAACACCGTTTGTTGGCACTGAATCAACAGTTCCGTTAACATTTATTTTGAACCACTGCGGTGCAATCCGGTAACTTCCACTGTCGAAACTTGTAATTGTATATGACCTGATTTGCTTTTCAAGCTCACTATTTTCGATTTGAACCGTATCGATTTTCGATTTGCCCAAAACTTCGATTAAGCTATCGACCGATGGAACTTCCGGAAATTCGACAGTTACATTTTTCGGGTAATCGATTTCGAGGAACAGTTTTATTTGGTCGCCAATCAGAATATTTGTCGAATCCAAATGCGCCGTAGCTCTAATCTGCTGCGCCTGAATTATTCCAACGCTAAGCAAAACAGTTAAAAATGTGATTATTATTTTAAATCTGAACTTCATTCCTTTTATTGTTTTAAAGCCCTTTTTTTGAACAGGTTCATTAGCGATCGCACGTAATCTTCATTTGTATTTACAGAAGTGTAATCAACTCCGCATTTTTTAAACATCACATCCAGTTTAGCCATGTGTTTTATCCACCATTCGTTATACATTTTCCGGGTTTTTGCCGAACTTGTATCAACAACCGTGTACTGACCGGTTTCCGCATCTTTCAGCTTTATTAAACCTATTGGCGGAAGTTCTTTTTCGCGTTCATCGTAAATTTTCAGGGCAACCACGTCATGTTTGCTGTTGGCAATAGAAAGTGCCATTTCAAGATCTTTGTGATCATCCATAAAATCGGAAATCACAAATGCTGTACACCTTTTTTTTATGGCGTTGGTCAAATATCGCAACGTTTCTGAAATGTTTGTCCCCCGCTCTTTGGGTTGAAATTCGATTAACTCACGAATGATTCTTAAAATATGGCTTTTCCCCTTTTTAGGTGGAATGAATTTTTCAATTGTATTTGAGAAGAAAATCACACCAATTTTATCATTGTTTTGCATTGCCGAAAAGGCAAGAATTGCAGATATTTCAGTAATGATATTCTTTTTCAGTTTTTCGAAAGTACCGAATTCACGTGAACCGCTAACGTCAATTAACAACATCACAGTTAATTCACGTTCTTCCTCATAAATTTTTACAAACGGGTGGCCGTATCTTGCGGTAACATTCCAATCGATGTTGCGAATATCATCACCAAACTGGTATTCCCGCACTTCAGAAAATGCCATTCCCCTACCCTTAAAAGCACTGTGGTATTCGCCCGCGAATATGTTTCGCGAAAGACCACGTGTTTTAATCTCAATCTTCCGTACTTTTTTTAATAATTCTGTTGTCTCCATAAAAGAGTTTCGTGTTCAAAGTTCCGAGTTCGGAGTTTAAAGATACCGGTATCCAGCATCCATTAACAAGCAACATATAACCTTTTTAAGGTACTTCAACCGCATTTAAAATATCAGTAATAATCTCTTCTGAAGTTATATTGTTGGCTTCTGCTTCGTAGCTCAAACCAATTCGGTGGCGGAGTACATCAGCACAAACAGCACGGACATCTTCAGGAATAACATAACCCCTGCGTTTAATAAATGCAAAAGCTTTTGATGCCTGAGCAAGACTAATACCTGCACGTGGCGAAGCTCCATAAGATATCATGTCTTTGTATTTCCCGAGTTTGTATTCTTCCGGCTCACGTGTTGCAAAAACTATGTCGACAATGTATTTCTGGATTTTTTCGTCCATATAAACATCTTTCACCACATCGCGGGCTTTTAAAATATCTTCAGTTTTCAGTATTGTTGTTGTTTCAGGGAATTGTTTTAACAAATTCTGATTGATAATCTGGCGCTCCTCGTCCTTTTTGGGGTAATTGATAACCACTTTCAGCATAAAACGGTCAACCTGCGCTTCGGGCAATGGATAAGTACCTTCCTGCTCAATTGGGTTCTGCGTTGCCATCACCAAAAATGGTTCATCGAGTTTAAATGTATTGTCGCCAATAGTAATCTGGCGTTCCTGCATTGCCTCCAAAAGCGCAGATTGCACTTTTGCGGGTGCACGGTTTATCTCATCCGCTAAAATAAAGTTGGCAAAAATTGGCCCTTTTTTAATTGTGAATTCTTCGCGTTTCTGACTGTAAATCATTGTTCCGATTAAGTCGGCGGGCAATAAATCGGGTGTAAACTGAATACGTGCAAATTTTGCACTAATTGTTTGCGCCAATGATTTTATTGCAAGTGTTTTTGCCAGTCCCGGCACACCTTCCAATAAAATATGCCCATTGGAAAGCAAGCCAATTAACAGGCTTTCTACCAAATGTTTTTGCCCGATTATGACTTTATTCATCTCTAAAGTAACCATGTCAACAAAAGAACTCTCACGTTGGATTCTTTCGTTCAATTCTCTAATATCAACTGCTTGATTCATATATTAAATCATTTATTATTTCTTTTTTTCGAGGTGCGAATTTAAGGGTTTGCAAAGAATATAAAACTACTTTACTGTTAAATTATATTAAGTTGAATTTGTTGTTAACAAAAAAACCCAGAATAATCTGGAATAAAAAAAGTCGTCACCCACTTATAACCGGGTGACGACTTAACCTTTTAATTATGAAATTTTTATTTCCCTTTCGGGTTGAGGCTTTACTTCTTCACGTTTTGGAAGAATTATATTTAAAATGCCGTTGTTGTATTTTGCCTCAATTTTATCGCCCACAACAGCATTATCAGATACTGTAAAAGAACGCTGAAATGATTGATAGCTGAACTCCTTACGGGTGTAATTTTCTTGCTTTTCTTCTTTCTCATTTTGTTTTTCCGAAGAAATGGTAAGAACGTTGTTTTTGAAATTGATTTTGAAATCATTCTTGTCCATACCCGGGGCGGCAAGTTCAATTATAAAATCATCATCGGTTTCTTTTACGTTTACTGCCGGCAATGAAGTGTTTGTACTCGAATAATTCGAGTGTCCCCAATCCATCAATTCATTGTTCCAAAACCTGTCAAAGAATGATGGAAGATAATTTTCGTTTCTTTTTGCTAACATGACTTTTTCCTCCTATACTTTAAATGGTTTAACAAATTTGTGAACTTTAACTCACGTTGATTATAGTTCAAAAAGAATACCAGTTGGGTATAAAATGACAAAAGGTTAGGATTAAAAGTCTGATTGTCAGTTAAAACATATTAGGCAACAAATAGGTCTTTGTGTTTCAATAAATTATGGAAGTGACAAATTTTCAGGATTTATTACTGAATCGAATCATCAGGAATATCATTTTTACCAAACTGTTTTTCTTTCACCCCAATCGCGATATTAATTCCCAAAGCCGCTGTCAAACGGTAGGCAGTTTTGTAATTGAAAGCCTGAATAATGTTATCGGTTACAAAGTACAAATCAGTGCCGGGGAAAAACCGTAATCGAAGTCCTATTCCTAAATTATCATATTTATAACCCGCCATGTAACTGATTGAAGTAGAAAGAGCGCTACCGATATAACCGTTTAATGAGGCCGTTACAGTTGCCACAGACCCTGAGTTGTAAAAATTGTTGTTAAACAAAAGCGCATAATTCCATTTTGTTGAAAACTGCCGCATTGCACCAATGTATAATTTTGTTGGTATACCTATTTCTATTTTGTTGGCGTTTTTTACCATTATTTTGTCGTTGTTGCCATTTAAAATGTAGCCGTTGCTTTTATAAACTGAATTTCCAATATTTACGATACTGGCAGAAAAAGTCCATTTGTCAATTTCATAAGTAGCACCAATATCAAACATTAAACTTTTGTCTTTCAAAATTCTTGACAAAGCATAATCGTCTGTCCAATCTTCATTTAACAAACCTTCGTCTAGCAACAATTCGTCGTTTTCCAAAGCATCGGGATTAATTTCTGTGGGTAACCCCAAAAAAACTTCACCGGAAAAGGTTTCATTATATTCTTCTTCAACAAAACCGTCTATTATATTTTCTTCTTTTTCAACTTTAAAAGAAAGGTCTGTCGTTTTTATACCGGCCATATTGAAGTTGATTCGCGGAGTTATCCCAAGCGTTAAATGCTCATTAATTTTCCGTGAATAAGTAACCCCAAAACCCATGTAAGCATTTCCGTTGAGCGAAATACCATCAATCCCAATAGGAAAATCTTCATCCGAAATATCATCAAGATCGGCAAGTAAATATGCAATTTCAGACGATGCTTTATTGATGAGCAAACTGTTCATTGTTAGCCCAAAAGACAGGTACGATATATCTTTAATTTTAAATCCGAAGGACATTAAATTTACAGCTGCCTCGCCCGTAAAAAGGTTGTATTCTCCAATTTTGTTTACAAATTCATCGGGGTTATAGTTATCGTTGTCAAGGCTGTTTGCGAAATCCTCCAATTCGTTGTAATTAAATCCACTGTTGTACAACTGAGTATTCACCCCCCCTATTCCCGGCAATCCAATATAAAAATCAATTTTGGGCATTATCGCCGGATTATATGCGATGTTTTGCGGCAATCGATCCATGAAATACATGGTGTTTTGGGCTTCTGAAATGAATGAAACACAAAACAATAAAAATGGTATAAAGCGTTTCATAATTTTGGTATTAGATTTTGACATAAATTTACAAAATATCAGGCAATAACTTGCATAAGTTCTATTGCTGAGTTTATTTAGATTTTGATATTTTCAGCGGCTTTAAAATTGAGTTCTAATTTGATTGCTCAGTACACGATACTATTAGTTTAATATTCCAGCTTTTCTTTGCCAGCGAAATTTATCATATTACCTTTAAACTTTTGAAATATTAAAATTATGGAAAACGAAATAAAACTTGCCGTGCTCATTGACGGCGACAACATCCCATCGGCTTATGTAAAAGAGATGATGGAAGAAATAGCCAAATATGGCAACCCAACAATCAAACGCATTTATGGCGACTGGACTAAACCCATCCTCTCGAAATGGAAAAACCTGTTACTCGAAAACGCAATAACACCCATTCAGCAATATGGCTACACGAAAGGAAAAAATGCCACCGATTCGGCGATGATTATTGATGCAATGGATATTCTGTACAGTGAAAAAGTAAATGGTTTTTGCATTGTATCAAGCGACAGCGATTTTACAAGGTTGGCAACCCGCCTGCGCGAAGCCGGGATGAAAGTATATGGAATGGGCGAAAAGAAAACCCCCGAACCTTTTATAGTTGCCTGCGACAAATTCATTTATATCGAAATTCTGAAAAAACAGTCAAAGGAAAATGAAAATGCCCAGGTTCCCGACAAATTGGAAAAGAAGGTTGAAGTTGATAAAATCACACCAAAAGTAATCCGACTGATTTCTTCTACAATATCAGATTTGGCTGACGATGACGGCTGGGCATTTTTGGGCGACGTTGGAAGTTTATTGCAAAAAAAACAGCCTAATTTCGACTCCAGAAACTATGGTTTTGAAAAACTCACTCCACTTATCAATTCAATCGGCAAATACGAAATCGACCAGCGCGACAGTTTCAAAGGTAAATTCAAACTGATTTATGTGAGGAATAAAAAGAGGTAATTCCAATATCTTTTTTTTGCTGAGCGAATGTATAAGCGTGATTGGTTCATGTTTTCTGATATACGTTATCAAAGTTTTAGCAGGATTTCTTAAAATATTTTAAGTTGTTTCGCTTATGACAGAAACCCGTTAAATTGTGTTAAAACCTCAATTATTGAATTTATAAAAAACAGAAAAGTTTTATTTTCGTTCCCCCGAAAAATAATCTATTTAACTATAACTATGGATATCATTGTTGATGGAATTACGAAAACGTATGGCCGTCAGAATGCGGTCGACAAGTTAAGTTTCCAGGTTAAAACAGGCGAAGTACCTAAATCGCCGGTTATTATTCCGAACCGGAAAATTTTGTTGTGGAAACAAATCAAAATCCTGATACCTGGTTCAACAGTAAAACGGCGGCAGAAAAAGTTTTTGTATCGGTAATGGATTTGGTAGAATAATACAAATTATTGAAAGATAAATTTTCACACAACTATTTTTCTGATGAAGAACTTAATCATATTGGTATTTACACTTGTCTTTACTTTTGAGAACGCAGACAGTGACAAAAGATATTCAGAACCAATACAAGCTCAAAAACAATTCGTTGGTTCAGGCACTTTTTTTAAAATCATTATTTCTGAAGAAAATACAATATCAGAAGAATCGGATGCCAAAAAAGTGGAGTGTGATTCAGTTGTAAAAAACCAAAATCAATTTGGCAGAAATGAAAAGCTATTTGGG
>JBFHJA010000046.1:0-15353 GCA_041596165.1 Draconibacterium sp. | reverse complement strand
TTGAACACAGGGTAGAACTTCGAATTTCAGTTACCTGTAAGTACAATTCAAAGCAGTCAAACTCCAATTATTCCCATTTTCACAAACGTAAAAAACCCCAATCTGTCGGTAAAATCTCCCGGTTCTTCTATTTTATTTCATGATAAACAGCCCGCACCATAGCTTTGAACCATTAAAATTAAAATGGTTATGAAAGCAAAAACAAAACTTTTATTCAAAACAGCAATTATCCTGATTTCGCTGAATTTTCCAATGCGAATTGTTGCCCAGCAAAACAATTCAACATTATGGACACTTAATGATTGTATCGATTTTGCACATGAGCAAAATATAGAAGTACGGAGCAGCATATTGGGAATAAAATCAAACGAAATCAGTTACGACCAGGCAAAATCACAAAAACTGCCATCGGTAAGTGCTGCGGTTTCACAGAATTTCAACTGGCAAAAAGGCGAAGATGCAACAGGTGCTGCAACAAGCTTTTCCGGAAACAACAGCAACAGCTACCAGGTAAGTTCAAGTGTTTCGGTTTACAACGGTTTCAAACTGAACAACAAAATAAAACAAGCTGAAATCGAAATGGAATATGGTAAGTACAATTCCGAGACAATCAAAGAAGATGTGAGTCTTCAGATACTAAATGCCTTTTTGCAGATTTTGTATTCTGAAGAATTGGTAAAAAACGCCGAAAAGCAGATTGAATCTACTACCGAACAACTTCAACTTGCAGAAGAAAGATTGAATTTGAACATCATTTCAAAGTCGGATTACCTTCAGGTGAAATCGGAACTGGCAAGTGAAAAACTCACGTTGGCAAATGCACAAAGTAACTTCAACATTGCAAAAATTTCATTGATGCAATTAATGGAACTGCCCGTGAGCAATGACTTTGACATTGTTCGTCCCGACCTCGAAAAAGAACTCAACCAAATGCGCAATCCCGATGCAATGGCAATTTACGAGCAGTCTTTGGGAATCAAACCACAAATAAAAACGGCAGAACTGAACAAGGAAAGCGCAATTTATGATGAGAAAATTGCCCGGGCTGATCTTTATCCTTCCGTTTTTGCAAATGCAGGTTTGGGCACGGGATACACCAGTGCATATTCGGGGCAGAATTATTTCGACCAACTCAATAATTCATTTACACCCTCTATTGGACTTACCTTGTCAATCCCGATTTTTCAGAAAAACCAGGTAAAAAACAATGTAAAACAGGCACAAATTGCAATCGAAAATGCCGATTTAAATCAAATCAACATTAAAAACCAACTACGTAAAAATATTGAACAGGCCAGTGTCGACGTAAATTCAGCACAAATTCAATACGAAGCTGGAAAAGAGAAATTCGATGCAACAAATGAATCTTATTTGCTGGCTGAAGAAAAATTTAAAAACGGGCTTATCAATTCGGTTGATTTTCTGGTGATAAAAAACACGTCGATCCTAGCAGAAAGCGACCTTTTACAATCGAAGTTCAACTTAGTTTTCAGTTATAAAATCCTCGACTTTTACGCAGGGGTTCCAATTACGCTTTAAATTCAATTAAAATCATAAAAACATGAAAAAGAAAATTATCATTATTTCCATTGTGCTTGTAGCTGTACTTGCTACTGCATTTTATGTGATTAAACCGAAAACAGTGGATGCAAGTAAAATCAATATTGAAACCGCCGCTGTTTCGATGGGCACCATCAGCAAAACCGTAACTGCCACCGGAACACTCGAAGCTATTACAACCGTTGATGTGGGTACGCAGGTTTCGGGGATTGTAGAAAACCTTTTTGTCGATTTTAACTCGTATGTAAAAAAGGGGCAGTTGCTGGCAAAGCTCGATACTACAAACTTGGCAGCCATGATGGACCAAAGCCAGGCAACCCTCGACAATGCCAGGGCCGAACTCGAATACCAGCAAGCCAATTACGACCGCCTTTCTCCTTTACAGGATAAAAAAATGATTTCACAATCAGATTTCGATCTTGTGGTTTATAACCTCAACAAAGCAAAAGCCAGTTACAACAATGCACTTGCACAACATAAAAAGAATAAAATCAACCTCGATTATGCGTTTATCCATTCGCCCATCGATGGGATTGTGCTGAACCGTGCCGTTGAAGAAGGACAAACCGTTGCAGCAAGTTTTAACACTCCAACGCTTTTTACAATTGCCAACGACCTTACGCAAATGCGCGTTGAAGCCAATGTTGACGAAGCCGATATTGGCGAGGTAAAACAAGGGCTACGTGTTGAATTTAAGGTTGACGCTTATCCTGACTTAATTTTTCAGGGAACGGTAACCGAAGTACGGCTCGAACCCACGGTTACAAGCAACGTGGTTACCTATACAATCATTATTGACGCACCAAACCCCGACTACAAACTGATGCCGGGAATGACTGCCGAAACAAGTATTTATGTTCTTGAAAAGAAAGATTTGCTCGTAGTTCCAAGTAAAGCGCTGCGTTTTACGCCCGACCAGATTTTACTGATGAGTTATATGAAGGATCAACCAAAACCTGAAATGACGGAAAATGGAAAAAATGGAAATAAGCCAGGTGAAGGAAAAATGACACCTCCAACAGAAATGGCAAATGCCAAAGGTGGAAAAATGGTGTGGATAAAGAGAGATTCAGTTATTCATCCTGTTCCTGTACAAATTGGATTGGATGATGACATTCATACAGAAATACTTGACGGACTTAAAGAGGGCGATGAAGTAATTTTATCAATGGAACAAATGACAACAACAAGCACTGCAAAAAAAGCTGCAAGTAATCCGTTTATGCCAAAACCACCGGGAGCAAACAAAAAGTAATTTAAAGGCAAAATGCAGAACAAAATTTAAATCGTTTAGAAATGAGTAAAGCAATAATAAAAGTTACCGAGCTGCGAAAAGATTACCAGATTGGAGAGGTAACCGTTCATGCGCTGCGGAAAGTTGACATGCAAATAAATGAAGGCGATTTTGTGGCCATTATGGGAGCCAGCGGATCGGGAAAATCAACAATGCTAAATATTATCGGCTGCCTCGACAAACCCACCGACGGCGAATATTTACTTGATGGCGTGAATATCGGCAAACTGAACCGGAATCAACTGGCGGGTTTGCGCAACAATAAACTGGGGTTTATTTTCCAGTCTTATAATCTTTTATCGCGTACTTCGGCTTTGGAAAACGTGGAACTGCCACTTTTTTACAATTCGAAAGTAAAGGCAAAAGAAAGACGGGAAAGGGCCTTGTTTGCGCTGGAACAGGTAGGACTTTCAGACCGCATGCACCACATGCCCAACCAGTTGTCGGGCGGACAGCAACAGCGCGTTGCCATTGCCCGCTCGCTTGTGAACGACCCTGTAGTGATTTTGGCTGATGAAGCAACAGGGAATCTCGACACACGCACTTCCTACGAAATCATGGAGCTTTTCCAGAAACTGAACGACAAAGGAAAAACCATTGTATTTGTAACTCACGAGCCCGACATTGCGCGGTTTATGAAAAGCAATATTATTTTCCGAGATGGCCGTATTCAAAAAGAAACGGTGGTAACCAACCGTTTTAATGCAACCGAACTTATAAAAGGTTTACCAGTGGAAATTGAAGATATCAATTAAAAAAAGAGTAAAATGAATTATACAAATCTTACAAAAATTGCCACCAACGCCCTGAAAAGAAACAAGTTCAGGTCAATCCTCACGATGTTGGGGATTATCATCGGTGTTGGTTCGGTAATCGGGATGCTTTCCATTGGGCAAGGCTCGAAACAGAGTATCCAGGAACAGATTTCAAGCATGGGTTCGAATATGATTTTTGTGATGCCAGGTTCTCAACAGCGCGGCGGTGTTATGATGGGCAATTCAAATGCAAAATCATTAACGCTTTCTGACGTTGAAAAGCTGAGAAAAGAAACAAATTATCTCTCTGCAATTTCACCACAGGTAAGTTCAAGTGGGCAAGCTGTGAACGGAAACAAAAACTGGCCAACTAATATTACGGGTGTAAATGCTGAATATCTTTCAATCAGAAAATATGAACTGGAAGACGGGCGCATTTTTACCGACAAAGAGATAAACAGTCTGGCGAAAGTTTGCCTGATTGGGCAAACTGTTGTCGAAAATATTTTCGATAAAAGTGTTGACCCGGTGGGGCAAACCATTCGTTTCAATGGAATCCCCTTGAAAATTATAGGAATGCTTAAAGAAAAAGGGGAAAACTCAATGGGCCAGGACCAGGACGATTTGATACTTGCACCCTACACTTCGGTGCAACGCAGGATTTTGGCAATTACTCATATTCAGTCAATCAGCGCTTCAGCGGTAAGTGAAGAAAAATCGGAGGCAGCAATCGAAGAAATTACAACCATACTTCGCCGCGAACATAAACTAAAAACCGGTGATGACGCTGATTTCCATGTGCGCTCGCAAGCTGAAATGATTCAGACTTTCTCGTCGGTTAGCGATATGCTGACCATGTTGCTGGGTGCAATTGCGGGCATTTCGTTGTTGGTTGGCGGAATCGGGATTATGAATATCATGTTTGTTTCGGTTACCGAACGCACCCGCGAAATTGGCTTGCGCATGTCGGTTGGCGGCCGTGGAAACGATATTTTGATGCAATTCCTCATCGAAGCAGTTTTACTAAGTATTGCAGGTGGAGTAATTGGGATTCTATTTGGATTGGTAATTTCGTATGTTGCCACAAGTTTGCTCAGCTTCCCGTTTGTAGTTATGACAAATGCCATATTGATCTCGTTTCTTGTTTGCTCGGCTATTGGTATTTTCTTTGGGTGGTACCCAGCAAAAAAAGCTGCAAACCTGAATCCAATCGATGCGTTGCGGCATGAATAAAAAAGAATTAAATGCCGAAGGCATGGAATGATTATAGAATAATTTTGTTTGTACAGTTAAAATGCCGAAGGCATGACATGATTATACCACCACTTCGCGGTTTAGGAATGTCTTTATACACCAATTTCTATAATCATTTCATCCCTTTGGGTTTACAATTAATCCTTGCAATAATAAAGCATGAACTCCAAAACAAAAAAAATAAACTTCGTTTTTGTTTTTTAAGTTAACTTTGATTTTCAACAATAAAATAGATTCAAGCCAACAATAAAAAATGAATATTACAACTCATAAAAACCGCTCACTACCTTTTATTCTGCACACATTGGTCTGGTTGCTGCTCATCATTTTGCCCCAGCTTATCATCAATCGGTTTTGGGGCAGCAACAACCACGTTGCCTGGGGTTTTTACCTTGGCGCAACCATGTACGGAATCATATTCTATGTCAATTACCTCTGGTTGGTCCCACGTTTTTATTTAAGTCAGAAAAAGGTTGTTTATTTTGTTTCTGCCGCAGCGGTAATTGCTGTTTTGTATTTCTTTTTTATGTTAATAGATGAGCATTTCTTTCACAATGAGGAACGCGACAAACTAATCACCGAAGCATTTGAAAAACTGATGAAGGACAACGTGATCCCCCGTCCGCCAATGAAACAACTTCAATTGTATTATTTTTTACTGATTTCGGTAATCGTAACCGGATTTTCCATTGGATTGCGCGTAATTGAGCAACACACCGCCAGCGAAAAACGACAGAAAGAACTTGAAAAGGAAAAACTGAATTCGGAACTGGCATTTTTGAAAAACCAGGTCAGCCCGCACTTCTTTTTCAACACCTTAAACAATATTTATTCGCTGATAGAAATCAACACAACTGATGCGCAGGATGCAGTTTTAAAACTCTCGAAACTGATGCGGTATTTGTTATACGAATCAGAACACGGCAAGACAAGTCTTGGCAACGAAATTAGTTTTATGGCGAATTATATCGATTTGATGAAACTCCGGCTTTCGCAAAAAGTGGAACTAAAAATAGACTTACCTCCAGCTGAAGTCAATCTCGAAATCCCACCGCTTCTTTTTATACCATTTATCGAAAACGCATTTAAACACGGCATCAGCTACCGCGAAAAATCGTTTATCCATATTTCGATGAAAGTTGAAAACAACATTATCCAGTTCAACTGCGTCAACAGTTTAGGGCAAACGAGCGAAAAAAACAGCGATGAAAACCATTCGGGTATTGGTTTGGAAAACGTGAAGAAACGGTTGAATTTGCTTTTTCCTGACGCACATAAACTCTCGATTGAAAAATCAGATTCGGAATACAGAGTTTCTCTTGAAATTGAAATAAACAAATAAAAATGATAAAGACAATTGCCATTGATGACGAACCGCTCGCGCTGCAATTGGTTAAAAACTATGTTCAAAAAACACCATTTCTCGAATTGCTTGCTACGTTCGATAATCCTTTGGATGCCATGGAATTTCTTGGCAGCAATCCCGTGGATTTAATTTTCCTGGACATTCAAATGCCCGATTTAACTGGCATTGAATTCACACGAATTCTTGAAAACCGGCCAAAAATAATTTTCACAACAGCTTATGAAAAATATGCTCTTGAAGGATTTAAACTTGAAGCTGTCGACTATCTTTTAAAACCTTTCAGTTATGAAGAATTCCTGAAAGCAGCGAAAAAAGCAGAGAAATTAATCAGGCTTGAAAAAGCGGAGCATCAGGAAATAATCGAAGCCAACAATGAGTTTCTTTTTCTAAAATCGGAATACAAAATCCGTCGGATTAATTTCAACGAAATAAAATATATTGAAGGCTTAAAAGATTATGTGAAAGTTTTTCTGCAGAACGAAGACAAACCAATCCTTTCCATCAATTCATTAAAAGCACTTGAAGCCAAATTGCCTGAAACAAAATTTATGCGTGTCCACCGTTCGTTTATCGTCAACCTCGAAAAAATTGACACAATTGAGCGCAGCAGGATTGTTTTTGGCAAAGTGTATATTCCTGTAAGCGACCAGTTCAAAGACAAATTCCAGGAATATCTGGACAAGAATTTTTTGTGATAAAGAAATTGAACCACATAGGCACATAGAACACATCAAAAAAAACTATGTGTCCTTTGTGTCTATGTGGTTAAGTTACTTTCTTCAATCCAAATGGAAAACCTCTTCCATGTTCGCCCACCACTCGCCTTCTTTTCGGTTTTCAACTGGTTGTTGCATCGGTTCCATTACTGCCCACCATTTTAAAGTAGTCGGGTCAGCTGCCATTTTTGCCATGTCGGCTGCAAAATCGGTTCCGTAGTATTCAAAATAAGCAAACAGCTGATTGTCTTTGTGGAAAATGGAGTAGTTGCGTATGTTGCACTCGCTAATCATTTTCAACACATCGGGCCAAACGGCTGCATGGTATTTTTTATACTCTTCAAAATGTTCGGGTTTTACACCGATAATTTGTCCGTAACGTTTCATAATTTTTTTGATTTTTGAATTCTGTTAATTCGTTTGTACCTGCCAAGTGGCTTGGGATCGCTGGAAGGCTTGGCTACCTCGACTCCTTAAAATACTTGTTCAGAATATATTCAGGTTGCCAGTTATCGGCTTTTTGCTTCAGTTTTGTGTAATCGTAATCCATTGGCAAAATTGTGCAGGGATTATAGTTCATCGTGTCGTTTGTTTCAATTGCCCACTTTTTTAATAATTCCATCATTTCATTAACCCTTGTATTTTGCTCAGGCAAAGAAGCCAGGTTATTTATTTCCAAAGGATCGCTTTTCAGATTATACAACTGTGTGTAATTTATTTGCGGGTAACGAATCAATTTCCATTCATCGGTTCGAACCGCCCGCACTGTATTTCTATAAGTGGTGAACAACGAATTTCTAACGGCTGATTTCTCTCCCTTTATCACAGGATAAAGATTTTGGCCGTCAATTTCTTTAGGAGCCGGCAAAGAACTGGCAGCACAAAGTGTTGGAAATAAATCGAATAAATAAACCAGCGCATCATTTACTTTTTGTTTTGGAATGCCTGCTCCGCTAATAATTATTGGGACTTTTGTTGAGTGTTCATACAAATTTTGTTTTCCGAGCAAACCGTGGCTACCGATTGCCAAACCGTTATCAGCCGCATACACAATGATTGTGTTTTCAAGCAATCCCTGTTTTTTCAGTGTTTCTACAATTTCGCCCACTTTGTCATCCAAATGCGAAATCAGTGCATAATAATCGGCAATTGAGGCCTGAATAATTTCGGGTGTGCGAGGCCATGGTGCGAGATTTTCGTCCCTTATTGTAAGTTCATCGAAAGCAAATGGATGAAGTTTTTTGAAATTTCCGGGGAGAGGAACCGATTCATCTGGATACATGCCAATATAATCGGGGCGTGGCGAACGCGGATCATGCGGCGCTGTAAAAGCAACGTAGCAGAAAAACGGATTATTCCTGTTTCCAGTTGCATAATCATTGATAAAACCTATGGCAGCCTCGGCGAAAATATCGGTTGAATAGCCTTTGGATTGTGGTTCACCCAATTTTCCATCAGCTCCCATATCGCAAGCCGGAACGTTAAAATGATCACACATTCCACCCAAAAACACATTCTTTCCATGCTGAAAAGTAGCTTCGAAAGCTGCTTTCTCATTGTGCCATTTACCAGTTCCAAAAGTTACGTAACCATATTTAGAAAAATAATGAGGCATGGTTTCCACTCCAGCAAGCCTGTCATAAACATGAAACAAACTTTTGCCGCTCATCAGCATTGCCCGGCTGGGTGCGCATATTGCACCGTGATGTCCACCCATAACATATCCGTTTGAGAACCGAACTCCCTTTTCGGCCAGCTTGTCGATGTTTGGGGTTTTAATGTATGGATTTCCGGAACAACCAAGTGCATCAGCCCGTTGATCGTCGGCGAAAAGAAAAAGGATATTTGGTTTAGGTTGGGCTTGTGCTTTAAAAGTGATACTAAATAATACCAGCAAGACTCCTGTAAAAAGTGTCATTTTTGTTTTCATATGATGTGATTTAATATTAATGGCAATTAAAAAATCGTAATTCAAGTTTTAAAACCAGCTATTCAAAGTCAATATTACTGTTTTTAACTATGTTTCTGTTTTCATTCGAAAGCTCAGAAAATGGAACAGGTTGATCTTGAGGTCGAACTTGTTTTTGATTGATTTCTCCAAATAAACTCCAATTGCGGGTGCTTCCCGATTCAGGTTCCTCTGCCTGTAAATCGTAGCGGGTAAAATCGATTACCATTTCAGGAGAATTTTTCTCCCAATCGCGTAAAGTTGCCAGGCGAAAAGTTTTGTTCATAAACCATTTGATTTCCATAGTACTATCAGAACCTCCAATTCCTGAACCTTTTTCAACAAAACGATAATCAAATGAATTTTCCTTGAAATGTTCTCTCCAAATCAACCCGAATTCACCCTGAGTTATCAATTTAACATCGGGCCATCGTTTTTTTATTTCGCTCAGCCAGTTGGTTAGTCCCGAAACATTAATCGGCAAACTTAATTCCCAGCAATTTGTGACCCATGCAAATTTGTTCAGTTCAAATCCTTTATCGAAATGAATAGCTGTTGTATGCATCATTTCTTTCAGACCAATTTCCTGACCGTAGTTTCCAAACGTTTCTATCGGCCCCACTCCCATTCTGCTGTTAAATCCATCGGCAAAACCCTCTCTTCTTCCGGCCAGAAAATCCACTGTCCAACCATCCAGATTAACACAATCAATAAAATCGTCAGCACTTTGAGCAGGTTTGCAAAAATGTTCTTTTGATGGATAAAATGGATAACTTACCGCTCCTTCTCCATCCTGGTTATCAATCGCGTACTGACTCCAGATATTCCCCTGACACACATGAATACCCTCATTTTCTGCTAAATATTGTTGGTTTTTAGAGGATAAAAACCCCGCTACAACGCTGTTTGGGCGATAATCGTTTCCAACTATTTCCGATACTTTTGCCAAACCTTCATGTAAATCCCTGTTTATCTGTTCAGTAGAATTGTATGCGTTCGCAAAATATGCACCTGGAATAAAAGTTATTTCATCGCCATATTTCATGTGATAACCAACCACAAGCTCTCTTATTTTTGCATAGTTGAAAGTAGTATCGTGCAACGCAAGCCAGCTAAAAGCCCAGGTCATTTTTCCACCCGGAAAACCTTTTTCAAAGGCATTTCTAAACTCTATAAGTTTTTCCGGAGTATGCAAACTTCGCTCATCTTCTCCTTTGTTCTCAAATCTTGAAACTTCAATTTGATTAACCCTAATTACGCAGTTAAATGTCAAAAAACGGTTGCCCATTAATGGAATTGCTGGTTCAACCGCTTTTTCATTTTTGCAGGAAAATAAAGACAGCAGCAAAACAAATATCGAAAGCAAAGGCAACTTGAAAGTTTTCATAATTATCAGTTTAATCCATCGTTTTTACCCCTTTAACGGTCTTTGGTTCAAGCTGGTGCAAATCGAAAATTACAATTTCGTTTTTCCCTTTTTTCAGCCAGGGAGCGGGGCAGTAAAGTTGAAACTGCGGCCCAATATTCCAGTAACGACCGAGGTTATGACCATTTACCCAAACCACACCTTTTTCCCATTTACTCATGTCGATATAGGTATCCCCAAGATTTGTCAATTCAAATTCACCCTTAAAAAAGGTTCCGGGCTGAGTTGACTTTGTAGTGGAAAATTTTAGCGTTTTTATGTATTCAGTTTCAAACGGAAGTGTGAAAATATCCCAGTTCATCAGTGTCATTCCGTTGAGCGAGACGCGGTCGGTGATTCCTTTTCTATCGATCATGTATTCAGCAAAATTTAAGCGCCCCATTCCTTCTACCAATATATCAAGCTGAGGATTTTCAGAAGTAGAAGCAGGCAATTCGATGATATTTTCTGCTTGTGCCCGGTCAAGTTTGCCGATATATTTTCCATCGACAAAAACAGTTGCATAATCATGAAGTTCTGTAATCCGTAGTTTACCTTTTTTATGTCCAACCAGTTTTGTGCGATACAAAATAAACCCACCTTTTTGCCCGAACATTTCCATAGGTTTTGGCTGTGGAGATTTTATTGCAGTGGGTAAATTATCCCAAACTGCTGCACTTGAATTTAAACTTATTTCCGGAATTTCAATAACTTGTATCGGAGCCGGTACATTAGGCAATTTTTGATTGGCAGGCAGGTAACTTGCCAAGATCTTGCGCATTTCGTCATATTTTGGGGTTGCCTGTCCCATTTCGTTGATAGGTGCATCATAATCGTAACTTGTTACGTCCGGTTGATATTGATCGGGAGCAAAAGCATTTGCACCAGCCCAGTAGCCAAAATTTGTACCACCGTGAATGACATAAAAATTGAACGATTTATTATTGTCCATCAACCATTTTACGTCTTTTTTCAATTCTTCTACATCAGGCCGTTGCCATTTTTCGCCCCAATGCGTAAGCCAGCCCGGGTATAATTCGCTGCAAAATGAGGGGACATTTGGGTTGACAAGAGTAGCCTGTTCGAAATGTTTAGCGTTGGAACCCGGATCCAGTCCAATTGCCGCACCCGGCAAAGAACCAGCTTCGAGCATGTGTGGAGTCGCCCCGTCGGAAGTATAAAACGGAACTTCGATACCACATTTTCTCCAAACTTCTGGCAGCCATTTCATGTATTCCCGATCGTTTCCATAGCTACCATATTCATTTTCTATCTGAACCATTAAAATCGGGCCACCTTTTGTAACCTGCAAATCTTTTACCTGAATAGCCAGCGATCTAATATACCGCTCAGCCGCTTCGGTATATCGCGGATCCATGCATCGTACTTTTATGTCGGGAATTGCCAGCAGATATGATGGCAGTCCGCCAAAATCCCACTCAGCGCAAACATACGGACCAGGACGCAAAATCAGGAACATTCCTTCGTCCTGAACCAATCGCACAAATTCGGCAATGTTGTGGTTTCCGGTTTGAAAATCGAAAACTCCTGGCTCAACTTCATGATAATTCCAGAAAATATAGGCGGCAATTGTATTGCAACCCATCGCTTTAGCCATTTGGATTCGGTGTTTCCAGTATTCCACCGGTACCCGGGCCGGATGAATTTCGCCCGAAATAATTTGAAACGGTTTTCCATCCAACAGAAACTCAGTTTTCGAGAGTTCAAATGAATGTTTTGTGTTTTGGCTGAATAAGTTAAAAGTCAATGCCAAAATAAGAGAAGCAGCAAGAAATAATTTGTACATAGATGAAGTTCTTTTTTGTGAAATTCAAAAATATCCAGTTATTTCTGGTTTGCACAATAAATGGGGAGTTTTATTTATCTATTTAGTTGTTTTCAATTAAATCGTCAAAAGCCGGGATTTCAAATTTCCGGCATGCATCGGCGATTTGTTCCTTTTCTTTCTTATTGAAATCCATTGAATTAGTTATAATAATAGGGAGAAAAACAGTTGCAACTTCTTTTTCAGTAACAACACGATTCAAGAAAATGCTTTTACTGTAATCATCGAGTACTGGGAAAAGCGCTATAAACTGACGGTTTTTTTCATCGCTCTCAAAAGGTAATGGAGTTTTTATAATTGCATTTGCTTTGATTAATGGCACACTTTGTCTTATTACTTCAAAAAGTAAATCAGAATGAAGTTCAAAATCCTTTTCTGACAGTTTTCTCAAAGCAAAAAGCTGTGTTTCGTAATTATCAGATAATAATAATTGCAGGGAAATTGGTTCAGAATATATTTCTAAAGTGTAACCGGCAATTTTGTTTTTAATCGCCCCATATACAAAATGCCAAAGTGTAAAAGAGGAATAAACTGCTCCTTCCACAACCGAATTTTTAACTGTTTTCGGGGTTGCACCAGTTACCGCATCAACTACATTTGATTTTACTTTGACTGATTTATCAACCAAATCTTCTTTGTTAAGAATGCGAAGCATGCTGTTTCTGTTTTTAAGTATCTGATCCAGTTTCAAATAATCAGCCTCATCGAATTTCAAATGATCAAATTTGGTAAGCGGATTCCCAAAAACTGTGTCGTAACCCAAATAATTTCCAGCTAAATCCCAATAAATTTTTAAAACGACATTCGCACAAAGCGTGTCAGTGCACACGGGCATGTCAATTTCAGCTTTGTATCGATACGGAATTTGGTTTGAATTTGAGCAGATCTCGATTGTGTTTTCCAAGTCAAACTCATCGGTAAAATTGAAGGCAAACCGACAAGTATCAAATCGTTCCTGTGAAAAAGTTGCCAGGGGCACAAATACCACCGAAAAAATTAAAATGCACAATCCCCTACAACCCATTACCTTTATTTCTGAGATTCAATCAGTTGCAAATATTCATCCAAATAGGTAGTGTAAACATCACGTGGATTAGCCTTGTGTTTTTTGCAAACCGATGCGGCCAAACCAACGGCAGCACCCATTTGTCCGGTGGTGCGCATCACACGCGGCCCGCCAAGACCGACATGTGAGCAGCTAAAATTCCGCCCAGCCATAAACAAATTACTTATATTTTTCGAATACAAGCTCCTGTAGGGAATATCGTACAAACCGGTTTTGTAAAACATGGCTTCCGAAATAAAATTCGGATCATTCTGGTCGAGAAGGTTTATCTGGAAATGTACATCAACTTCACGTTTTTCAAAAACAACAGCATCTTCAAAAGTTGTTGTGTCTTTGGCATCATTAAACGTAAAAATATGGTCGCCCACCAAACGGCGCGATTCGCGTTTTCCCAATAAATACGATACCCATTTTAGCTGCAAACTATCCGCTTTTTGTTGCTGCAATTTATTGTCGATATTGCTAAAATTCGCTTTGTCGGAATATTGGTTATCAGCAGTTTGGTTTTTGTAATTGTAAAACGAACCATAAATAGCGCGGAACATGTGGTCGCGAATTGTTTCAGCATCGTCAATCTGGCTCATATCGTTGCTCGAAAACTCCCATTGCCACTCGCCATTTTTCTCTGCGTAAGTCTTTGCAACATCCATCGCCCACGGTACTTCAGGAAAAGTGACAGGTTTCCCTGCATTTTCCGATCCCCATAAAACAGAAGAACCCATTACAAAATTATCGGGAGAATCGGGACTCCAAAGCACCCCGTGAGCATCCCAATTTTCTCCATATTTCGAAGCGGCCTCTCTACCATAGTTATATTCAGCGCCAGCCCAGTAACCAATCCAGCCATCGCCGGTACAATCAACAAAAAGAGGTGCTTCAAACCTGATTTGTTCGCCGCTTGAAGTTTGACGCGCATCCACAGAGGTAATTTTATTATTTTGGGCAGTTGCTGCAAATGCCCTGTAATTTAGAAACAGGTCGATATTATCATATTTTTCCACATTCGCCATCCGCCTTTTGTCTTCCTTTAAAGCGTCTGCCGAACCATTTGGATAATGTTCGGTATCGAGCATTTTTAGAATGCGTTCAAAGTTGCCGTAAATCCCAAGCGTGTGAACCCGGATTTCGCCACTTGCATTTCCACCTAAAACAGGCCGGTCGTGCACAAGCGCAACTTTTAAACCTTGTTCGGCAGCAGCAATTGAAGCGGCAGTACCAGCAATTCCTCCACCGACAACCACAAGATCGTATTTGACAATTTTTTGTGGAATTTCTGAGACCCCGGATTGTGACTGACGCCACTTTTTAAGTTCTGCCAATTCAGTGGGGGGTTTTTCGTTTTCTTTTGTTGTGAAATAAACTGCTTCGCAACGTCCTTCAAATCCTGTTAAATCTTTCAGGGCAAGTATTGTTTTTCCTTTTGAAAGCTTTGTTTTTCCTGCATATTCCCAGTTCCATCCAGGGTTTTTCCCTAATTCAATCTCCTGATTTTTTCCATCAATCGAAATAAGAAATCTCCCGGGAGCTTCCCAATTTCCGGGCGCCCAGTTTTTAGTCCGAACCCAAATGTGGTACAGTCCTGAAGTTTCAACGTTGATTTCTGTGGAAGCATCTTCTACCGGTTTTCCCATTCCATGAGCCAGCAAGTAGGGCGATCCCATCTGTTCAACAAACTGCGGATCGACAACCCAGCCACCTTTATTGGAAAAGCTTTCAGCTTCTATAAAGATAGAAGGAGTTTGGGCGGAAATGATTCCTGCAAATAGTACAAGGATTATTAAGATTAGATTTTTCATGATTTTTATTTTGCCTAAAAATAGTTTCTTTTTTGTTGCTTTTATTAATTAGGTGCTTGAAAGTACCCCTCTTTTAACAGCGGGTGTGAAAGCACCTTTTTGTTTTCACTTTATATTACCCTGCCAGAGAATCGGGTTTATTGCTATAGATTCAATCCAGGATTTTTTTTAATTGAATTATTGTTTGCTTTGTTCGTTCTATACACTTCATAATTTGCTCATTACATTCTATTTATATTCTAGCCAGACCGTTGCAGTGCAACTTTTATCGGAAACAAACCGAATCCAGCGTGCATGAAAGTGATCGGAAAATTCATATTTGAATTTTTCTCCGGGTTTAATTGTAA
>JBFHJA010000045.1:0-15389 GCA_041596165.1 Draconibacterium sp. | reverse complement strand
GTAGTGCTGAAATCGTCCTCTTTTGTTGATGATTTAATGTAGGGTTTTCCAGTGGTATAAATGGAAACTAGCGAGAAATTCCATTTTTCATAGGAGTACATATTTGTCCATTTTATTTCGTGGGTTTGGTCGTACAATGCCGGTATTTTTGCGCCGTTGTTGATTTCTGAAAAACGGCGGTTTGCCTTGCTCAGCGAATATGCCAGCCAGCTTGAAAAATTTGAGTTTTCATATTTGACCAAAAAATCTATTCCAATTGCCTTTCCGTTACCCGAAATAAATTGGCTCAACTCAGGGTTTGGCTCAAAAGTACTTCCTGGATTGGGTTTTTGACGCCCTTGGGGATCCAGAAAAAAAAGGTATTCCTGCAACCCTTCAACGTTTTTGTAATACGCTTCAATATCGAAAAACAACTGACTGGTTTCGTAACTGGCTCCTATAATAAAGTGATTCGACGAAATTACAGGGTTTTCGACTCCATCGGCCAAAATCCAGAAATCGCGATTGTATCCAAAAGATTGTTCGGTGGCTGATTTGCTCAAATATTGAAAATACCTGCCAACCGAGAGTTTGAATAGCAAGTTAGATTGTGTTTTGTAATTGGCCGAAAACCGGGGTTCGATATAGAATTTTCCGGTTTTGCCATAAAAATTGGCACGCACACCGGGTTTTAAAGTAATGTTTTCCGAGGTATTTATTTTATCCTGAAAATAAAGTGTATACAAAAATGCCGAATTTTTCAGGTTGTCGTATATAAAATCGCGCGATGCATCTTTGTAAAACTTGAATTCGTTGTACTTTCCGGTTAAGCCATATTCCAGCAAGTTATTTTGGTTCAAATAATATTTGTTTTGAAACGAAACAAAAAAATCAGTCAAATCATTTGATTCATTGGTTGTTATGTTGGTAATGTTTGTTGGGTTTGTTGTTGTGTTTGCAGAGGTAAAAACAGAATTATTATAATAATCGTTGAAATAGCCTGAATGCCCCATTTGCAAATTGGTAAACGACTTTGCGTTCCATTGTTTTTTCCAGGCCGCCCCAAAACCGTAATTTCCCCATTCGTTAATATCTTCGGTACTAATTTCGCCGCGGCTGGTTGTATTTTCATTTGAGCTGTTTAAGTTATCTTTTGCGCCATAAAAACTGAATGAAAAATTCTCTTGCTGATTTGGTGTAAAGGTCATTTTCAAATTAAAATCGCTAAAATAAAACTCGGGAGTAATTGCATTTGCCTCCGGGTCGGGGAAACGTTGGGTTTGCCCAAATTTGTCGGAAAGCAATGCATCGGAAAACCAACTCGAATATACATCGGAATAGGCACGCCGACCTGCAGCAACCAATGTTAGTTTCTTTGTGACCGGAATTTCTGCGGTAATGTTTCCGCTGATTAGATTAATACCACCATAAAATTCGGGCTTCTGTTGGTTTCCTGTTTTTCCGGTTATGTCAACAATTCCTGAAACACGCTCGCCATAACGCGAATCGAAACCGCCGCGATAAACCTGTATGTCTTTGATTACATTGGGATTTAGTGCCGAAAACAGACCAGAAAAATGGTCGAGATTATACAAGGTAAATCCATCGAACATTACAAGGTTCTGGTCGGCCGAACTTCCCCTAATGTTTAGTTGCGATGAATTTTCGAACGAACTGATTCCCGGCATTAGTTGCAAAGCCCTGAAAACATCAGTTTCACCATAATTTGGCAGATCGGCAAATTTTGTGGGATTTATTGTTAATTGCCCTGCATCGTTTCCAAAATCCACCATTTCAAGTTTTTCACCCTTAACATCAATTGTAGCAATGTTTTCTGATTTCGCTTTAAGCCCAAAACTTAAAAAAGGTGCTGCGCTTGCAGGGTCAATTATTGTATCGAGTGTGTAATAACCTAAGTATTTGACTTGTATGAAATTGCTTGCCGAATCGGCCAGTTTGATGCTGAAAGTGCCGTCAACAGATGTGGAAACCAGCTGGTTTTTTATCCATAACAAGAGACTTGCATTGGGTAATCGTTCTCCATTTTTTTTGTCGAAAACAATTCCTGCAAATATCTTTTCTTTAATTACTTGTGGTTTGTCGGTATCAGTTTTTTTGAAAATGAGGTAAGTGTCGAATTTTAGATCGAATGTGTAGACACTGCCTTCCAAAACTGCACTGAGCAATTCTTTGCTGCTGTTTCCACTGATGGTTTTATTTATCTGAATTTTATCCAACTGCCCCGAATCGAACGAAATCCGGATATCCTGTTTTTTTGAAATTTCGATGAGCACATCTGCCAAAGAAGCGTTTGAGAAGGTAAATTTGTGTTGTTGGGAAAACGAAGGGAACGAAAAAAAAACTAAAGTCAATAAAATAAAAAGAAGAACGAGTGGTTTATTTTGGCTTCTCGTATATGGTAACTTTATTATTCTTAATTTCATATTCTAATTCCATTGGAATGCAAACGATATCCAAAGCTTCTTTCAAATTTTTGTTGGAGAATGTTGCTGTTATGTAACGGTTCTCCAGGCCTTTATATTTTATCGAAATATTGAATTGTCTTTCCAATTCGGCAAAAATAGAAACTACTGGTTTATCTTCAAAATAAAATACACCCTGTTGCCAGGCGGCAATTTTTTCGGGATTCTGTAAAGTGTTCTTAATGATTCCATTGGCAGTTAATTCTGCAGTTTCACCGGGTAAAATTATTTGTTCGCTGGTGTTGGCTGCTACCCGCACCTTGCCCGAAATGCAACTTACCCTAAATTCGTTATTGCGAGAAAATACATTTAATTGCGTACCCAAAACTTCAACTGTTCCATTTGGAGTTTCGATAACGAATTTATTTCCCTTTTCAACGTCGAAATAAGCTTCTCCGTTTAATGAGAGTTGGCGTAAATCGTTGAAATTCCGTTTTCCCCATTTGATTTTTGAACCGGCATTCAATACCACTACTGATTTATCGGGGAGCGAAAAAGTGGTTTGTTCAGCTAAATTGGTTACTATTCTGCTTTTCGAGAAAACCGATGTAACGCCGTAGATCCCCAGTACCAGGATTGCCACGGCCGCGGCTGCCCTAAAATAGAAGTTGAGTTTCCGTATTTGCGTTGGGGCGCTGTTTTCTATTTTTGAAAGCACTTTTTTCAACGCTGCATCGGTTGGCATTCCCGCAGGCATTTCAAGCCTTTCAGAGAATTTCAATATTTTTTCTTCGGTGTTCATTTTCCCAAATTCCTTGTGGGATATTTTTTGTTGTATGGAATAGTTCCTTTTTATCATGGTAAAATTCCTTTAAATTTTATACTCAATTGTTTTTTTTAAATCGTCAAGTGCATTTTTCATTCTTTTTTCAACTGCTTTCACTGTCAACCCAATGTTTTTGGCTATCTCATTGTATGTGAAGCCTTCAATTCGGTTCATCAGAAAAACCACCCTGTTTTTTTCATTCAGGCTTCCTATTGCCCGCTGTAATTTTTCTCCAAACTCTTTTAGTTCCATTTCAAATTCGGGTGAAACCGTGTTTTCCTCTTGTTTGAATTTATTGCCGAACTCCATTACCACTTTTTGGTGGTCGAAACGATTCTTGCATAAATTTCCCGCGATTGTGTACAACAAAGGTTTCACGGTTTCAGTCCGAATTTCTCCTTTTCTCTCCCAAACTTTCATAAAAGTATCTTGCGCAATGTCATCCGCCATTTCAATATCTCCCGTTTTGAAATAGACGTAGTTCTTCACTTGCGTATACATTTCGTTAAATAATTCTATAAATCCGCTTTTTTCGATTCCCGGCATTGAACTAAATTTCAGTAAATTACCCTATGTTTTTCCGCCTTTGAATATAATACAGACGAGATTGTTTTTACCCTAAAATTATTAAAATATAACAATTTATGTTGATACGCCACGTGGATAAATGTTAGCAGTTTCTCTGCAAAATAATTATTTGTCGTAAAATAGGCGCCCAATGTGTTGTTTTAGTTGCCTATATAAAGAGTATTCTGCTTTAAAATAGATACTTATCCTTAAAGTTGAGTTTAAATTTCAACACATTGATTTAAAGTGCAATTGCGAAGCAGTATGAAAAACAAAATACAGCAGCTTTTGGGAGCTTATCCGCACAAAGTTTTTTAATATTAAATTCTTGCTGTTTTTTGCAGTTATGCAATGAAACTAGCCGGATATACTTTTTATAAATCTAATGGCACGCTCGTTGAAAACTTCGGGTTGATCAAGGTTACAAACGTGGCCACTGTTGCTGATGATTTCAAGTTGGGAGTTAAAATGCTTTTTAACTAAATTGCTTACCATCGGCAAAAACATGTGGTCACCATCACCCATCAGATAAAGCACCGGGGCTGAGGCTTCTTTTACAAGAAATTCCTGCAGGTTTTCTTTTATTTCAGATGTCATTCGCAACCACTTCTTAAATTCGCGACCCCCTAACTTTAACGCTTCTTGTATAAATAGTTTGCGCGATTGAGCATGTTTTTTAGAAGGGATCAGAATCCATGCATTTATTTTGTAGAGCCACATATAGGGCAAAATAGATTGAAGTAATTTGGCAGTGGCTACCAACCCATTTATTTTTTTGTTGAACTGAATTACAGCGCCTCCCAAAATGATAGATTCTGCGCGTCCGGGAGCCAGTTTGTCGATGGCACGGATTACTATACAACCCAATGAAATGCCAACAAAATTAGCTTTCTGGATTTCAAGATGATCCATTATTTGAATTACATCCAGAGCAATTTCGTTGAATTTATATATCTCGGCCTGGGTATAATGTTCTTTTGATTTTCCATGTCCGCGTAAATCGATAATCAATACGTTAAAATGTTTTTTAAAATCACGCAACTGTTTAAACCACACTGAATTACTGCCTCCGGCGCCGTGCACAAATACCACCCAGGTATCCGATTTTTTATGGTTAAACGTTTTGTGATAAATCATTTTGCGAATATACAAACATTGTTATCTAAAAACAGATCTAATGTTGACATGAAAATAAAAAAAGAAGAGGGGTTTGCTAAACACCCCTCTTCAGAAGGCAATACCGAATTAAATAAATTAAAATGATTAAAAAATTTGCCTTCAGATTCTAAAAACGTTGGTTTTTTATATTTAGTATTTAAAAATGATTTGAACATTAATTTCCTTTTCATATAGGTTTTATCCATTTACTCTTTACCCTTAGCTTCTAACTCTTTACCCCTTTTTCGCTCCCCGTGTTTTTTTTTAAAACCTCGCATTTACTGAAAAAATGAAATTCAGTCCCGGCGAAACAATTCCAGAAGAATAAGTTCTGTAGCGTTTGTCAAGTAAATTTTCCACACCACCTCCTAAATCTACTGATGGTGTTAATTTGTAATTGAATTTCAAGTTGAGTGTCCACCATCCGGGCGAAAACGGATTTCCATCTTCGTCGGTGGCATACATGTACGGTTTGTCTTGCTCTGTTGGCGCGAGTTCTTCGAAGTCGAGTTTGCCGTTGTAGTTAACATACAAATCGGCAAACAATTTTTGGTTCTCATAAATCAGGTGCGAACTGCCAAACAGGGGAGGGGCATGACGAACCGGGAATCCATCCGAATCCTCGCCGTGAGTTATTGTAAAGTCGTTTCTGGTACGAAAAGTCGATGTGAAAATATATTCAAACGCAACAGTGCCACCATAAATAATAGCAGCATCGGCATTTACAAGTGCTTCAACCTTACTCAAAGTTCCATCATACATAATGGAGTCTTGCCCATTCAGCTTAAAACTCCGGCGCACCATTGCATCTTTTAGTTGTGTATAAAAAGCAGAAATATCAATACTTGCTTTTCCCGAAAAACTCCTGGCAATACCGATATCAATGTTTCGTGCATATTCCGGTTTCAGATTTGGATTAGGGATTACAACATTTCCGGGTTCCGAATCAAATACCTTTGCTACGTCGTCAATATTTGGCGATCGAAAACCAGATGATAAATTCGAGCTTAACTGCCATTTATCGGTGGGATGCCAAACAACACCAATATTTCCGATAAAAGCTGAATTTTTCATGTCGAAACCATCAAACGGAAAGTTGTAATCTTCAGGATTAAAATCTCCGCTTAGCCAGGTTCGTGTATACCTTGTACCGGTCTGAAAAACAATATTTCTTTCCAATTTGAATTTGTATGACAGATAACCAGCAAAACTTCCATATTTCGAATCATCAGGGTATCGTGAAGGAATGGTTTCGTTTTCTTCCGTTAGCAAATTCATTGTTGAACCAGCTGAATTGATATTGTTGAGGTAGGATTCGACGCCATAAAAGAATTCGTTTTTTTCGTCGATGATTTTATCAAAATCGAGGTTGACAGAAAAAATCGAAAGATTTTCTTCTCTTCCGTTTCTAATTGGGTTGTTTAAAGCTCTGTCGTAGCGGCTTTCCGTATAATCTTGAAAACCACCCAGAAAACTCATTTTGTTGAAAAAGGCACAATCTTGTTCGTACTTTATATGTCCCGAAAGAATTGTCTGAATTTGAGGACCGTAATACCATTCGCCATATCGAAGTTTGTTGCTTTTATAAACAATTAGCCTGTCATATCGTGGTATATTTGATGTTTGAGAATGGTTTCCGCTCAAATATATTTCAATTTTTTCGGTGGGGCGTAACCTTAGTTTCCCCAAAAAATTGAACTGATTATAATAAGTGTGGGTCTGGATTTTTGAGTTTTCGCTTTTTACAATTTTATCGGAACCGTCAAAGCCGCCATGCAAAACAAATTCAGGACGCAAATATTCGTCCCTTCCGTTCGATCCCATTTTTAAATCATCAAATCCCGAAAAAGTTGAACTTATCAAAGCTGCCCATTTCTCCCCGCCAAAGTTGAATGTACCATGAACTGTTTTTTCCAAATTGGCGCTCGAAAAACGGCTCAATATTTTTCCGGAAAAATCAGTTTTTAAATCAGTGGAAAGTTTTGGTTTTAATGTATTGAAACTCATAACTCCTCCTAACGCATCACTGCCGTAAATTACTGAGCCTGGGCCAAAAATAATTTCTGTATTTTCAACCGAATTTGCATCTATTGAAATAATGTTTTGCAGGTTTCCGCTTCGGTAAATTGCATTGTTCATTCTAAGGCCATCAACCACAAGTAAAATGCGATTTGCTGAGAATCCCCGAATCATTGGGCTACCGCCACCCATTTGACTTTTCTGAACAAATACACCGCCACTTGTCCCCACTAAATCTGCTGTGGTTTGCGGATTGAAATTTTGCGTTTCTGTCGCGCTGATTGTAGTTATCTTGTTGGGGATTTCGGCTTTCGATTGTTCCCAACGGTTTGCCGATATTACAATTTCATTGAGTCTGATCGGATTTTCATTCAGCCAAACTATTTTTCCCTGTTTAATTATTTTAGCTTTTTCAGTTTGATATCTGGTAAAAGATGAATGATTAAAAAGAATTTGGTCATCCTTAGAAAAATTATCGATTTTGGCTTTTCCCAAATTATCTGTTTGTGTTGAAAAATCTTCTGTAAAAATCAGTACTCCTTCAATTGGTTGACCGGTTTTTGCATTTATTACCTGAATGGTTTGGGCGTCAATCTGCGAAAAATAAAACAGAAATATATAAACTAGTAAAAGTATCCTCACTGATTTTGTTTTTTTTTTGACAATAAAATTGTTCGGTCAATTCTAGCAAAAATTGTGCCTGTCATTATTTTTATTTGTTTTTCATAAGCACTGTCGATATATAATTTTGAATTGAAGAAATGCAGATACGCTTTTTACATTAATTCAATTTAATGCGCATTTTTAGTTTCTTTCTGAACAATTTTCTAAATTGGTTTTTAAATGTTTTAGTTAGAACAAAAAATTGCAAAAAAAAATGCGGTACAAAGGTAGAAGACAAAGCTCAAATGTTGAAGATCGACGTGGTATGAGTTCCGGACGGAAAGTTGGAATAGGTGGTGGAATTGGAACTATAATTATAGTCTTAATTGTTTGGCTTTTGGGGGGCGATCCGTCGCAAGTTATGAATGTGATGCAAAACCAGCAGGGTTATAATGAAACTGCAACTGACTACCAGCCCACTGCCCATGAGCAGGAATTAACTGAATTTGTGAGCGTGGTTTTAGGAGATACGGAGGATGTTTGGCATAAACTTTTTGATGATGCTGGATTGGCATATCGCGAGCCAACACTTGTGCTTTTTAGCAGTGCGACAGAGTCGGCGTGTGGTTTTGCACAATCAGCAACAGGTCCGTTTTATTGTCCCGGCGACGAAAAAGTGTATATCGATTTAAATTTTCTGGAGCAGCTCCAGGATCGTCTTGGAGCTGAGGGTGATTTTGCTGTGGCATATATAGTTGCGCATGAAGTGGGACATCATGTTCAAAAGCAATTGGGTGTACTCGATCAGGTGCACCAGCTGCGAGGGCAGGTCAGCGAAAAACAATATAATGAGCAAACTGTAAGGTTGGAATTACAAGCCGATTTTTACGCCGGAATCTGGGCATATCATGCGCAACGAACAAAAAACATATTGGAAGACGGAGATATCGAAGAAGCAATGAATGCGGCAGGGGCAGTGGGCGACGATAGGATTCAAAAGCAATCACAAGGCTATGTTGTCCCCGATTCGTTTACGCACGGAACTTCAGCTCAACGCATGAAATGGTTCAAAAAAGGTTTCGAAACAGGAAATGTGAATGACGGAGATACATTTGCCAAAAATGCCATTTGAACAGGGGAGCATGCTCCCTTACTTACCTCCGCGACCGCGATCGTGAAGACGTTGTCCGGGAACGGGTAGTTGATCTCAATCCTAAAACACCCAAAATCCCGCGTGTAACTTCTACCATAATCGATTTTGTTACAGGGCTTTTCATTATTTTTTCGAAAGTAGATTGCTGAGATCTTGACCGGGTTGCGGGAGCTTCCTTTTCCGCATTTTTTAACTGGCCAAAATCTTCTTCCTGTTTTTCAAGTTGTTCTGTTTTAGCAATTTTTTGGTGTAGTATCTCGTAGGCACTTTCACGATCGATATCAACATTGTATTCTTTTATTAATTCCGACGATTTAATAATCTGACCAATTTCATAATCGGTTAAAATATCCATTCTTGAAAAAGGTGGCCGCATTAAAGTGTGCACCAATTCTGTTGGACGACCTTTTTCATCGAGTGTTGAAATCATTGCTTCACCAATTCCCAACTGGGTAATTAATTCATCCACTTTATAAAACTCTGAATACGGATAGTTTTCAGATGCAGTTTTAATATCTTTTCGATCTTTTGCCGTAAATGCACGCAATGCATGTTGCACTTTTGTTCCGAGCTGACCTAAAATTGCTGCCGGAATATCAGTAGGTGATTGTGTTACAAAAAATATTCCTACACCTTTTGAGCGTATTAATTTAATTGTCATTTCAAACTGGTCGAGTAAACTTCGCGATGCATTTTTGAAAATAAGGTGTGCTTCGTCAATAAATAACACCAATTCGGGTTTTTTGGGATCACCGAGTTCGGGCATTTTTTCAAAAATTTCAGCCAGTAAACACAGCATAAAAGTGCTGAAAAGTGCCGGTTTTGTTTGCATGTCTGTTAAACGGAGCACATTTATCACACCTTCACCGCTTTCTTTTTTCTGCATGAAATCAAAAATATCAAACGAAGGTTCTCCAAAAATATCATCGGCATTTTGCTGTTCCAAAGTAATAATACTTCGCAGAATTACGCCTGCAGAACTGGATTGAATAAGTCCGTATTCCTTCTTAAAATCTTCTTTTCCTTCATCTGTTATGTAATTGATAACGCTTTTTAAATCCTTGAAATCGAGCAAGGGCAGGTTGCGATCGTCGCAATATTTAAAAATCATCGATAAAACGCCACTTTGATTATCATTTAACTCTAAAATTTTTGAAAGCAGAATTGGCCCGTATTCCGACACAGTTGCTTTCATTTTTACACCCGGTTCATCTGAAATACTCATAAATTCAATCGGAAATCCCTTTCCTTGCCAATCCATGCCAATCAGTTTTTGGCGTTTTTCAATAATCGGGTTTGTAATTCCTGGAGCACCTAATCCACTTAAATCTCCTTTTATGTCCATTACCAACACCGGAACTCCCGCATTTGATAAATCTTCAGCGATAACTTGCAACGATTTTGTTTTCCCTGTTCCTGTGGCTCCTGCAATTAATCCGTGACGGTTAAACGTCTTTAATGGCAGTTTTACCTGAACATTTGTTTCATAATTATTGTTAAGAATAGCAGATCCAATCAGTATTGAATCTCCCTTAAAGGTGTAAGAATCTTTGATTTTCTGCAAAAAAAATGGTATATTCATGACAATTCATTTTAAGTGGATTGAAGATACGATATTTTGAAAGTTTAAAACAGTAAATATAAACAATAACAAATAAATTATGTTGAACGATTTTTTAAAAACAATTCAGGGAAGCCTGGGAGAGCAACTTTCAGGTGCAGGTGTTGAATCGGATAAAATTAGTGGAGTAACCGATGTTGTTACCAATACTTTCAAAGACGGTTTGATGGAAAAATTTAGCGGAGGTGATTTAAGTTCGATTGCAGGTCTTCTTGGAAAAGGAGGCAGCAGTTCACCTTTTGCAGGTAGTTTGGCGAACAATGTTGTGGGTAATTTAATTTCAAAGGTGGGATTGTCAAAAGAAATCTCAAACTCTGTTGCAAAATTAGCTGTGCCATTTGTAATCGAAAAATTAAGCGGATTTGCCTCTGAAAAGGGGAAAACCGGTGAAGATGGAATAGGAGATTTGATGGGTGATTTAATAAAGGGGTCGATGAAGGATAAATTGCTCGGTGGATTAGGTAAAAAATTTGGCTTTTAGCCGTTAATTATTAAATATAAAAAGCGTATTATGGCAAAAAAAATCACAGAAATTGAAGGAATTGGTCCTGCATTTCAGGAAAAATTGGCAAGTGCAGGAGTTACAACTGTTGAAGGTTTATTGGAAACCGGTGCATCAAAAGCTGGAAGAAAAAAATTGGCAGCTGACTCAGGTATCGACGAGTCAAAAATTTTAACCTGGGTAAATATGGCTGATTTATTCCGAATAAAAGGAGTAGCATCGCAGTTTGCTGAGTTGTTAAAAGCTGCAGGTGTGGATACAGTTAAAGAACTTCGTAATCGTAATGCAGAAAATTTACATGCGAAATTAACTGAAGTACAGGCTGAAAAGAAAATTACAAAAGCCGTACCTGCTCTTTCTCAAATTACAGGTTTTATTGAGCAAGCTGCTGCATTGGAGCCGGTTGTAACTCATTAATAAAAATGATATTTATTTTTGAAAAAGGCGTTCGCAATGAACGCTTTTTTTTATGCTTATTTAATTCTCAAACCTTGTAAATCATTTTCCTATCTTTGCGGCTTGAAAAATTAGAACCTTATTTAATGCTAATAAAATGGATTACAATTTCGCAAAAATAGAGCCTAAATGGCAGAAATACTGGGAGAAAAACAAGACGTTTAGAACAGAGGACGACTACTCGAAACCGAAATATTACATACTTGATATGTTTCCCTATCCGTCAGGGGCGGGTTTGCATGTTGGCCATCCCGAGGGGTACACTGCAACTGATATTTTAAGTCGCTACAAACGCATGAAAGGATTCAATGTGTTGCACCCAATGGGTTACGATGCTTTTGGTTTGCCAGCCGAGCAATATGCAATGCAAACAGGCACTCACCCTGCTATTACAACGCAAAAAAATTGCGATAATTTCCGCCGCCAAATAAAAGCCATTGGGTTGAGTTATGATTGGGATCGCGAAATTAATACCACCGACCCAAAATATTTCAAATGGACACAGTGGATTTTCAAGCAGTTATACAATACATGGTTTGATAGTGAATTGCAAAAGGGTCGTCCAATTTCAGAACTTCCAATTCCTGCTCAAATTAAATCTGAAGGTGACGAGGCTATAAAAAATTATATCGGCACAAAACGTTTGGCATATTACGATAATGCGCAAGTTTGGTGGTGTGATTCATGCAAAACTGTTTGTGCAAACGAAGAGGTTCTTACCGATGGTGCTCACGAAAAATGTGGAAACCAGGTTGTACGTAAAAACTTAAAACAATGGTTATTGCGAATTCCACACTATGGTGAACGGTTATTACAAGGTTTAGATGATTTGGATTGGCCGGCAGGTGTAAAAGATATGCAACGTAACTGGATTGGCAAATCTACTGGAGCCGAAGTTGATTTTGAAATCGACGGACTAAACAAAAAACTACGTGTGTACACCACCCGGCCTGACACACTTTTTGGCGCAACTTATATGGTAATTGCGCCCGAACATAAAATGGTTAAAGAAATTGTAACTGCTGATAAAGAAGAGGCAGTCGAAAATTATATAAAAGCTGCCGCGCTGAAATCGGATTTAGATCGAACCGATTTGGCAAAAGAAAAAACCGGAGTATTTACCGGGCGATATGCAATTAATCCGGTAAATAATCAGCCTATCCCAATATGGGTAGCTGACTATGTTTTAACAGGTTACGGAACCGGTGCAATAATGGCCGTTCCGGCACATGACACCCGCGACTTTGAATTTGCAAAAGAATTTAACATTCCTGTCATCTGCATTCTTGATCCAAAACAGGCAGAAAATCGGGAGGAAATTTTAAAAGGAGATGCTTGCTGGACGGAAGATGGCGAATATATCAACTCAGCAAGCGCCGTAACTGGTTTGGATATTAATGGTTTGAACAAAACTACAGGAATTCAGAAAACTGTGGAATGGTTACAAGACAAAAATATTGGTGAGGCAACAGTTAATTTTAGGTTGCGTGATTGGTTGTTTAGCCGCCAACGATATTGGGGCGAGCCCTTTCCTGTAATTCATTGGGAAGATGGCGAAGTTTCTTTGGTGGAAGACGACGATTTACCTTTGCAACTTCCGGAAATGGAAAAATACACACCGGGAGACAGTGGTGAATCACCATTGGCAAATGCACATGACTGGTTGGTTGTCACTGATAAAAACGGAAGAAAAGGCCGCCGTGAAACTAATACAATGCCGCAGTGGGCTGGTTCGTGCTGGTACTATTTGCGTTACATCGACCCAAATAATACCGAAAGTATTTTCGATGTAAAAAAAGAACAATACTGGATGCCTGTTGATTTATATGTTGGCGGAGCAGAACATGCTGTGCTTCATTTATTATATTCACGTTTCTGGCACAAAGTTTTGTTTGATTTGGGAATAGTTTCAACCGATGAACCATTCCAAAAACTGTTCAACCAGGGAATGATTCTGGCATTTGCGTACGAAACTGCAACGGGTGCAAAAGTTTCTTCGGATTTAGTAGAAGAGAAAAACGGAAAATATTTTCATACTGTTACAGGAGAAGAGTTGAAACAGATTGTGGCAAAGATGTCAAAATCACTGAAAAATGTGGTGAATCCAGATGATGTAATTGAAAAGTACGGAGCTGATTCGCTGCGTTTGTACGAAATGTTTATGGGACCTTTGGATGAACGGAAGCCCTGGGCAGAAAATGGGGTGAAAGGCGTTTTTAATTTCCTCGCCCGTGTGTACCGTTTCTTCGCCGAACCATCAAATATTGTTGGAGGTACAGAAGATAAAGAAGTGGCAAAATTACTGCATCAAACAATTCAAAAAGTTGAATTTGATGTTGAGCATTTAAAATTCAATACAGGAATTTCAGCATTGATGGTTTTTAATAATCTGGCTTATAAAAAGGGAAAAGTAACAAAAGAAACTGCACAGATTTATGCGAAAATACTTTCACCATATGCGCCACATTTAGCTGAAGAACTATGGCAAATGTATGGTAATGAGAAAACGCTGGCCTACGAACCCTGGCCTAAAGTCGACCAAAGCTTATTGCAGGAAGATACTTTTGAATATCCGGTGTCATTCAATGGTAAAACCCGTTTTATGTTGGAATTAGCTGTCGATCTGCCGAATAGCGAAATTGAAAAAGCGGTTTTGTCCGACGAACGTAGCGTAAAATGGATGGATGGAAAATCTGTCCGCAAATTTATTATCGTGCCGAAACGAATAATTAATGTGGTAGTTGGTTAGCGAGTGATGAAGTTTCAATCGTTACTCGAACAAGACTACAATAGAAAATAAAAATAAAGGGCAGCCCAATCGGGTTGCCCTTTATTTTTGGCCCATTTTAAATCAATAAAAAAGCGCAAAAAAAAAATCCGCATCAATCCCGTTTGCGTAAAACCCCTGATGTACAGGATTTGAGTGCCCGGCCGATCGGACTTCCACCGGTCTTTCGACTCACCCCGATAAATCGGGGCTACAAGGCCTGTCTTAGCGACCATTAAAGAGCTTTCTCCGTTTAAATTTTTCTGTTGAGTTTACCAAATGATGAATCAATGCGGAAATATTATTTTTCTCTTCAAAGAACTCGTTTTTATATTCTCAAATGTAACTTTCTCAACCTTTATTACCAAATAATTTGTGAAGATATTTCATCACCTTAAACTAACTGCATGTACATTAGAAGTTTAAACTACGGTTATTTTCCTGAATTCTATTAATTCAATTCTGAAATATTATAAAAACATTTTTTATGTTGTGTAGAGGTGATGATGCGAAGTAAGGGTTATTGAATATAATATTACTGTAAAACTGAAATTTTAATTTTTCTCTCTATCAACTTTAACTATGAATAATAAATGTTTTCGATTTATTTTCAGTATGAAATATTTGGATTAGTTCTAAATAGGGCTTATTTTTGTTTACAGGAAATAAATATACAAATATCTTTAAAACAATAAAAATGGCATTTGAGTTAGGAAAATTAGGATACGATTTTACAGCATTGGAACCTCATATTGATGCAAGAACTATGGAAATTCATCATGACAAACATCATGCGGGTTACACAAATAATTTAAACGCTGCAATTGCAGGAACAGATTTGGAAGGAAAATCAATTGAACAAATACTTTCAGGTGTTTCTGGTCAAACAGCTGCAGTGAGAAACAATGGAGGTGGTTTTTATAACCACAATTTGTATTGGGATGTAATTGCTCCGGGTGGTTCGCCAAATCCGGAAGGAGTTTTACTCAGTGCAATAAATGATTCATTTGGTTCAGTACAAAATTTTCAGGAGGCCTTTGTCAAAGCTGCGGTAACGCGGTTTGGATCGGGTTGGGCATGGTTGGTTCTTCAAAAGGATAAACTGGCGGTTTCATCAACGCCCAACCAGGATAATCCGCTGATGGATGTTGCGGAATTAAAGGGTACGCCGATTTTAGGGATTGATGTGTGGGAACATGCGTACTATTTGAACTACCAAAACAGACGTCCGGATTATGTAAATGCGTTTTGGAATCTCATCAACTGGGATGAAGTCGCCAGACGGTTTAAAGGTTAGTTGATTTTTGGTTTTTTC
>JBFHJA010000044.1:0-15526 GCA_041596165.1 Draconibacterium sp. | reverse complement strand
GTAAAACTGTTAATGGGGTTTACCAGTTTATACACCCGCATTGCAACTCTTTGTTCGCAGATTGGGCACATTTTTTCCGTGTTGTCAAACACGCCGGCCCCCATAATACAACCCTGAGCAGTTGAACGATAATAACCGGTTAAGTGATATTGTGCACCTTCGAATGCTCCAATTTTGTTAAGGTATTCCTTGGTGTAGGGAGTTGGAAGCGGCGTGTCGGGTTCAATCCATTTTCGCCAGTTTATTTTGTCGCGTTCGTATTCTGTTGAAACGGTGTAGGTTGGACTGGCTGTTGTTCCGGTAGCCGGGCCGGTATATTCATCGCCAATGCTCATGCAGGTGTGAGCAATTTCGTGAAGCATTTTTGCGATTCCGTTACCGGCAATCAAAGCCCTTCCAACTCTTGCCTCGAGATTTCTGGCCGCACCACCGCCACCGTTATCTAAATTAGGCAGTACCAAAAAAGTTGCCCAGCCCAGGTTTTCATCTTTCCAGGGAAGGAATAATTTATCGCGCATTGCATCAACAACATTGCCATCTATTCCTTTTCCCCATTCGGGAGTTTCGGGATACCACAATCCGTAAACATTAAAAAACTCACGGTAGTTGGCGTATGCTGTTTGTGCTTTCTCGTTGCCAGGTGTTAAGGCTGCAATTAATGATTCGTTAATGTCTTTTATGAATTCGTCCCGCATTTCCGGGGAATTGTAAGGCGCTTTTTCTCCCGAAGTCCAGCGGTTCATCAAAACAATATTTATCCTGTTGTCTTTGTCCCCGTTAATCATTACCGGAATCAATTCCACTTTTTTTAGGATGGAATCAATTTGCGTTTCCGACAAATTCCTGTTCTGTTGTCCAACGCAAACAAATGTTGATAAAAGGGAAAATATCAGTAAAAAGACAACTGCTAAATAATTCATAATCAATATTATATTGAATATCCGAAAAAATTCCTAAGTACTATTAAATTAAAGGCTAAAGCCGGTTGAATAGGGACTATTTTGCCCAGGTTTAAGTCTGGGGTTTAAAAAGCCCTGACAGAAAGGGTTTTAACCCTTAAAATAGTTTTAGGTAGAGTTGCAGATATTCATGTTAATTTTATTCAACTTCGCTACGTATAGCTTCAATTTCTTCAATTGTTTTTGGTTTTGCTTTGCCTAATAACTGAGCACCGCTTTCTGTCATCACAAAATCTTCCTCGTTTCTTATTCCGCCAAAATTGCGGAAGCTGTTTACTTTTTCCCAGTTTAGAAAATCGTTGAATTTGTTTTGTGCACGCCACTGGTCAATCAATTCAGGAATAAAATAAATTCCGGGTTCGATTGTAAATACATGGCCTGCCCGCAGCGGTTTTGAAAGTCGTAACGATTTTAACCCAAACTGCGTACTTTTTGGCTGGCCATCGTAACCGACCCACACTTCGCCCAAGTCTTCCATATCGTGTACGTCGAGTCCCATCATGTGGCCGGTGCCACAAGGGAAAAACAGGGCGTGTGCTCCGGCTTCAATGGCATCGGAGGTATTTCCCTTACATAAACCCATTGCTTTTAGTCCGTCAAAAATTGCAGTGCATGCGGCAATGTGTGCATTTTTAAAAGGCACTTCAAAACCTAAAGCGTCGATTGCGGCCTGGTGTGCGTCAAGCGTTAATTGATAGATTTCTTTTTGCGCTTCGGTGAATTTCTTACTCACCGGGATGGTGCTCGACAAATCGCCGGCGTACGACATTTTGTTTTCGAAACCTGCATCAATCATAAACATGTCGCCATCGGCAATTGTATTTCCGTGGTAGTGGTTGTGCAGGGTTTGCCCGTTTTTGGTGGCAATAATCGGGAAAGAAATATTTCCATCGGCTGCCAAAGCAATTTTATGAATCTCGGCAGTTACCTGAGCTTCTGTCATTCCGGGCAAGGCAAAACGCATGGCGGCAATGTGCATGTCCACCGATATGTCAACTGCCTGCGAAATCTGTGCAATTTCTTCTTCGGTTTTAATTTCGCGCTGGCTAACCACTGCTTTTACCAAATCAACCGAGAATTTTGTTGCCACTTCATTTGGCGCAATTCCGGTAAGTTCCAGTAACTTAATTTTATTTTCAGGACGGTAAAGCGGCAGAAAATGAATGGTTTGTCCTTTTTGTTTTGCTGAATTGATAAGAATGCCGAGTTCTTTTGTGGGCTGAACCGTTTTCACGCCACAGGCAGCTGCTTTTTCAACAATGGTGGGTTGAGGTCCCATCCAAACAAAATCTTCAACAGTATATTCGTTTCCAAAAATAATTTCGCGGTTGTTATCAATGTCAATAACTGCAGTTAATCCGGGTTGCTGTATTCCGAAATAATACAAAAATGTGCTGTCTTGCCTGAAATGGTAGGTATTATCGGTGTAATTCATTGGCGACTCGTCGTTCCCAAAAAACAGAATTAATCCTTTGCCCACTTTTTCTTTTAAAGTCTCTCTTCTTTCTATGTAAGTTTTTTTATTAAACATGATATTATGTTTTGAATTTATATTTCTATTCTTTTACTCTTTCCGATAACAATTTACCGGCTATTGAATCGCATTTGTGCCTGTAATAATCCAGCTTTTCTGCATATCCTGCTTCCAGTGCCAGATTTCTTGTTTCATTTATATCTTCTTTATGATTGTATAATTCAACATATTCAGGATGGTTTTCATACCGGATAAATTTCCATGTGTCATCCCGGTAACATTCTGTTTTGGGTATCAATGGATTTTTTGCCCAGAGGTGCTCGCAAAAAACAGCCGAACGCCAGGTTTCGGGTTCCTTACCGTAAAATGCGGTCAGGCTTTCGCCCTGATATCTTTCAGGAATTTCAACACCTGCAAGTTCGAGAATGGTTGGTGTAACGTCGATATTCAGCACCATCTCCTCAAATGATTTTTTTCGGGATGATTCCGGCTGTCTTGGGTCGTAAATCAACAAGGGGACACGAAGCGATTGTTCGTGCATGAGCCATTTTCCGGCATAACCTCTTTCACCAATAAAATAGCCGTTGTCGCCCATAAAAATTATTACCGTATTTTCCGCCAGACCTTCTTCTTTTAAGGTTTCCTGAATTTTGCCGATAACCTTATCAACGCCGCTAATCATTTTGTAATACCCTTTCGCCATTTGCTGGTATTTATCCGGAGTATCATAACGCCAGTGCCAACGAACCCTGTTCATGGTGGTTTTCATGAATTCGGGATGCGATTCAAAAAATGCCGGGTCGGCAGTTTCCGGTACCGGAATGTAATCGTTTACGTACAAACTGTCGCAGCTTTTTGGCCAAAAATATTGCTCCTTGGAACCATCGTCGGCATGTGGCGACCAGAATGAAAGCGATAAACAAAAGGGTTCGCTTTTATTTTCTTTGATAAAGTCAATAGCATGATTGCCATTAATATCTGCAAGGTGCACTTGTTCGCCATCAATTTCTTTAAAATATGGATAATTGGTAATTACGTTCGAATTAAACATGGTATCCAGAATTCCTTCATTTACCTTAACACCGAATTTACCTACGAAACCTGTTTTGTATCCGGCTTTTTTAAGCAACGCCGGGTAACTGTCGAACATGTATTGGTTATCCAGATTGGGTTGCCCAAAGGTGTAATCGTGTGTTCGTTCATACAATCCGGTAAAAATAGATGCCCGGCTTGCTGCGCAAATGGGTGTTGTTACAAACGCATTTTTAAAGTATATGCCCGAATTTGCCAACTTATCCATATTTGGAGTTTGAATAATTTCGTTTCCGGCATACCCAACTGCATCCCAGCGCTGGTCGTCGGTGAGGATAAAAATGATGTTTGGCTTTTTACCTTGCTCCTTGTTTTCTGAACCACTTTCTTTGCAGCAAAAAAACAAGGAAAGTATTGTAATTGCGGTTAATATGATGAATTTGTTTCTCATTCGTCTATTGTTTTTTTAGTCGTTCTTCCGTTCCAAAACCAAATTGATTTTCTCCCACGGAAAAGGATAGGCGCTAATCCAAACTTCAGAAGAAAAACCTTGATTTTCCTCGTTATAGCCTAAAACATAAAGTTCAATTTCCTTTCCAATTTGCTTTTTACTTACCGGAATATAATAAGTGTAATTTTTTTCGGTGCGGGAATTAAAAGATTCCCATGGATTACTGAGGTACGATGGCGCCCGGTCGGGTGCACCAATCAACTCATCGCCCATTTTTGCGGCAACATAAGCTCCTTCTTTTCCGTGTTGTCCGTTAATGGCAATACACAAATAACTGTTGGCGGGAATTTCATCCAGCACAATTGTTTTGGTCCACGCTTTTATCGCTTTTTTAAACGTTGGATGCGCAAACAAATTGGAAGCTTTCCAGTTTGTCCGGTCAAGGTTTTTACCAGAAACCCTTCCTTCAATTTCTGTTATTTGTTGTGGGAAATTTCTGAAACGTAAATAGCGAACCTGCTTGCCAATTTTAATATTCATTTCAATATCAGCAAGGTATGTAATTTCCTCCCAGTTTTTTAAATCGGTAGAAACTTCCACAATATTTCCTTCATCAGGCAAAAGTGGTAACAAAGAAAATATATCGGGCACCGTAATTTTCAATTCATCTATAAGTTGAATTTCACCTAAATCAAGACGTAAACAACCCCGCTCGGTTTGATAGCGTTTGGTGGGCCAGAATCCGGTTTTCAAATCACCATCAAATAAATTGCGGTCCCAAACACCTCTTTCAACAAACGCTTTCTGATTAAAAAAGGCATCGCGTGCCGCCTGTACTTCAGGAATGGTTGTTTCTCCGGAACGTTGCAGTGAACGAACTTCAAGGGCATTGTTGTCGGCAGAAAAAACCGATATTTCATAGAGTGCTTCAGCATCCTGCGGAACTGGTATTTCTGAAAATTCACCCAATTTGCGGTGGGTTTTATTTTGAAGTATTTCTCCGGGGAAAGTGAGTTTTAAATTTTTGCCCTTTAGCAGATTGGATGCATCTTTACCATCTATTTTTGCTGATTTATATAGTTCCGGATTTAACAAGGAAACTTCAGTTTTTATACCCGGCATGCCTAATATTTCAATTTCAACAGGCTGTCCTTCCACATTTTTTATTACACTGAAATCTGCTCCCTCAATGGCCGGTTCGTTATATTTCTCGGTTGTTGCCAACAGCATAAACGCCCGAAAAGGTTGCACTTCGACCTTTATGATTTCACCTTTTTTGAAGGTTCCCAACACTTTTTCGCTCGGGTGCAATTGTACAACTGTAATTTTTTTATTCGATTCAATCCCAATTTCCTCATCCAGTTTTATCGAATAGGTTTCCGTAGTCCATTTCAGATTTCTAAGTGTTACAATCTGCGTATTTTTATCGCCACGGGAAACTGCATAAGGTCCGTACGATTCAGGCAGGGTTTTCCCATTGATTAAAATATCCCTGTATTTTCGGTGCAGATTGTATATGCGCGCCAGACTGGCAAACTCATCATCACGCAGCAACCACGGATTTCCATAAATTTCAGGAGACAGAATCAAGGAGCGGTTAAATGCCTGCAAAATCAGGTCATCTTCCCAATAATCAAGACACGATGAAAGGCAAACTCCGTGGTCTTCGGTAAGCCGTTGCAAGCCTGGTACCAACCTGCGCGACAATGCCTGTGCCCGGTGATGAGGCGCTGTCATGCTATTTGTCATGTGCACGTCGATATAAGTTTCTGCGCCTCCAAATAAAAATGTAGTGGCGTAGGGTTTACTTTTTGTTAATCCGAGGCGATGGTCGAGTAAAATCAGGTCAGGGCTGTATTTCCGGCATTGCTGCATCATGTTTATAAATGCATCTTCCTTTTCGGGGCGCAACTTGCCACAAACTGCATCGAATTTAAAAAGAGCGAACTCATAATCGCGACAAAGTTTTACCATTTGGTCGGTACGTGCCTTTTCTTCTTCCGGAGAATCTCCGAATCCATCGGGGCCACCCCAAACTCCCAAACGAATGCCCAGGGATTTTGCCTGGTTGTAATTTGGTTCGAAGCCAAAGGGGAATTGTTTTTTGAACCTATCGGAATAGATACTTCCGTAAAACCTGGCTCCATCAATTGCACCGGCATCAAATGCATAAATATCGAGCTGCATGCCGTATTCGCTTTTTAGCCAGCCAAAAAAATCAAGATTGATTTGGGTGTGTTCTTCGGTTGCGCCTTCGTTTGTATTGTTTATCCAACTAAAATACTGAGCCTTCGATGGTGTTTGTTCATCGGCTCCGGGAAATATTTTTTCCTGTGCTATTGCCTGTCCTGCAACAAACGACAGTAACAGGAAAGTAAAAATTATATGCTTCATTTGTCTTGACATTTGCTGCTCCGTTCTTTTCAATATTATTCTTACTGGAAATTAGGTAAAGTTTAAGTTGAGATATAAATTCCCTTCAATTATTGACGTTCTAACCTTCCTTATACCCTATATTTATTTTCTGAAAAAGGTGAATGTTTACTAAAAATCATTTTTAATCGTAAGGAATTACATTTTGCTGATAATTTTTTCTCAGAAGCTCATCCGGAATGGCAGGTTCATACTGCACTAAACTTATACCATCCGATTCGCCTAAATATTCCACATAAACACAATTCGTTGAACTCATTTTGTTTCCCTCTGCAAACCTTAGTGCCGTTTGCAGACAGGTGGTTCCGGCTTTTAAACCGACTACAAATTTAGCCGACTTCATATCCGGTGATATTTCTATTTCCCGTTCAATGTTTCCAATTTTTAACCAGGCTGTTTTTATAGGGATACTTTCATTGCCGGCCGGGTTTTCAACCATTCTTTTGCCTGATTCCCTGTGCCAACGATTTAAGCAAAACTCATATTTCCCCTGGCGTGCAACATTTATTACCCAAATTTTTTCTCCATTTCTTGAATAGGAATCATGCGAATACAAAGTCACCGGATTTTCATGTTCGCTGCCAATATAAATTTCAGCATATTTGTCAAAATCTACGGAAGTATCGTTCCACCACTTTTCATATTTTCCATAAAGTTCCTTTACAATTTCGGGGTGTTGTGGTGCAAGGTCATTGTGTTGCCCCGGGTCGACTTCAATATTGTAAAGCTCATCTTTTTCGCGTTTAACAAGTCTCCATTTATCTGTTAAAACCTGATATTCCTTGTCTTTAACAGGATATTGGACCCGTTGATTATGAACAAACAAAGTGCGGTTGTTCCAGTTTTTAATAGCTCCATTTAAAAGCGGTTCCAAACTTTGGCCGTCATATTTTAATTCATTTGGAGCTTTTAGTTTGCACAAATCGATGAGCGTGGGCATTATGTCAATGTGTGCCGATAATGCATCAATATCTTTACCTCCAACCAGGTTTCCTTTTGGCCAGTGTATAAAAAACGGAACCCTGTGTGCATTTTCATATCCCCAAATTTTACCACCTCTCATTCCGGCAGAATATCCTTCTTTGGGATAGCCGGATTCAAAATCCATATCAATTCCACCAAACCAGGGACATGGTCCATTGTCGGTCATGAAAATTAAAATGGTATTCTCTTCCAGACCCATATCTTTTACTCCTTTCAACAGGGTAGCAATATCTTCATCCAACTTAGTAATCATCCCATAATAACTTGCCAATCGGTCCGACAACTGATTTCTATAGGGTTCAATATATTTTTCTTCAACACGTAGCGGTGCATGGGGCAAATTGGTAGCCACATAACAAAAGAATGGTTTTTCTTTATTGTTTTGAATAAATTTCAGAGCCTCCGAGAACCAAACGGTATTGCAATATCCTTCGTACTTTTCAAAAGTACCATTGTGTTTGTAGGTATCATCAAAATAATCGTTGCCCCAGAAATCAGGATTTTGCCCAACTCCACCGCCACCATGAACTATTGATTCTTTAAAGCCTCTGTCAATTGGCCTGAATGGGTAATTCTCACCAAGATGCCATTTTCCAAAAACCGCGGTTTCGTACCCATTCCCGGTGAAAATATCGGCAATGGTTGTCATTCCCTCTTTTAAAAGCGACCTGCCTCCAATGGTATGCCACACACCGGCGCGCGAAGAATAGCACCCGGTTAAAAGTGCCGAACGTGTTGGTGCACAGCTAGGGTCAACATGAAAATCGGTAAAGCGCACACTTTCTTCGTATAGTTTATCCAAAGTCGGTGTTTTTACATTAGGATTTCCGTGGCAGGCCAAATCGCCATAACCCTGGTCGTCAGTCATAATCAGAATAACGTTGGGCTGTTCCTGTTTTATGGAGCAAGAGCTTAAACCACTCAGAAAAAGGATTGTTAATGCTATTAATATTTGGTGTTTTTGCATGATACTTAATGAATTATTACTTCATTCAATTTTGCATTTAGTTCTTTCATCACTACTTCATATTCATTTTTTCCGGCAAGATTCTCAAATTCTCCCGGGTCATTTTCTAAATCGTACAGCATCGAATAGTCAACATGAACCGTATCATTTCTCCATTCTGTATACCTGTATTTTTCTGTTCTTATTCCATAAGCTTTGGGTGTACCCATTGTAAATTCGTAATCTTTTCCGGGTGTGTTTACATCGTGTAGCTGTGGTTTCAAACTTAAGCCCGAAAGCTTGTGTGGGGCGCTAATTCCGGCAAGTTCGCAAAGGGTCGGATACACATCAATTAAACCTGTCAGGTTGGAGCATTTCTTTCCTTTTTCCTTCTGTCGCGGATCAACAATAATTAAAGGGACCCTGCATGCTTGCTCAAACATCGACGATTTGTGCCAGTGGCCATGTTCACCCAAATGAAATCCCTGATCGCCGGCAAACACGATAATTGTATTTTCTGCAAGCCCTTGTTTTTCGAGTTCATCAATTAATTTTCCGGCTAAATCGTCAACAAAATGAATGGCTGCATAATACGCATGAGCATAATTTACGCCGTGAGTATCGGGAATAAAATTAAATTCTGGCCCTGTTAAATGCCAGTTAATTTCAGGAATGTCATCCCTGTCGTTTTCAGGAATAAATGGTATTTTATATTTCGAAATATCAATGGCATCCCAGTGTTTTTTAGGAACAATCATGGGTGGATGAGGGCGGTAAATTCCATATGCAAGAAAAAATGGCTTACCGGTTTTGTTTGGATTATTGACTTTTAAAAGTTGAATAGCATTTTGCAATCCTTGTCCGTCGGCCATTTTAATATCTTCAATTTCAGGAGCCGAATAAACGATCTTAACGCCCCTGCTTCCTTTGTTTCCAACATGTGTCGCCTTGTCCCAAACTTCCTGACTGGCATCGTAGCCTGTGTTGTTTATGGCCTCGTGCCAGGCAAGTGAATCATCGGTTCCGGGGCCGCCAATTCCGGAAGGAATATTCATGTGAAATATTTTGCCCACCCGCGCTGTGAAGTAACCGTTTTCACGGAACAAACGGGGCATAGACACCACACTGGGAAGATGCTCGTTAAAAGTTCCCTCATCATTATGAGTATAACCGCTTTCGAAAGGATATAAGCCTGAAAACAATGATGCGCGGCTTGGTCCACAGGTGGGATACTGACAAAAATTATTTCCGAATAGAACGCCTCTTTCAGCCAGCTTATCCAAATTTGGTGTAACTGCCACCGAATCTCCATAACAGGCAAGCCGGTCGGCTAAATCATCGGCTACAATAAACAGAATATTTGGTTTTTCGGGTTCCTGAATTTTTGAATGATTACAACTGGAGAATGCTGTAACCAGCAAAATTGTAGTTACAACATTAAATATGTATTTACATTTTATTCTCATCAACTGTAATTTCAGGTATTTTTTTCTAATTCTTTTGATATAAGTAATAGGAATAAAATAATGTCATATATTATTTGTCACTTTTGTTTAAACTCACCCCTCGCATCTGCGATGCTCTTCCCCTCTCTTCGCAAAGAGAGGGGGGAAGTCCGCTTGCGGGCTTGGGGTGAGTTCTGTTTAAAATACGACAACAAATTGTTCTAATTACTTATTAAAATTTTATATTCTCCTGCTTCCAAATTAAATTTTCCTTTATCAAGGCCTGCAATCTCTTTTGGTTCAACTGTGTTCTCATTCTTTTTAATCTGAATTTTTTGAGTTGATTCCATTGGTAAAATAACCTTTGCACTACTTCCTTCAGGAATAATCATTTCGTAAACACATGCACCGGATTCCTCTTTTTTCCAATTCGAAACTATTGCTCCGTATGGAGAGTTATAAGTGCAGTTCACAAAATCCAATCCTTCGGGAGTCGCAGGGGCGAGGACAAATTCTTCGAACCCCGGTTTTTCAGGAAGCGGACGAATTCCAGCTAACCAGCGGTAGTACCACTCGGTAACTGTGCCGAACATAGGGTGGCAATTCGAAAAAGTGTTGTCGCTTTCTTCCCAGGTTTCCCAAATGGTTGTTGCTCCCTTGTCAATCATAAATCCCCAGCCAGGGTATTCGGTGCTGTTTACAATATCAAATACAGTTTTGGTTGAAATATAAGCCGCAAGGGTTTCAAGCACGTATTTCGTACCAAAAATCCCTGTACTAAAATGTCCTGAAGGGCCATTTTTAACCGCCGACAACAATGAATCTTTAGCTGCCTCCAATTCATTTTCAGGAACAATTCCGTGGTAAAGTAAAGCTGAGAATAAGGTTTGCCTGTTTATTTTTTCTGTTACCGGTTTGTCCCAGAACTCAGCTTTCACAATTCCTTTCAGTTTTTCAGCCAGCTGACCATATTTCTCTTCATTTACTTTGTCACCCATCACGGCTGCAAAAGTTTGCATTATTTCGGCGCATTGCATATAGTGGCAAGTCCCTGTTAGTTGCACCGGAACGCGTATCATCGATTCATGGTCGCTCAGTCCTTTTTCAACTATTCCATCGGGATGAATCCGGGCAACTTTTTCCATCCAAAGATTATCCTTTTCGTAAAGTTCTTCGATTAAATCTGTGTCGTTGTAATACAAATACAGGTAATATTGTGTAATTAAAAAAGCTGACTCCCAGCTGATTCCGCAATATTGAACACCCGCAAAAGGGGCGGTGTCCACAAAGGTCGAATCATTCATGGCATCTACCCAATCGTAAATGGTTTTGCGGTAAAATGCCTGCATGTCGAAATTGTAAATAAACGATTCGCTTGTTGCATTCAGGTCGCCGCCATAACCAAATTTCTCACGTGCCGGGCAATCGGACTGAACACTTATGAGGTTGGCAAGAAAAGTTCGCTCTGTAGCTATTTGTATGGAGTTTAGCAAATCAGATGAACAGGAAAAGTTGTTTTTATTTTCTACGTTCGAATGAAAAAACAGCCCTTCGATATCCGAAAGTTCAGGTTTATTTTTCAATCCCGAAATTTCCATGTAACGGTAGGTGTGATAGGTAAATTCGGGTTGAAACCAGGTTTCTTTTTCTGAGCCAATTACATAACTGTCAGTTTGCCATGCGATTTCCGGCGCTCCCGGACCGCCAACACCTTTGCGTTTAATTTGGCCGATAACCGTTGTCATCGGGTTTAGTTTTCCATCATCATAAATGCGTTCGCCAAAACGAAAAGTAATTGTATCGCCTATATTTCCGGCTAATTTTATTTTGTAGGTTCCCGTGAAATTAACGCCCATATCCACCACATAAATTCCTTTTTCGGGCGATGAAATTTCGACAGGCGTAATTTTCTCCGTTATCTGAACCGGAGGTGAAAATGCTTTTTGCAATTCTCCACCCGGATTTTCTCCTATTTCTGCAGGTTTCCAGTTCTCGTCAGAAAACCCGGCTTTGTTCCAGCCTATAATTTCGTGGCGAGCATCATATGCAACTCCCAAATAAACGTCATTTTTAAGGAGTGGGCCGTAGGTATATTTCCATGTTGTATCTGAAACGATTTGGGCGGTTTTGCCATTTTTATATTGGATATGAAGTTTTGCGATGAAAGTAGGTTTACCAACCTTGGCAAGATCGTTACGCAAATTCCGGCGTCCCCATTTTCGTAAAGGCAGCGGATTGTAAAAACCATTTCCGAGCGAAACACCCAAGCAATTTTCGCCCTCACTCAGCATCGAAGTCACGTCGTATTCTGAATAATAAATCCTTTTGCTAAAATCGGTCCAGGCCGGGTCGAGTTCATTGTTGCCAATTGGCGCACCATTAACCGAGGCTTTGTAATAACCGGCTGCCGTAATGATAAGTGTAGCCTTTTCAAGCTCTTTGTCTGTTGCAAATTCTTTACGGAAAAGTGGCGCCGGATGGTCAAGGTAAAACAATGAATCGGTAGCCGGTAGTTTCATCTCGTCTGTAATCCATTGTGCGTCATTTTCAGTTTCAAAGCCAATGGTTGGTTTGTCTTTTACAGTATTACAACTTATAAAAGCCAGAAAAAAAATGATGATTGTAAATTTTAGTATTCTCATAAACTACTGCTTTTTTATTTATTAATTTTTACTCAAGCCCGGTGACTGAATCACGCCTTTGTGGTTGTTAAATCCGACATAATCAACAACTTTACCATTTCCGCCATTCAGTTTCAAATTCCATTTTTCAAGATAAAATTCGCGATTCTGAAAATTTTCATCTCCAATTTTTTTCAGTTCAGCCTGAAGTGTTTTGTTTAATGATTGCTGCACTTCGGCAAACTCTTTTTTGTCGGCCAGGTTGTGCAATTGCCTGTAGTCAGTTAAGTTATCGAAAAGCATAATTGCTCCTTTAGGCGAACAAACATAGGTGTATTGTTTTGTGCGTATTCCCCTGTATTCATCGTAGTTGTATTCATTGCCAAACGGACATACATTCATAAACAATGCCGGTCGGTCAACTTTTGCGTCAGGCGATTTAACAAGCATGGAAAGGTCTTCACCTTCAACAGACTTTGGAATATCGATATTTGCCAGGCCCAATAAAGTTGGAAGGATATCGGGAGTAGTGATTGGGGCATTGATAACTGTGCCCACTTTTTCAGAATTAAACGGGGTTTTAATTAAAAAAGGTACCCGAACAGATTCGTCCCAAGCGACTTGTTTGCTTTTAGGCCGCACACCATGTGAACCCATCATTTCGCCATGGTCGGATGTAAAGACGAGCACTGTATTATTCATCAATTCCAACTGTTCCAATTTATTTATTAAATCTCCAATGGCTTTATCAACGGCAGTACAATGTGCATAATAACCATTTAATTCTTTTTGAATATTGGCAACCATCTCATCCGGTACGTTTGAGGCAGTTTTAATTCCAGCCTCAGGATAAAGAGCCTTGTATTCTTCGGGTGCATTTGTATGTGGGAAATGAGGCGCTGCGATGGAAACAAATAATAAAAATGGATTTTTATCTTGTGCATGTATGACTAAATAATCCTGTGCTTCCCTTGAAATTGCAAATGGTGAATAACCTTCCCAATACTTCATTTCAGGGATATCATTTTCATAGTAAGCCATTTTGTTATAATCGTGCGAACATTCGAGCGCCTTCCAATAATCAAATCCTTGTCTGCGTTCAGGTTCAACATTATTAAAGCGTCCATGTCCGTCAAGATGCCATTTGCCGAGATAAGCCGTATTGTATCCTGCCGATTTGAATATTTCAGCCATACAAAGTTCTTCACTGGGAAGATACAAGTCGTTCAGGAACATGCCGGTAGAGGTTGGATACTTTCCTGTCAATAAAGATGCGCGATGAGGTGTGCAAACCGGGCAAACGGATACTGCATTTTTGAAATTCACAGCTTCACTGGCAAACTTATCCAGATGAGGTGTTTGCACATTAACGTCCCCCGCATATCCAAAGGCATCGGCCCTCCATTGGTCAGTAAGAATATATACTACATTTGGTTTTTGAGCCTGAACTGAAAAAACAAATGGTAAAATAATAATCGCAAAAATGATTGCCCGTTTCATAATAAATTGAGTTTACTTTTAATTTCAAACGCTTTTTTCGTAATCGCCAGGCCACCTTTGCCGGTGCATTTTACACAGGTTGGCATGGTTTTGCTCACGCGTGCAACTGTTTCGATAACCTGGTCGAGAGGAATAACTTCATCGAAACCCGAAATCGCCATTATTGCCGATGAATGTGCATTTACCGCAGCACTTATGTTTTTCCCGAGACAAGGAACTTCCACACGGTCGGCAACCGGGTCGCAAACCAAACCTATCATATTTTGAATGGCCATGGATGCAGCTCCAAGCGCTTGTTTTGCAGTTCCGCCCATGAGTTGAACAATTGCAGCCGCTGCCATTCCCGATGCAGCGCCACATTCTACCTGGCAACCGTGTTCTTCAGCCGAAAATCCCGGTCCCTGAGCAAAATAAGCCCCAACAATTCCGGCGGCAAAATAAGCTTTTGTGAGCTCTTCATTTGTGGCATCAATATTATCGGCGATGGCGCGCACTGAACCGCCAACCGTTCCGCAAGAACCTGCGGTGGGTATGGCCACAACAACTTCCATTGCACTTTTCGATTCCATAAGGGCAGAAACATTGGCAATAATCCGGTTTACAATGGAATCCTTCAGTTTGCCTGCTTTTTCGGCATTGGCAATTAAGTGCGATTGCTGTTGTAAAATCCTGTCCTCATAGTGCGTTCCGGCCAAACCGGTATCAATACTTTTATGAACAATCTGAACGATATTCTCCATCTTTTCATTTAAGACCTGAGCCGATAATCCACTTAAATGTTGTTCGTAAATCAAACCTAAATCTCCTAAATCCAACCCTGATTCTTGGGCAAAATATAATAATGAATCGATGGAATTGAAAGGAATCTGAGTTTGTTTTCCTGAAATTATGGGCAGAATTGGATTTACAATGGCAATATCGTCAATATCAAAATTATTCTGAAGTTGAGTTACAAATTCACGATTAAAAGGCAAGGAGGAATTGAATTCAAAAAGGGTAGAATCTTCCTTCTTTTTAACATGAAGTTCAAGTTCTGCAGGTAGTGTTTTTTTTATTTCATGAGAAATATCCGTATTTCCTTTGGTAAAGAAAATGGCTTCAAACAAATCGCCGTTTATTTGAACCCCGAAACCATTAATCGATTGAATTTGGAAAGAACCGCCACCAATGGAAACGGCCACGAGTTGTACTTTTTTTTGTGATGCCCCCCAAAGCGTCAGGCGAACTGTATTTGCATGATTTGTTGGGAATTGCGTTACCTGATAATCGATTTCAATCCCCCGTTGGCGAGCGACAGAATCGGAATCTTTCATTTCTGCATCGGTAATGTCAAGCCCAAGCAAACCGCCGTTGATTCCCATGCACGTTCCCTGTTCGCGGTAATTTGGCGCCCACGCACCATCGGCAGCAAATTCAATTAGCGCTTTTGTTAAGCGGTCGTTTAAAATATCAATTGCGGTTCGCGCAATGCGCCACGATGCTGCGGTATGCGAACTTGATGGCCCCCGCATTACCGGGCCAATTATGTCGTTAAATATGTCGGGTAATTTTTTCATCTTCATTAAATATGTGCAACTCGTCGTAAATTTGGCAAATCCAGAAACCTTATTTCTCTACCTTTCAATTCAATCATTTTAGCTTGTTTCAACTCATATAACGCTCTAATTAACGATTCTGGTGC
>JBFHJA010000043.1:0-15554 GCA_041596165.1 Draconibacterium sp. | reverse complement strand
TTTTTTTTTCTTGTACAAACGATTAAGAATCTTAAAAATACACATTCATGTAACCACGTGCAATCAATGTATCTTCTTGTATAATAATAATATATGTTGTTGTTTTGTGCCAAATTAAAAACAGAAATAATGAACAAATTTTTTGCAATTGTTGTTTTCATAACAGTGTTTTCAACATTTGCTTATTCACAGAAAAACAAAACGATGAGTAATTTAAATGAATCTGTAAAAACTTACCCTAAAACATTTTCTCATATTGGAATTACAGTTCCAAATATTGAAGATGCTGTAAAGTTTTACACAGAAGTAATGGGTTTCTACGTAATAATGGAACCAAGTGTAGTAAAAGAAGAAAATGAAACAGCCATTGGACAAATGTGCATTGATGTGTTTGGTGAAGGTTGGGGAACTTTTAAAATAGCCCATCTTTCAACAGGTGATAAAATTGGATTCGAATTATTTGAATTTCCAGAGAGTAAAAATCTAAAGCCTACTTTCGAACCTTTCAGAAGCGGATTGTTTCATTTCTCTGTTCAAGATCCCGATGTAGAAGGGTTGGTTAATAAAATTGTTGAAGCAGGTGGAAAACAAAGAATGCCTGTCAGAGAGTATTACCCGGGAGAAAAACCGTATCGTATGTGTTATGTAGAAGATCCGTTTGGAACTGTTTTCGAAATATATTCACACTCATACGAGCTGCATTATTCCTCGGGAGCATATAAGTGATATTTAGTGGCAAAATCTTGTCCCCATTTATTCAATTCAAGAATAATGGGGACAAGTGATTTTCCTGCTTCGGTTAATTCATATTCTACTTTGGGCGGTGTAAGAGGATAGATTTTACGCTTCACCAGATCATCCTTTTCGAGTGCGCGTATGGAGTAGGTAAACATTCGGTTTGAAATGTCAGTTATGCTTTTTTGTAATTCGCCCGACCGCTGAGCTCCATCTTTCAAATGATAAATAATCAAACTTTTATATTTGTCTCCTATTAACTGCAGTGCAAATGCTAAAGAACAATTAAATTCTTTCTTCCGATATTTTATCGTTTCTGATTTCATATTGCTTTGTTTTATCCTGAATGTAGTGCGTTCGTACTTTTATTCATCACCTTATTTCTAATTCATTTTTCATGAAATACAATCCTGTATTCAGCAAATCATTCTTTCCAATCATTGTCTGATTCTCAAAATTATATAAATTATATGCCAATCCTGTACGAAACTTCGTCTAATTCACTTTGAAGTCAAACAAGGTATCCATGCCAAATATTTTTGGCGATGTTGAATTAAAAATAGTGTTATTAATTTGTCATTTGAAGATGTTTACGGTGGTATTTGTTATATCAAATTTCCTGAAGCTTTAACCTGAGAATCCATATAACGACCTACTATTATACCAATCAGCAAACCAATGCTAATTCCATAGGAGATCCCTAAAGATCGCTCAAAACTCCAAAAAAATAGAACTCCAAAAATAACTCCAAAGGACGATCCAAAAGCTATGCCCAAACTAGTATAATACCCTTTTGAAGTTAAAGAAAATGTATCCATTAAATATTTTTCAAATTTACTTAGCACTTTCTTATAGTATTTTTTTCTGTTCTCAGGTTTTGATTTTAAATTTAAACTATCCAATTCCGTTTCTATGGATTGAATTTCAACTTTTGAGAATGTTCTATTTTTCAATTCGTTTAGAACATGAAGGAATTTTTCGTAAACCTTGATTTCATATTTTTTACTTGTTTCGTTTTTTAAACTTTCAAAAAAGTTATAAGCTTCCTGTAATTTCATAATATCTAATGTCTTTTATTTTATTGTTTAGTGGCAGAAAACAAAATTTATTACATGCTAACTTGTTTTTTTTCAATAAAGGCATAAGAGCTTGTGAAATACAACACTTTAGAAGGTGTCTAATTTTTCAGTTCTTCAATATCGGCCATTAATTCATCTAATTTCCTTATCACTCTGCCGTAAATTAAATTCACATCCCACATATAAATTTTACCTCCAAACACATAAATTAAAACTGCAATTGCAAGGGCAATTATCCATACAAAAGTGGGAATACCATAAATGAGGTGAAATCCGGAATTTAAAATCGCTTCATTCGTCACCTCTTCTGCTTTCAATGCATGTACTATTGGCATAAAAGCGGCTAGAAAAATCAGAGGATAGAAAAAACGCATCACTTTTGTATTGTTTGAAATAGCTGTTTTAAGCCAACTGTTGAATGACTTGATATAATCATAAAGATTCAAATTGGTATCGAGGTTTTTTAAGGTTTTTGCTCTTTTTATACTTATCCAACTTACTCCCATCAGGAGTAAAAAAATAAAAATACCAGCAATTGGCGTCCCAAGTGCAGCATACAAGCCTAAATTTAAAAACGCAAAAAACCAAATGACGTAAATATTAACTTTCATCATTCTTTTAAATTTATCAATGATATGAATTGATTTTTGCTTGTATAGGTTATTTATTTTGGGCGCTACCAATGCATCACTTTTTAGAAAACCTTCTTTCCAAATATTTTCAATTGATTTCTCCATCTAATAATTTTTTTAATCTCGTTTTAATTCTTTTTACACGAACACCAATATTATTTGGATTTGTTCCTATAATTTCAGCGATTTCCTGATAGGATTTTTCTTCTAAATAAAGCATAATTATGGCTCTATCTATTTCCGACAATTGTCTAATAGCATCATATAATAGATTTAGAGATTCGTCTGAAAAGGCATAATTATGTTCTAATTCTTCAGCAGGCAAAGTGTCAGAAACGAAATGCTGTAAATTATTTTTGTTTTTCTTGAGTAAAGTCAAACAAACGTTTAATGAAACTCGGTAAACCCACGTACTCCATTCCGATTCTCCACGAAAGTTTTCTTTGCTCCTCCAAATTTGCAAGCATACTTCCTGAAAATAATCCTCAAAATCCTCTTGCGAATTGGTATATGCCCTGCACAATTTAATGATTATTCCAGAAAACGGTAAAATAGATATATTATAAAAATCGCTACTCAATATTTGTTTTTTTGGTTAGTGGTGTAAATCTTGAATTATTACACTGAAGTCTAAATTTATGAAAAAGAAATGTGTGTTGGAATTGTATTAAGCATTACAACCATAAAAAGATCGTTGGCATTGAATGCGTCGTGAGTGCTTTTCAATTATCCGCTTTTTTTCTTCTCCGGAATCTTAATTTCTTGAATATATGATTTCTGGCATATTTCAGTTGTATATGCTCAATATCAGCAGTATCGTAAAATTAGTTATAGCCGTGTCAATGTTTTTGTTGTATTTTGCTATACTCTGATAGCCAGAAACCTGAACTGTGTATAATAAATGCAATGACAAATATTTTTGTTTATCTGTATTTCCTTTTGTTGAAATATATAGTAATACAACTTTTTTGGTCTTAATTATTTGCAACAAGAGTAGAACAATCTCACTGTCACAATTTGAAATTTGAAATTTTTCTTACCTGTCATTAAATTCGACTAGTAGGTATGCATATTAAATTTCGGGTTTGCATTTGACGGTAACTTGTAAAAAAACAATCCTTTCAGTTGATTTTTGAAATTAACATAAATGGTTTTACTGACTACAGATGATAAGTTGAAAAAGCGAGGTTACATTTCTTTACTGGAACTCTTTAATCTATTAAAGTCTAAAATGACTTTGTTTCCGTTGGTTTTATGAATCATCCCGGCTGAAGCGCGATGAAGTGAAAGGTGCACTGGCGGATATAATTTCCAACAGTGCACCTGATTGATTGCAAACTGACCGTGTTTATCGGTTATTTTTTAGGCAATCCATATGTATCTACAACAAAATCGATGTCTTTATCACCCCGTCCACTTAGGTTGACCAAAATAGATTTCTGAGGTTGTTCTTGCGCTAATTTAAAGGCATAAGCAACGGCATGGGCACTTTCCAATGCTGGAATAATCCCTTCTAACCGACTCAATTCATAAAAGGCTTCAATGGCCTCTTTGTCATTAATAATATCATAGTTAACTTTATTCAAGTCTTTCAGCATACTGTGTTCCGGACCAACCCCGGGATAATCCAGTCCACTGGCAACGGAATATACAGGTGCAGGTTCTCCTTTTTCATCCTGTAAAGTGTAGCATTTAAATCCATGAATCATACCTGGTTTTCCAAAAGTCATTGTGGCTGCATGATCTCCCAATTCCAATGAGCGACCGGCTGGTTCTATACCGTAAAGCTGACACTCTTCGTCGTCGAGAAATGCAGAGAATATACCCATTGCATTACTTCCTCCACCCACACAAGCAATTACATTATCGGGTAATTCACCCGTCATTTCAAAAAACTGCTCGCGTGCTTCAATTCCAACAACACGCTGAAAATCACGAACCATCATCGGAAACGGATGAGGCCCTACCACTGAGCCAATACAGTATATCGAATTTTCAGAATCCTTCAGGTATGCTTCAAAGGCCGAATCAACAGCTTCTTTCAGCGTTTTTAAACCATGTTTAACCGGAACGATTGTTGCACCAAGTATTTCCATTCGTACAACATTAGGGTGCTCTTTTGCGATATCGACTTCGCCCATGTGTATTTCGCAATCCAACCCGAAATAAGCAGCAGCAGTTGCCAGCGCAACACCGTGTTGTCCGGCACCAGTTTCTGCAATTAATTTTTTCTTGCCTAAGTGTTTGGCAAGCAGTGCTTCGCCCATGCAATGGTTTAATTTGTGGGCTCCGGTATGATTTAAATCTTCGCGTTTTAAATAAATACGACCACCATATTTTTCAGATAAACGAGCACAATAATATACAGGAGTTGGACGTCCCTGATAATGTTTGCGAATGCCTCTTAATTCTTGAATAAAATTGTGCGACTTACTAATGGTATGATAAGCATCGGTTATCTTTTTCATTTCAACTTCTAATACAGGCGGGATGAATGCTCCACCATACGCTTCAAAAAACCCTTCTTTGTCGGGATATTGTTTAAAATAATTTTTCATACAAAATCTTTTTAAAATTTTATGTTTAATAAACGAAAATAATCAAATTTAGTCTTTCACCTCCTTTATTCGTACTCATGTTTAAGGTTTGATCGCTAAAGTTGGCTAAACGGAGTGTGTGCCAGACATGAGTATGTACAAAATTTTAGTAAAAGCTCTGAAAAAACGTCGAAATTACAAATTTTCGGTTTGAAATTAACAGAAGTGATGCATGAAATTATTGCAAAGGGTGGAAGTTTTTTCCATGCGGTGATATGCTTTTATCCAGCGATGCGTGACAGGCTCTGGGGAGATAATCATTGTCGGAAAGTTATCAATCAGATGACGGAAGGTATGAGAAGTGCTACGGCGGATTTAATGTCCGTAAAACATTAATTGAATTTGACTGAATAGACAAACTCCTCAAATTTATACACTTGGATAAATACTGTTAGGATTTGTAAACTATCGAAATTACGATTGCAATTATTTTTGGATATTTGTGAGTTAAAAACAAGTGGATGTGATATAGAAAGCTTTAATTTCTTTCTAAACTCCGAACTACTGCCTCCAGATATGCCGTTAACGGATACAACTTTTCATCGTACCAAAGCGAAGCAAAATAAAGTCCAATAGGTGCTGAAACCAACCCATTTTTTTTGAAATAATTATCCAGCCACTCTAATCCTTTCTCCAAATTTTGCTCAAACTTAATATGTTGAAGTGCAGAAACAGAAAGTGCCGTTTCTTCAATTGTTCCTTGTATATTTTTATCGCCTCCCCAGCTTCCATCCTCATTTTGAACAGTTAAAAGAAACTGCTCAGCCTGAAGGCATAGAGTTTCCACTTTTTTAGTCAGTTCTGTGTAAGACCGAATATAATCTTTTGCATCGTTTAAATAAGTCAAAACCCGTGCTGTACCATAAACCGGATTCTTATGATTCGGGGTATTTTGATTTCCAAACCAAAGCGGTAACCAGGCGCCATCTTTATTCTGGTGTTTCTGCAGGTATTCTATACTTTTTTCCAAAGAGTGTACATATTTCCTTTTCTGTATATCTGAAATCTCGCCTTGAAAATTATCAAGGATTGTTGCACAGGCAAGAAAAGCATGACCCGTTAAGTCTGCACAACTTTGGTCGAAAGGAAGTTTGCCCCAACCACGCGAGAACGTCGGAAAGCCGCCATCGTTATTTTGCAATTTAAGCAACCATTCTCCTCCCATAAGTATTTCCTTTGTAATGGTGTGGTGAGGCGTTAAACGCAACAAAGATAGTATGGCTCCCGGCGTATCATCTCCGTCGGGAACAGAACCGGAAAAGTTGGTCCAGCCCCAACCGCCGGGTGAAGTGCCGTTAAACGGATGCACTGTTTTATTTTGAACAGATTTTAAATGAACGGTAAGCCTATTTTTTTGATACGAATTTAAAACAATATCTTTTTTATTACCAAGTGCCTTAACGCTGAGGCTCGTAACCCAGGTTGAAAGGTCAACATCTATAGGAAAGCCACCATCTGCACGTTGCATTCGTTTCAAAAATGAAATTCCTTTCTTAACCACCTCCAAATTGCCAAATCCAGCATTAATAAGACTTAGGGATACGAATGCAGTAAGTGGAATGGCTTCTAAAAAACCTCCACTCTCGGGCATGGAATTGTGCAAAATTTTCAATGCTTTTTTTTCTGCACCTCCGCGAATCCAATGTGTCAATTTTCCCGACTTCTTCTTTTTGAAAATAATAATTCCAACGGCAATCAGCGCAGGAATGGCGTAACTAACCACACTTAAATTCAATAAACGGTAAATTTTTTGAGGCATTAAAGCAAGCTCAAAAGGCAATTGAGGTATTTTTCTGAAAGCATCTTTTTCAGGTATTCCACACAAAGCGCATAGGGTTAAAATGGGAACAGAAAAGGTATAATCTTTTTGATAATGTTCCAGAATTGCATCAGCTATACGATTGGAATAAATATCGATATTGTTTTGCTGTAGATAAGTTGCAATATTATTTTGTAGCTGTTTTAGGGATGGGTCTTGATTGGAATAAAGATTTAAAGAAGCATAGACCAAAAGCGAAGTGGAAATATTTCCTTTGCTTTCAGGTGTATCGCCGTAACTTCCGTCAGTATTAATATTATTTTTTAACCACGAAAAACCCAGTTGAATTTCCTTTTTATTTTGCTCGGGATTTTGAAAATGAAAAGCTGCAATTGAAACGGCAACACCCAACGCACTCGATGACAGTTTTCCTGTCCAGAATCCATTCTCATTCAGTTCATCTACGAGGATGTCACTTAGCTCCTTAAACCGTAATTCTAAATTTTCCTTATTCATTTCTTCGTCTCATTTACCACACTGCCTAAAGCGAGCAAGCCATAAAAGGTATATTCTAAATCTTTTGATTTGTCGCCATCGCCCGACAAAAATGCTCCTTCACAATAGTTCTCCTGGATAAAACCAAGACAACCGGGTTTTATCAGCCGTAAATCGTATTCCGTTTCGTTAAGTACAAAAAGAGCAACACCCGTAGATAAACTATCTGCTGTATAAATGGAATTGAATGCCCGAAATCCTCCACTTTCAACACTAAAACTGATTAGCTTCTTCTGAAGTTTGGAGGTTTTTAATCCAAATATTTTACGTGCATAAAGCAATGCTGATATCAAACTGCAAGGGATGTTTTCCTTTACTTTATAAAACAACAACCAGATACGAAAGAAAAAATAAACTGACCTTTTGTTTTTTCCACCAGCATCAATTACCAACGCAATTAGAAAAAATTGGTAGGAAAGATCAATCATTCTGCCTTTTCTTACTATTTTCCAGATAATGGAAATAGCAGAAGTTATTTTCGTTCCGGAATCAAGTTCAATTTTAACAAGTGTCAAAGCTAATTCCTCAATAATACTTTTGGGTTGAATGTCATTTTGAGTTGAAACAAAACTTTTTAATGCTGAAAGTTGCCCGCTCTGTTCGGTGGCCATACTTAGCCAAAGCCCAAAAAGAGAATAGTATAAATCAGGCTTTCCGGCTCGGTCAGTGAAAGCCCCGTTTGCTTGCTGCTGCTTTTCTATAAAGCATTTTATTTCACTTTGAATATCATTATCCAAGGCTAAAAAACCGGCACGAACATTTGCAACAAGTTGCCGATATACCGGAATGTCATTTTGCTTAAACTTCAACATTTTTTGTCTTGAAAATTTTGCCAAGCACCCCGTATAAACTTAAACGCAGTTTGGAATTGCTTAACTTATCGAGTTCATTATAGCATTGTTGAATATAGTTGTTTAAAATATCATCCGCTTTTTTATCCAACCCAAGTTCAATTACTTTTTTTCTGAATTCAGCTATCTGATTGAAATTATACCCTTCATTAGCATCGTTGAGCAGTGCTATTAAAAATGGGAAATCAGAAATTTTTCCATTTTTTTCATCTTCCCTGAACTCATTTAAATCGTCTCGAATTTGGTAGGAGATTCCAAATAAGTCAGAAAAATCATTTAAAATATGAAGTTCAGAATCATCGGCATTACCCAATATTGCTCCAAGTAAAAGGGCAACTTTAATGGCTTCGCCTGTTTTATGTGTAAAAATTTGAAGTGTTTCTTCTTTCCCCGGTCTATTTTGACCCTGATTAAAAAGAATATCTGCACCTTGTCCTTGTGTAAGTTTTAAGTGCGATTCAGCAATCCTTTTTAAACACTTTGCCATCATTTTTCCGTTTACCGGAAGTTCTGCTAAAATCTGATATCCTTTCCCTATCAGGTAATCACCTGTGTTTATGGCCTGAGCAATTCCATATTTTTTGTGCGCTGTAGGTTTGTTGTAACGAAAATCGGCATCATCTTCTATGTCATCGTGAATTAGCGAAGCCTTATGAAAACACTCTATAATTAATGAAAGTGAGTACAAAATAGTATCGTCTGTTGAATTGGAATAACATTGGTAAGTTAAGGCTGCTATAATTGGTCGCATACGCTGACCATCAATCTGCAGATACTCTTTAGCCAGTTTTTCAGTATTATCTTTTGTGTTGAAATATTTATTTAATGTGCCATTCTCAAAAAAGTCTTCAATTTTCATTTTTAAGCCTGAAATTGAGATAGGCTGCAAGAATTCATTTGGAGTGTGCGCCCTCACTTCATCGTACAGCCATGGTAAGTCGATTTTAGTATTTTCACAACCATCATACATTAACGGAAGTCCAATAACAGGCACCGCTGCATTTGAAACCGGCTCGAAAGAACGTTGCAATACAGGCATACAACTTACTCCAATTACAGCATCAATTGAACCTTCTTCAACAAGACCAATTGCAACGGTAGTTCCTTCGGCAACCAAAGTGGTATAACCCAATTTTTCGGCTTCCAGCAAAATATCATCTATGGGACAAGCTTTACATGCAGCACAATTGAGACCCAATTCATCGAAAACACCTTTACACGCGGCGTTGTCCTTTAAACATTGAGGTAAAAGTAACAAGCGGCGATTAAACGGAGTTGCTTCCACCGTTTTTCGCCAACTTTCATTTCCCAGTAAAACAATGGTAAAGTCGATATATTCTTCTGAGATTTCTAACTTCTTTAACAGGTCAACTGCCAATTGTTCCATTTTTTTAAAAGATGCAGGTGGAAGTAGATTCACTCTTGCAGCGAGCAAGCGTGTTTCTTCACGAAGCTTTTTTCGTAAAGCCAATTCCCTGGGAACTTTTAATATGCGTTTCGACTTAATCATAGTTTATCCGTAAGCTCCCAAACCAAAAAAAGCGTGCTTTTTGGCAAAACGATATGCCCAACTTTTTTCACGTATTTCCTTTACTGAACCATGACTTGGCACTTTTGACATGGCGTTTAAACGCTCCAACTCGTTGCCTCTGCCCGAAGAATCTTTGGCAGCATGTTTTTTTACCTTGCTAACCAGCCATTGGGGATCATCCATTACAATACAGCCATTTGTTTTTTTAGGAATATCAGCTTTAAATTCAGCAAGAAAGTCAGAGTTTTTATAAATATCTTCAAGCTTACCATCAGCAATGTTGTTTGTAGCAAACTGAATTACAGGGCAAGGCTCAATATCGCCCGATGCATTAATGTGATGGCTCAAACCCGAAGCAGCTGGGCAAAGTCCCTTGCCATTCTGATCCCAGTAGGCATCAACAATCACAATGTTGTATTTTGTACGTGCATCTACCAAAAATATCCGTAGTTGTTCAATTTCTTCTTTTGAAAGCGCGAGTTCAACCATCGCATCTTTACCCACCGGTCGATAAATGTAGTACCACAAATACAGCACGCCGCGATTAATCAGAGAGTTGATAAAATCTTCAGAAAAAGCCAGCTCGAGGTTTGATTTACATACACTCATTGCGACACCTGTTACCAATCCTGCCTGAGTTGAATTGTCTATTGCTGCCTGTGCTTTTTTATACACATCTTTACCACCTCGCCTTGTATCGGCAACATTCATATCACCTTCGAAACTAATTAAGGGTGAAACATTGGCTAATTTTCGTAAATCACTGGCAATATTGGGTGTCAGTAAAGTTCCGTTTGTAAAAAGTTGAAAGTAACAATCACTGTGTTTTCTAAAAACATCAAAAAGTGGTTTGTATAATAAAGGTTCGCCGCCTAAAATTCCAAAAAAACAGGAACCCTTTTCTTTTGATTCGCTAATTATCTTGTCTAACAATTCAGGCTCCATGCGGGCATTACTCTTTTTTCCTGTAACCCAGCAGCCCTGACAACTTAAATTGCAATCGTCGGTAACAGAGATAAAATGAAAAGCAGGAAAAAATTCGCCGTTTTTCATTCGTCTTTTAAAACGGTTTAAACCTATTGCACCTTTAATGCCCAGATTGAATACAAATTTGTATAAACATTTTTTGTCGGTTTTTATGAGCAGTTGTTTTAACATCTATTTTTTCTTCATTTTTGTAAATTCGTCGATTGCTTTTAGTTTTTCTTTTTCTGCCTGATCCATTAGCCCATCCTTGAAAATATTTCGCCGCATATTGTTTCTTTCGTTCAGCAAAACAAATAACCCTTCTTTTTTAACAGGTTTTTCAGGGTTTTTCTCGGTCCCTGGTATTGCCCCGGAAAGAATTGAATTTTCCGGAAGACGTGGGAAAATTATTGCTGATTCAGGACACGTTCTTCCGCAAGCCGGACAATTATTTTTGCACGCAAGTGGATTAATAACTTCAAGATTCTTTTTGTTGTATTTGTAAACACCAAAAACACAGAATCGAGCACATTGTCCACAAAGTGAACAGCGTAATTTGTCGATTACAGGATACCAGGCAGGAACTTTAAGGCTGCTTTTTAGTAACTCATATTTTGGTGAACTTATATTTATTGTATTTTCCTTGTTTAACCTTTCAATAATTTTTTCTTCAGAGAGTTCCCTGAAATTTAATACTTCAAAGTTTGTAAGTGCAATTTTGTTTTGTACAAACAAACTTTCAACAGCCCGTGGATAGCAGGCTACAATAAATTTTTTAGAATATGTAGTTTCTAAGGAATTTAGAAAATCCTTTTCATTTAACGTGAAGGCACAAATATCGTGGAGTTCAAATACATCAATATTTAGCTGAAGAAATAAATCAGACAGTGAACTTTGTTTTTGTTTCGTAATTATTTCTGCACCACAGTTACAATATATAAGGCAATTTGCTTTCTCCATATAAACCTCTAAATAAATTAATTCTTTTCAAAAACCGGGAATGTACATTTAATATTTAACAACTTATATGATATCTGGTTTCGATATAAAATTAATATTTCTTTGAATTGCAAAGTCTTTCAATCCAGCCTAACATCTTTAGTTTTATATTCATAATGTTTGTGGTTTCAAATGTAAAAGTTATTTCTTCCAAAATACAGGCACTCAAAATTATGAATTGAACAAACGTAAATTTTGTTTACTAACTCATCTTAAAACGGATACCCAATTGCAATATTAAACTTGAAATTTGAAACCATTTGGCTGGCATTGTCTATCCAGTTGCCGTTGCCGTCGTTGTAAGGGTATCGCAACGGAAAACCAAAGTCGGTGCGCAACACAAAAAAATCGAAATCAAAACGCAGACCTAAACCTGTGCCAATGGCAAGCTGGTCGGCAAAAGTGTTAAAACCAAATTGTGCACCGGGGCGGTTTTCATCGGCATTTAGCAGCCAAACATTGCCCGATTCAAGGAACAGTCCGCCATCAACAAGGTCGGTGAGTGGAAACCTGTATTCGGCATTCATTTCAATTTTAATATCACCGGTTTGGTCGATAATGCCGTTGTATTCTACAGGTTTATAACTTCCGGGGCCAAGCGAACGGGCGGTAAAACCCCGCAAACTGTTGGAGCCGCCACTGTAATATTGCTCAACATAAGGCATAACCGCAGAGTTTCCGTAAGAAACCCCGGTGCCGGCATACAGGCGCATCACCCATCCTTTTTTCGCGGTGTGGGTGTAGTAACGAAAATCGAGTGAGGTTTTTACAAATTGTGAATACACATCACCTGCAATAGTATGTGGCCTGGAGTTGTTCCCCAACTGATTAAATAAATCGATTAAATTACCTGAAGTACTGATTTCGCCCTGAAAATAGATTCCGTTGCTGCTTCGGGCCGAGTTGTCGTAAGTAAAATTATATTTTGGACCGATAATGGTTTGTTCTTCAAAACTCTTTTTTACATATGGATTGCTGCTAACAATAGAATCAAATTCGGCGGTTGTTTTTTGCAACGAAACAATGTTGATCCTGAGCGGAAGCAACTGGTGCGATATTTTTTTGTTTTTATTCCACTGGTAGCCAAAACCCATGTTCACCGAGTTCATCCGGTAATATCTCACATTATTTATAAACTCAAACCCAAGTGTACCAACCGATTTTGCAATCAGCATTTTGTTTTCGCGTATCGATTTAAAAGGTACAACCATTCGCGGAAAAACAAATGAAGAGTTGATGCCCGCGTTATACGAATTTGACCCTAAATCATTTTTGCCGCCTTTTCCCCATTGCCATTCAAATCCGCCAAAAGTTCGCAGTTGAAGGCGGTTTGCTGCTTTCGAAATATTGCCATGTGTGAGTGTTATTTCGGAAGTTGGACCTGCAAAGCCAGTTGATTTTGCTTGTACGGCGCCTTCAAAACTTAGGCTAACTTCGTCTTTGGGTTTTAACTCAATCAATACATTTAACTTGTGATGAATTGTGTCGGTAACTGCAAACTGCACTTTTACCGATTCGAAAACACCGTAGTTATTCAACAAAGGTATTGTTCCGATGTGTTTTGTTTCGGAATACAAATCGCCTTCGCGGAACAAAATACTCCGGCAAATAACTTCTGGTTTCAGATAATCAGTTTGGCCTGTAATATAAACTCCGTCGTACCTGAGCGTGTCGGTTAACAAGGTTGAAGTACGTTCGCCTGAGTGTTGATTTACCTTTACTTCTACTTTGTTTATGGCATATTTCCGGTAAACAAAAGTTTCAGATGTAGTCTTTTTTCGTATGAGTAGATTTATCCGGAACGGAATATCAGTTGTGTCGGCAACAATTTCAATATTATCGGAACTGAAAAAATAGTATCCTTTTTCATTCAGCATCGAAGCTATTTTCTGTTTCTCGTTTTTTATAGTTTCAAGGTTGAAAATGTCCCCTGATTTTAATTCTAACTCCGGGGTGTAACTGTTTATTAGTGTATCGATGGAATCGCGTGCGGGTGGATTGAATATTTCATTCAGCAAAAAAGGCTGATCCACTTCTATGTAATACGAAATCTTTGCTTTTCGCTTGTCGTTCTGTAATGTGTCGATTGCATAAGTTGCATCAGCGTTAAAATAACCGTTTCCAAAAAGTTCCGATTTAATTTTCAGCGTTCGCTGTTCGGGGTTGACGTGAAGCAGCAAAACCGGTTCTTTTTTTAACTTTCGATATAAAAATCCGCCTTTTTTGCCCTCTACAGGTTTCCGGTAATTGTAGAACCATAAACCGAAGGGTGGTAAAACCCGTTTGCCCATCAACGCATTGTTGGGTTGAAATGAAGTTACACCGTCAGCAATCTCTTCCACTGATTTCGAACTTTTTACTTTCTCATTGCTTGTTACCTCAATTTTTTTACGACCAACATACAGCATTTCGTCCCCTGTCAGAAACTTCGTATTCGAGCATGAACTAGGCAGCAACGCTGAAATAGCCACAATAAAAAATGATATTTTGTGCCGGTTTCGCATGTTTATTTTTCCGTGTTTTCTGGTTTTTCCACCTTTTGTTTCTTTTTGCGTTGCCAGATATCTTTCAAGGTTCTGTAGTTTTTTCGGTATAAAAAACCAACTCCGTATTTCACAATTTCACCTTCCAGCATGTCTTCATAATCTCGTTTCTGATATAGTTTCAGGTTTTTGGAATTAAGCGAATCCAGCGCATATTCGAAGATAAAATTTTCAAAAAGACTGTTTGTTTGGTATGCGCCTTCGTTGTAGTCGTTCAGTTTTCCCGAAATTTTCACTGTTGCGCGGTCGTTCATGAATTTGCGTTCCATTTCGTAGGTAAAACTTGTTTTTTCCTGTTGGTCACCTTCCAGGTTTTCCTCATTGTAGGTGTCGATGCCAAAAGAAAGTTGCGTTTTATTCAGCGTGGTTTTTGTTAGCGAATTCAATTGCGACTCCCAGAAACTTGTGATTTGCGATGAAATATAGTTGCTTGATTTTTCTATCCCCGGCAAATCAATTGTTTCGAAAAGCAACAGGTTAATTGCCTGGCGCATTTTTTCATCGGTTGACAATGAGCTTATTACACTTGAAATATATTGGTCGGCGCTTTTTATATCGAAAACTATACCGAGGTCGGAAAGCTTGTTTTTTATTTGCATCGACACAACAAAGTTTACAACCCGTCTTTTATTGTCGATGGGGTTCATGTAAGCACCCTTCACTTTCGAAGAGGCTTCAATGTTAAGTTCAGGGTTGTCGATGCTGCCATTCCAACGAAATGAACTTCCGGGTGTTATGTCGAAGTCTTTTAACGGCCAGCCCGTAATTTTCAGTTTACAATCGCCGGTTTTTATTTCGTAAACACCATTCAGGCTCATTGTATTATTGGGCAGCATATTATAGTTCAGTAATCCGCTTCCGGCAATTGTAATGTCAAAACTATACATATCATCAATTTTTACATTAAAAATGCTTTTGGGATTTATACTGATTGTTGTTTCTACCATTGGCATTTTTGTGGGGGGTGCCACTTTTTCGCTTTGCGGATAAATCACCTGCAAACTGTCGTTTATTGCTGCAAAAATTACATCTGTTTGCGAACTTCCCACTGATAAATCCTGAATTAACTGGTAAGTAAGGTTGGTGCCGCTTTCGAGTTCAACATCTCCTTTTATAGTCGGGCTGAAAATTGAACCGCCAATATTAAGTCCCGAATTCACAATAATTTTTCCAAACAAAGGTGTATTCTTCGCCTCCTTTGTATTCATTAATTGAATTTTATCGGCTTTTACATTCAAATCCACGTTTATTTCTTCGGTGGTTTTGTAGTCAATTTCACCGTTCACTGTTAATGGTCGTCCTAAACT
>JBFHJA010000042.1:0-15666 GCA_041596165.1 Draconibacterium sp. | reverse complement strand
TACATTTTTCGGTCTTGTTCTGTTAATCGCCTCATAATTTTAAAAAGATTGCTAACAAGCAACATAAGTAATTGCTTGTCAAGTTTATACTAAATTATAAAAGTTTGTGGTTCGCAACTACTCATGTTGCAAGCCGTTAGCAACAAGTTTGCCGTGAAATAAGTGGTTTAAAAATGAAGCATCGGTCACGGCAAACCAGACGCTTCACTACGTTTCGCTTTGCTAACAATATGTAAATTTCAGTGCTGCGTTTCATTTAATTAAAGGCGGAGCATAATTTACCGTTTTTTAGTTTTGCCCTCCCGCTTCGGTTTCTTCAAAACCGTTTGGATTTTGAGTCTCCCATTCTTCAAGGTGTTTAATCAAACTATCAACGCTTTCTTTATACTTTTTTGGCACTCTGTTTTTGCGTATATTCATGCGGTCGCCTGTCAACATTCTGCTTAATTCTCCCCAGTTTATTAGCTCTTTTATACTCATGGTCAATTTTTCTTTTTATACTTCCTTCAGAGCAGCAATCACGCCACCTGTCAACTAATCTATCATTTCTAACAATAACACCTAAAGCAACAAATTGCTTTTCGTTTGGGTATCCTTGTTTTTCGTTCCAAACATGCGCCAGAAAAATCAATCCTTTATAATCTAACCTATATTCACGAGTACCAGTTTCGTTACAATCCCATTCGGGATAATGTCTAAATCCTAAATCTAAAAGTGTTTTTTCGTTTTGCATGTTCATTATAATTAAGTGTTCATTGTCATTGAACAGCCCCGAAGGGCTGAACATCTAAAAGGCATAAACGGCGAATACTCCTTTTGCTTTCTCTACAATCCTACCTCTGGTAGAACCTAAAGTATTATGCACTGTGCCAATCTCTAATTGACGTCTGTACTCTTTTGCATTTCTGCGGTCTGCAAAAGTTGCAACTAAAACTTGCTTCTGTTGGCGAAGCTCGAAAGGAAAATTGGAAGGAGTATTCATGGTACTCGGTGTTTACCCTGACAGGCGGGTCGCCTTTTTGATTTTCTATACTTCAAATATACCACGATTGTGGTTATTATGCAAGTGTTTTGCAAATTATTTTCCACATTTGTGGTTATTTGTAATAAATCTAAAGAAATCCCCTCCCTAAAAACTAAAAAACTACGCAGCAGCATTTAATCAAAGTTGTGATGCACCGAAAATTTACATTTACCGTTGTAACACATTAAAACGTGTTTACAACAAATTAATATACTCCACTATGGAGGGCCTATGATTCGTTGAAGGTTTGATTTTACTTTTACAGTAGTATGCTTTTCGAGGCATTTAATAAGAGCGTTAACCTTTTCTTTTGAAGGTTCGGGAACGGGTCGTTTGGCATCGGAGTTGGCCCCGATATTTACCTGGGTAGCCAAACAGGTTTCTATTAATGTATCGAATTGGTGAAGATCGAAATCCATTATTGGCTCGATGGTAACATAGAGTTTTTCGTTCGGGTAATTAAATCCGAATTCGTGAGCTATTTCATTCATCCAGTGGGCGCGATCTTCGGGTTTTGGGCAATCGCGCATTTCGGTAGTGTAGTGCCGGTTGGTTTCTATTGTTGTGCACAATACAAAATCGAGTGCCTTTAGTTCGTTTTGGAAGCTGAGTAAACGTTTTGGGTTTTTTGTTTGGAACAGGTACTTGTTATCAAAACGCATACAATACAACAGTACTTTTTCAATTATTTCGTTTGGAACAGCTTCGGCAAATAAATCGCTTTGGGCGCAAACGAAAATAAAGTTTCCGGATCCGAGGTTTGTTTTTAACTCGCTTTCGTACAAACGTGGTTTACCCGAATACTTTGATTTTATACCGGGCCAACGTTTTAATTTGTTTGTGCTGCAGTAAGAGCAGCGATGAGGACATTCGCCGCCCAGTGGGTTAAAGGTATGAGTAACCCATGGGTACATGTTTCCTTTGCTTTTGTTTAGTGGCATAGTTTAATTTTTTGTATCGTTTAATTCAGAAAGATGATCTTTGATTATTTTATCAGTAACCTCAATAAATTCTTTTTCGAACCAGAACATAAAGAATAGCCAGTGGAAGTAATACATGCCGTATTTCCAATGTTTGTGAGGTTTCCAGTACCAATGTTGTTTGAAGTAAATTTTCAGCTTAAAACAAACACCTGAGAACACTCGCCTCGTTTCTACAAGTACATCGCCATAAAGAGTTGAATTAGGATTGATATGGTATTTCCTATATTCTTCGTAGGTTTTTATACACTCAGGACCGGTTAGTGAAATACCGTCCAATTCTCTGTTCATTATTCGAAATCCCATTTTCTTATAGTTTAAATTCTTTAATTGATAAATCGTTGATGAGGTTCTGGAGGTGGTGAAGGAAGTTTCCCTGGGCAATTAATCGGGTGCATCCTCCTTTCCATAAATGGAAAACATCTTCGCCATTGTAACGAACCATAACATTACTATCGAGGTGGTAGAAATCGGATTTGTTTATCTTTTTGAATCCAAGCTTTTCAATACGAAATTCGTTAACTACTACCGGGCGTAATTCGGACCGTTTACGCAGCTCGACATAATCGCCGTTTACAGGATGATGAAATACTACACGGCAATAGTTTTCGGAAACTGATTTAATAGTTACCTGCACTGGTCCGGTTGTAACAATGTTTCCTTTGCGTAGTTGATCGGCAGGTATTTCGGGTAGATCGCGGTATCTCAAACTCATAGCTCTAATATTTTTTACCAAAAAAGCGTATTGCATATTCTGATTTCTCAATGAGATTCTTTTGTTGTTTTTTAAATAGAAGTGATATTTCCCTATTACCACATGTGAATCTGGTGAGAAGTGTCACGGTTAAATAAACTTTATCAGAATGACCGTTAAGTCTGAATATTTGTGTTGCTGCTGATTTAAGTTTCTTTTTTAACTTTCGTGGAAGCCTTTTTCTTTCACGATGTAACTCCCATTTTGTAGGGTTTGGATTCTTAGGCTTACATCTATCGTGTTTTTTACAATAATGATTTCCTTTATAGTCGGTAGAATAATTTGTTGGAGTATTACATTTACAACACTTTGTTAATGGTTCAAATACCTTTGATGAGTACGAACAGTGTTTGCAGTAGCCATATCCATCTTTTCGATCACGACGCTCCATTTCATGATCACATACAAGAATCTTTTGATATTTATCCCATGCCTTTTTTTCTGCTTCATCAAGGTCTTTTCCTTCACCTCTTATGAAACAACTTGGATTGTTTGGGAATGCTTCAAAGAAAGCGGTTTCATAATTGCCTTCAGTTGAAAAGACAATTCCACTTGTTCCGGCTTGACAGAAACAATCCCATTCATAAATAGAATCGTACTCCGATCTTTTAAATTCAAAACCTTTGGATAATTTTACTTTCATGCCGTTTCGTTTAAATAGGGTGAATCGCCATAAGTTTTAGAGGCACAAGATCCGCAGCAGCCAATTTCTTCAACCAGTGGGTGTTTATGTCCACATCCCCGGCAAACGGTTGGATCGGTTTCGTACTCTCGGTTTAATAGTCGTTGGTGCCGTATACGTTCAGCATCGCGGTCCTTAATTGTAATTCGGTTGTAGGCCCATGTTGCCAATCCTCCAAGAATAAGTACAAAGGCCAGTAAGAATAATAGTGCTTTCATTTTGTAAATATTTTAGGTTGAAAAAATCCGAGTGCACCTTTACAGGGAGTGAAGGGTAGAGGATGAGGTTTTTCGATAACAAAACCATTGGGACCTACGAACCAGGGCGAATCTGATTTTTGTACACAGTCGGTTATTGTGGCGTAACCGATAATGCCGCCTGTTTGAATTTTCTCTTGCGGCATGTAAATTCCCTGGTTTGGCATTGCCTTATCCATGTGTGCATGAAAAGCTTTCCAATCAGTTTGTTGGCTTGCATGAATAAGAAACAAACCTCTGAAATTTTTAAGGGTGTTACGGTTTTCAATGTTTTTGTAGCCGTTGGTAATTAACCATGCCCACGGTTGACGGATGGAAAGTGCCGGTATTGCATCCCATTCGCTTTCCTGAATATAGTATTCACACTTTGTACATTGATGAATCCATGTTGAAAAAGGTACGGTTGAATGATCGATTGTAGCCAACTCAACGGTACCACATTCCGGGCATTGTATGAATTGTTGTTGTTTCATTTTGTATAAGGATTTTCAGGAAGTGAATTAACATCGATCCAGGAGCCTTCGGGAAGGTCAACGGCGAAGTGCCATTCATGTAAGTGCTTAATCAATCCATGACTTAATGTATCGGCAGGTGAATAAAGAACGTTTTCATACATGCTCGTTTTCCACGATTTTTTACCTTTCGGACTCACACCGCCGCCATACATGATAAAAAGTTCGTCGATTGGAATTTTACCATCGGGTAGAATTGGTTTGATGAGGTCGGATAGGGGGTGCAGGATAGGAGTTACCTCAAAATATTCGAATTGACAAAATCCATCATTTACATCAACGTAAGTATCATTAAGTGAGGTAACTTCAAGAACTTCAGGAATCTGGTTATCGGTGTATTCAGATTCTTTGGTAAATTCACCCATGCAGTGACATTTAAGCTTACTGCTCAGATAATTTTGCAGGTGTTTTAATTCGAGTGTTTTCATAGAATTATAATTTCAGATTCGTTATTTCGCTCGATATAGGCGAATACATCACTTTTGTTAACTTTCCGCATAACAATCATTTCTTTGTCGAATTCTTGCTTGTAGTGTTCGGCGTATTGTTTTGAGAGGGTCCACGATAGTCCTCCATCGGCAGAATCGTTGGTTGCACGAAACACATTGAAGGTGTCGGGTAGTTCGCGCAATTTTTTAGCTTCTTCGGGTGTTGAGAAGAAATACCGGCTCCGGCGATTGGCTTGCATAAGTTTTCGGAACAGTTCGGAATTTTCAACACTACCGGCAATTATCCAAACCGAGCGCATAAGCTCCCAATAACGTTCGTGCGAAAGCATCCTGCGTTCTTTCAGGAAGATAGCCAGTACTTTTTCAGGATCTCCGTCAACATCCCATGCCATCATAATTCGTTTGGTAATTTTCGAATCGCGCTGCAATACCTTTTTGGGTAGGTTAGGGTAGCGGCGTGTCATTGGCACAAGCTCGTTGTTTCCTATTGGTTTAAATGTTGGTGTCATTGTTCCAGTGTTTTTGCGTTTTCTTTTGCTTTATTCACTAAAAAATCGGGATATTCTTCAGGATTATCGAGTACCATTTTGTTACATACTTTTCGCACGATGTTTCTGAATTCTTTCTGATCGTCGAAGTGTTTTATCCATTTTTGCGAGACTTCAAAATAGTTTTCGAAATCTTCTACGTTAACCAGTGCCTCAATATCTTTCAGAAGCTTTTTGTTTTCCTCTTTGGCTTCCTGATAAACTGCTCTGGATACATAGGAGCCTTTCTTTCGGTTTTCGGCTTTAGTGAAATAGAAACGTTCGGAATTAACAAACAACTGTTCGTCGCGCAATTTGTCGGCATACGGCCAGTTATTTTTAGCCTGTTCAATAATTGCTTTGGCCCGTTCCTGATTCTTATTGAAAGTAGCTACCGATGCCCAATATTTAAAACCTCGCATATCGAATACCAGTGCGTTAAGATCCTGAGTTCGCAAACGAGGCAAAGTGTAGTTGTCGGCTTTTAAACGTTCTATTCGTTTATTGAATAATTCGAGCCTTGTGAGGCATTCAGATGGTGTTACTGTTTTCATGTTAGTATAAATCTTCGTTATAGTGTCGTTTTTGCGCTCCTACCGGTAGTCGGCGAATACTTATCATGTGTTCGTCGTAACTTTTCCACTCAAAATCATCACCTGGATAACCCATTTTATCCCACAGGATTTCCTTTTTAAATTTCTCTAATTCGGAAATGTCAATACAAAATCCTTCTTTCAGGTCTTGTTTGTTTTGTAGTCTGTCGCCATTGTTGAATTCATTAAAGCGGGTGTAACGGGTAAGAAATTCAATCATTTCTTTAACATTGTCGATAATAAGAACTGAGTATTCAAAATTTGCAATGTTATTTTTCGGGCCGTTTGGTTCCGGGTTTTCTATCGGGGTAATACTCCGATGATAAATTGAAACCACAAAGGCTGATTTTTTGGAAATATTTTGTGCCATAGTTTTCAAGTTTTTCCCCTCACCAAATGATGAGGGGAATGAGTTATTAAAAATCTTCCCAGAGAATAGGTGTACCTTTTTTGTACACTATTTTAGTTTCGACAACATGACTGGATGTTTCCTTAATGTCGTCAATATCTGATTCGCGGAAACAGCCGTTATCGGGGTTCTCAACATCGTACACGTAGTTTTCGTCGAGAATTTCGGTGCCGAGGTTGAGAATGGTTGAATCTTCGCGAAGAACACGAACAGGCTCTTTAAGTTGTTCTTCGTTGAGAGGCTTACAGAATTCAAGCAGATCGCCAAAGGTGAGGGTTTCTTTCTGTTTTGTAAAGTCGGAGGTATCGGTGTAGCCGTGTACTTTTGGGTGTACTGTTACGCCCATAATAATCCAATCGTCGGCTAACATATCAGTTTGAGAAGCCAACCACGGAACAAATTTATCGTCGACAGTTTTCATTCCAATCCACGGCAACAGTGAATTTGCCCCTTTCGGCAACACTCCTGTTTTGCCATCAACATACATCAACCACATTCCTTTACCATTCCAACCGGCACGTTGTACTTTGTAGCCGTTTTTTAATGCTTCAAGTGCTGCTCCGAACGACATACCATTTTCGCCGGTATTTTCGCCATTAAAAGCATATCGCCAGTTACGGGATTCGGTGTTTAGGAACATGATTGCTATTCCGGGTTCGAATTCCCGTACAGGACTATAGGCTTTTTCGAATACATGCTTTGGCGACCAAGAGGTATAACCATCTTCGTACACTACTTTGTAGCCGGGTGCGTTTTCGCAGAGTTCATCTTCTGGTTTGTTTTTAACGGTCCTGTTAAACGTTAACAAATCCATTGGTTCGGCTCCAATTATTTTAACACCTACGAATTGTGGTAATCCCTGAAATTCGGGACCGGGAGTTTGCCCCATATCACAACCATCTTCCATAACAGGTTTGCAGTCGGGTTCACCTTTTAAAATTTGATTTTCATTTTTCATTTGTTTGAATTTTAAATTATTAGAAAAGGGTAGGGTGTCCTACCTCTTGATTTTTCTGAGATACTTTAGGTTGATTGTATTGCGCCCAAAACATAAGGGTATTGTAGGCGTATGGAAGTAGTGTTAAGTGGCCTTTGTTCCACTTAAATCCACGTTTTTCCCAACGTTTTATAATTCGTTTTTCGAATCGTTTTCTACTTAGGTACCAGGCTTCCATTATGCTGCAATAGTTTGTTCGTCGGTTTCTACTTTATACTTTACATCGTCGCCAAAAGCTTTTTTAATTGCATCGGTCATTATTGCGCCCAATGCTTTGTTTTTTATTATCATATCGAGTACGAGTTGAGGCCCTTTGAAAATTACAGGATGAGTATTGGTTTGTTGGTATATAACCCGTAACGAAAGCAACCATTCGCGATGTTGTGGCGATTTTGCTTTAATAAGATGATAGGCGATTTGCCATTTTTTCAAAATGCTTTCGGAGCAGTTTTTTCCTTCGGTAGTTTGGTTCTTCCAGTTTTTAGCTGCGGCCAGTGGGTTTACAATCGGCACTTTTTTAGCGTTCACCCAATCGGTTCCTTCGTAATGGTTCCAAAACGTTTCGGCTACTTCAAAAGGTTCTTTCCAGTTCTTCCAATAAAAAATTTCAACTATATCAGTAAAAAAATCCTCTCTCTTAAAAATAGTTTCCTTTACTTTAGTTTTCTTTTCTATACTATCCTCTACTATACTTTGCGGATTATTGGCTACTTTAGGTTTTTCTTTATCGGGTTTACGGGTGAATTTATCGGGTTTAATCCTGCCTTTATCTTCCAATAACTCAATTAACAGGTTTCTATTTATACAATCGTTTCTTCGCTTACTGTATGCGTCGTTAATTGAATCGATAAATTTCTGATTGAATAAAATCCGTTCTTCTTCCCAAAATTCCTTATCAAATTCGCCCAATTTAATCAGGTCGTCGATAATATTGAAAAGTGTTTCTTCAGTTACGTCGAATTCGCTGTATAAGTACATTAATTCGGTTTCGTCGTTTAGGTCGAGGTAATGAAAGTTTGCATCGCCTAATTTTTCGAGAAGCATGTTCCAAACGGTATATCCGTCGTTGCCATATTTTTTTCGGATAAAAAACATTTTTTTACCATGCTTTACCGGATGAGGGAAGTAATCGACGTTATTTCTTTCGGGACGTGCCATATCTTTTAGTTTTCAGTCTCAGTACTCAGTTTTACAGGAAATTTACCTATGGTATCAATTGCTATTGATGCGCCCAGACGGATACCTTGCGCTACTTCGCTATTGGCTTCAAAAACTATTTTTTTACCGTCTTTTCCTTCAAGTTGCAAGTCAACATCACTGTCGCGCAATAGCGTTAATTGCTCAACTTTTGTATTATACCAGTCTTTAAAGTGGTTGTAGAATTCTAATAATTTTTCGTTTTCCATGTTTAATTATTGGTTTGTAGTTGTTTTAAAAAGTCGTACAGTTTAGCCGGTGTCGATAGGTCGATATTTTCTCCTTTGTCCTTTACCATTCCGGGTTTGTAGTTTTTCCCGTAGTTAAGTTCGAAGCAGAAATATTCGGTCCAGGTCATTCCGTATTTATCGCGGAAAGTATCGCCCATTGCTTCGTGCAGCATTTCAACTATTGTATTGGTAAGAAAGTGGTTTGGGTATAAAGCTGCGTCGGCATCGGGAAATACCTGTTGAAGTAACTGAGCATTTTTAATGTCGAGTTCTTCTTGTTTTTGCAGGGCTGTTATTGCTGCTATGAATACTTGTTTTTTCATTAAAATGGTTATTACCCCAAACCCCTAAAGGGGCTTAGTTTTGTGAATAGAATTTTTGCATTGCGGCGATGGTGTTTACCCGTTGTGTTTCTTCGATATTTCCGGGCTGAAAAGCATCAAGTTTAAAGCGTAACCAGTATTTTTTCGGACTGGCTTCGAGTTCTTTCAGATCATCCTGAAGGCATTTTTTAGTAAACCCGTCGGTTTCGTTTTCGATGAGGTATTTTAAACGCTCCTGTTCGTTTTTATTTGATTGATTGATGTTCATTTTAAAATAGTATTGGATTGTCTTTACTGATAGCAGTTTTAGCGTAGCCAAACTGTGCAATTTCGTCCTGAGCTTGCAGGAAGTTTAAGAATCGTTCTTCGGCAACATCGAATTTGTAAGGATCGATTTCGCAAATGTCGAGGTAGAAGCCCAATAAGTAACAGGCAAAAGCATTGGAGAATGAACCTCCGTGAGTGTCGAGTATTTTGAAACCGGGTTTAGCGAATTTGTTTAAGCAAAATGTGTATAGTTCAACCGGTTTTTCTGTTTCGTGAATCTTCTCCAGTCGTTTACTGTTATCGCCTCCTTTGTTTGAGTAGCGGAATATTTTAGCCGGATAATCGAAAGAGGTCCATGCTATTTCAACCTGTGAAAAGTTTTCCCAGGGTTGTACTTTATCCCAAACCACTATGCAACGGGTAGGAGGCAGGTCGAAGTAATTACCTCCCCAAATAATTTGATTTTTGCTTACGCGAAACAGTTCTTTAAAATATTCGGGTGGAGGTGGTTCGCTGTCCCACGAACAATCGGATTGATTAAGAAAGCGGTTGCGGAGTTTACCCCTTCCGTCGTTCAGTCTGTTTTTTGCTTTTTTGCGTACTTTAACAGCAACCGATTCGGCAGGGTAGCCATTTTTTGTACGAGTAGGATGTGAGCCCATTGGCATTCTATGTGCTCCAATTGCATATTGCGGATCCACAATAGCAAGATCGTAGTGATTGTCAGGAATATCTCTCATAAAGTCCATACAATCGATGAGGTGTCTATTTATAGTGGGTTTGCTCATTTACAGCTTTTTATTTTTCATTGATATGTAAGAACCAATAAGGCCACCTGTTAACGAGCATAAAACAATAGGGATATAGGACCATCGAAAGTTTGTAATGATTTCGTTCATTGAAACGGCCCCAATGGCAATTGAAACCAACCATGCCAGATGTACAAATGTGCCTGACAATAAAACCTGGTGAATGTTTTTTGCCGAAATAGCTTTAACATTCCATGTGCGACAACCAATAAATATTAGTTGTGTTACGAATACAATAATTGAATAACGTACTATCATTTTATACTGCTTGTTTTAGTTGTTTTAGTTGGTGCCATTTTTGGAAAGCTTTAACGTTGGCTGAAATATGAGCACGAGCCATATTTACCTCTACTGCATTTCCGATAAATTTCTTTTGTTTGGTTTCGGAACCTTTCAGCACGTAGTTTTCTGGAAATCCCATAATGCGTTTTAACTCGGGTATTTTTAACATCCTTCGCTTAATATCGATGATATAGTGCAAGGCCATGAAAATCCTTATTTCGGTCATTGTTGCGCTTTCCCGGTCCTCGAACAGAGGAACAGCAAAGAATGGCCTGTTTGTTTGTTGGGCGTTAATGATTGAAACAGGAGCTTTATCTTGTCGGGCAACAATTGTTGGCGATGGTTTATCAACTGAAGAAGTAGAGCTTCCCCATCCTGGATTAAACAAAAATGATTTAACGGTAACAAGGTTTTGCTTCGGATTGGCCGTAATTGTTCCAACCGGACGATCAATACCATGAGGTTTTGAGCAGCCGTATTGTTGGTCCATCATTACAATAGTAGTAAGGCGAGGTTTTGGCACACCTGTAATTGCCGGAGAAGGCCGATCAATATCAGAATGTTGTCCACCGCTTGAATAGTAGTTAGTAAAATGCTGAATACGAACTTTAGCAAAACGGTCTTTTGTTGGAACAGTAGGGCATGGCTTATCAATAGAGCTTACATTATCGCCATTTCCATAGTATGCAGCAAGAAAGGTTGTATTAACAACCGAGAACCTGTTTGCGGCAGTTAATGAACCAATCGGCTTATTAACAGACGTACATTTATTATCGGTATTACCTCCGTTGTATCGGTGTATAAATGCCAGTTTATGATGATCGATTCCAGTAACAGTGTGCGCCGGTCCGTTTATAGAATAACATTTTGATTCGGGGTGTCCTGAATATTCTTTTTGAAGGAATTTGTTTTCGTTTTTAGGTACGAATTTATGCAGACCGGCCAGATAACGTTTAAGCGTATCTTCGCAGTCCATTTTACCATTTCCGTTAAGTTGAAAGATTGAACGGCCTTCATCTTCAAGGTCCAGTACTTCGCGACATGCTTTCCATTTCGGAAGATCGGGGAACAATCCGTTATTCTTTGGGTTTTTGGTATGTGTATGCTCTGCCCATTCTATCGGTAGCCCTTTAGTAAAGAACTTCCCGAAATACCTGTTTCGTGAAGTAAATCCTCCGAAGTTTGCAGAGTTTTGCATACGGCTATCGTAACGATAACCAAGAGCATTTACGGCGCGGATAAAACGTACATAATCGCGGCCTTTTAAACGTGATATTGGTTTTCCGTTTTCATCAAGTGGACCCCATGCTTTGAATTCTTCTACATTTTCAATCTCCAGTCCATCCGGTTTTAACATTTGTAAATAGCCCGGACCTTTTACATATCGTTTGTATCGTTTCGACCATTTACGGTATAAGGTCCAAGCCAGTGTGCGACTATCTGCATCGCGGGGTTTTCCTCCTTTAGCCTTGCTGTAATTTGTACACTCTAAACTTGCCCAAAGAATGATAAGACAACCGGGATGTTCTTTTCTGAGTTTTTTAACCAGTATTTGAAGTGCTTTAATTACTTCAAAATCGCGAACATCTTCAATAAAGTGTAAACAATCGGGGTGATTGGCTTTATGACTTTCAATTGCTTCTGAATCGTGGTTTACACATGCAACAACTTTAACATTGTCGTTACACAGGTGAATGCCGGTTGTTGTACCTCCTGCACCACTGAACAGATCGATGTAAAAAATAGGTGGCATATTGTTGTTTGTTTTATTTGTTGTCGCTTTTAGTTAATTTCTTAAATACTACACTTCTCCCATCATTGCGTGAATAAGGCATACATGAATATTTTTGACACCAACCATCCTTGTTCTCCTGACATAGTTTTCGAGCTTCACAGAAGTTGCAAATGTTTTCATTCCTATTTTCGCCGGATCTGGGTAAATCTTTTTTAAGAACCGTTTTAAATCCTTCGGGAATCTGATTGTCTGTAAACATTTCTAATTGTTTCACTTTGTGATTTTTAAAGGTGAATTAAGCTGCCTCATTAACCTCTCGGCGAATTGTGTTGAATTCTTCGGAAGTAAATACCCAGATACGATTTTTCGACAGGTATTTGTAGGTAGCTGCTATTTCTAAAATTTCGTGCCGTAGGAGCTTTGTATTTGCTTTTTGGCAGTCGGCATGAAGCTTATGTAGTTCATGTACATATTTTTGTCCGTGACGGGCGATGAGGCCCTTATTGTATCCTTTTTGGTTACTTCCGAGCAGTGCATTACAATGGTGGCATTGTCCGTGAATATTTTCGGGCATTAAGCGCATTTCGGGAGTGGAGCCTACTGAATAGAAATGACCGGCTTCTTCAACTTTTCCGTGATCGCACGAAATACAGCGACCGGCATAAACGGCTTTATCGCGTTTCCGGATGTATGGATTAACCATTTTTTGCTGAACGTGCTGAATTAACAGGTTGGTTGGAAGATCGTACCATTTCCGACCTTTCTTACGCACCTTTGGTTGCGAATTATTTACCTGAACGTTGTTAACCGTTGGTTTAATTCGAATTTGTTTTTTATTCCGTTTAAGTTTTGGATAGTTGGCGTTTATAGTTTCTGCTCCGCGACCACCGGAACCGGCATCTTGTTTGCGTTGTTCGGCCAGTTTTGCCCGTTGTTTATCCTGGTAGTTTTTAGCATACTGTTGTTGCTTCTCCAGTTTAATCCTGTTTTCGCAAGTCTGGCACCTTTTAGGGCGTATGCTTGTGAAGCCGGGATTCCAACGAAAAGTATTATTACAGTCTGCCTCTTTGCAGGTAATTTCTATTGTTTGTTTAATTATTGCAGCCATTTCGCGTTGTTTTTTATTTTTCTTTTTCCGGGCCATCAGTAATCCAGTTCCTCGTCGTTTAATGTTGAGTAAGTAGGTTCGTATCGTTCAATGAATATTTCGAAGCGGTTTGTTAGCGGTGAAAAATGGAAGTGCAGATCGCTTTTTCCGGTTTCGGCAACGAATTCGCACAACATTTTGGTAGTGGGTTCGTCGGCCCAAAGGAATTCAGTTACATAGAAATCATCATTTTCGTAGTAGTGAACTTCGAAACCTCCATGTTGAAGCTGCTCCACAAAATTTCGAAGCTTCTGTTTGGGATGAAATTGAACAGATCCGGCAAAAGGAAGCATGTGAAGCGAAATGCTTCTGCAGCTTTTTGTATCGGGAAATACTTTTTGTAATTGATCTGAATCCATAATAGTTGTTTTAGTTTTTTACTTTAAAGGTTGATTAGGTTGTTAAACTCCCCCGACCGTCGCCAGGGGAGAACCTAAACCAACTAAACCTTACGCCGACTGGCGCATTATCTTAAAAAAGGGTAGCTACGTTCTTTAAAATTTGTATCGTTAAGACAATTAGAAAGCTGCAAATCCAAACCCCTATTTGCAGATGCGCTTTTTGTGTAGTGATGCTACCCTTTTTGTAGTCAAAATTTGTTAGAACAAATTGCCGGTCTTTCCCGGCTGTCAACCGTTACAATCCATCATTTCGGATTGCCTGGATTTCAAATGTGAGCTGTTGCTCTTTTTGCGTAGCGAGGGCAGGATTCGAACCTGCGGCCTTTGGGGTATGAACCCAACGAGCTACCGGACTGCTCTACCTCGCGATGTTGCCGGACTATTCCCGGCGGTCAACTATGGTTACAACATGATGTCTCAGTGTGTGAATAGATTTTGTCACTATCTCCGTACCGCTATCATCCAGGACTTAACTGCGTTACCTCTATCTTCACGGATTCCTGTATATTTCGGCTGCTTTGCCATTGCAGTCAGGCGCACATTTTCCCATATACCAGGTGTAACCCAACAGGACGTGGAGTAGGTAGGATCTGCCCCTACAAGTTTCAGTGGTAATCGATCTGGACCTTTACAGTTTTCACTTTAATTCGGTGCATCGTTATTCTATACTCTGCGCATATCTAATCTGCGGTACTTACTCCGACCAACCACTTCCGAATTGTTCCTATTCGGCAATCCTCTTGTGGCTGATTATTTCGTTACGGAGAGGTTTGCTACTAATCTTCCACCTCTGGTATAATTCGACTGTCCCTCACTATTTACCCCGGATCAGACAGCGTTTCCGGTAGTCGTCATTTATCGTATCTTATGCCCTCCCTTATACCTTTAGTGGAAGATCAACCTCTCCTTTCTGTGTGGTTTCAAAACCAAAGGGGCCAACTCCCCTTAATTTGTCTCCGTGTCGTGCCTACATGCAGGGTTGTGTATGGTTTCTGACAGGCGTTGTTATTCCTGAAATTCGACTGGTCCAACTTTTCCTAAACCAATCGCCCAAAAGCTTTGCTCAGAAGGCACTATTGCTATATTTTCAATATTTTAAAGAACTTCTTTTTAAAAGCAGGGCGAGGAATTTAAGCCACAAAAGCGAGGCCCCTCTGTTACTTTCCCCTGCTTGCAGTACACTGGTTTTCGGTCACAAACAAAGTCATTGCGCATGCCTAACTTCGCTCCCCTCGTTTCACGTACTTCAACGATGTGCCGGATACTGGACTCGAACCAGTGACCTCCTGACGGTGATCTGCTACACTGCTTTTGCGGTGATGATAACAGGCCAATCAAGCGCACTAACCAACTGTGCTAATCCGACAAGTGGTGGGCCTTAGATTGTTGAAATAAAACAAAGAACCTCTGTTATTAAATTGAATGTGATTTGCCCACCTGTTTAACTTATTAGAACGCCGCCGGTTAACCTATACACCGCGAGGTTGTTATCCTCCATCCCTTCAGGGTGTCCCTCCCCCGAAATATTTTTAGTTCTATTCCTCTTCGGGAACAGGAAATTTCTCTTTAGCTTCTTCTTCCGAAATCAATCCTTCGGTAATGGTTTTTTCTACCGGCACAAAACCTTCGGGTATTTCTGATTCTTTTGGTTCGTATGGAAATACATCGACGATAGGACTGATAGCCATTGAAGTTGTGTGGTATGGAATTACCAGGTATTCCAGACTTTCATCCAATCGGGCCAAAGCTTCTTTAATATTGTCGGCCATAATGAGGTAATGCGATGTAATGCGTTTCTCCTTTCCGGCTTCTTCATCGATTGTTACCAGATGAATTGTTGCTTTAAACCACCATTCTCCATCATCGTAAGGAAATACCTCGGCAATTCGCGACTTGGTGATTGCATCGATAGCGAATTCACCACCTTTAACTAATTCCTGCATTTTGCCAATGATACGGGCTTCGGCATCGGTGTACGATACTGCATCCAACAGGAATTGTTCTTTTACCATTGTTTCGCTTCCACTTTCGGAAACCTTAAGGTATTTTACCTTAGCTGTGAACCATGTTTGTAGCATAGTATTATTGTTT
>JBFHJA010000041.1:0-15821 GCA_041596165.1 Draconibacterium sp. | reverse complement strand
TAAAATAAGATACGGATCAACCCAGGCAATTGCAGCAAGGGCAGAAATAAAATAACAATTTCCAATTGCACCCTGAATTGGGTCGTTGTACTCCGTTACATCTTTAAAGAAATCGCCCATATCTCTCCATACTCCGTTTGCAGGAGTCCAATCGCCAGCGGTGCCAGGTCCCAGTACAATAGCAGCCAGGGGTTTACTAAGCCGGGTTTTGGAAAGCGATTTATCCATAGCAGGTACATTGAGTTTTAAGTTCAAAACGCCCCGTGTTAAAACGCCGGAACTAATTTTTGTGGTATCCAAATTTTTCAATCCCAGAATTTTAAGCTCGCTTAATGTTTTCAAGCTCGAAACATCCGGAGTTTCCTGGTCTTTTTCGCTCCTGATCGAGATTTCAGAAGCGGCAACCGGTTCTGCCATGTTTTTTGCATTTAGTTTTAATCCGGCATAAAGGGGCGAATTAAACTTCATGTCAAAAAGTTCATTGTAATCGGTTTCCAGTGCATCTTCCATAACATGTATGGATTCCTTCTTTGTCCAGTCAATCTTCCTTCCTGTTAGTGCCTCTGTCAAGGCGTAGGGGTTTATGGCCCCAACATTCAAATTACCTACTTTGTCCATTTTATAAAAATTTAATGATTGAAAATGAATAACTATAAAATATCCGCCAGTCTTATCCTCAGATCAGCGTTAAAGCTGTCAATACATTTGAAAAAGAACTCATATTCCACCGTGTTTTCAAGCACTGTTAATTCTCTCAAAGCATTGCCTTTACAATTTATTTCGATGAATTTTTCAGGCCCGCCAACCATTGCGGAATGTTTTTTTTCTGTTGAAAATTGTTGTGCTTCTTTTATTAATCCCGCGATTTCTTCTGGTGGATTTTGCTTTCTATCCTGATGAGTGATTCGATCTTGAGGTGGTCTGCCATTTTTGATTTCCAAAACTAAAATGCCGTCGTCAAAAAATGTTAAACTGAAATGTTGAAAATAAGGGTCGGGTACACTTCCGTTGTTTCCTTTGAGTTTAATGTAGTCCATAATTTAATGGTATTTGTATTAAAAAATCTGGATTTCAACTTCAAAAGGCTATACAATTTACAGTTTATTGAGAAGATTAAAAAATATATTTTTATCTTTTTTTGACTCTACTGTCCTTTGATTTTATTGATTGATTGTGCTTTTTCCAGGATTATCATACCTAAAATTACGTTGATTCAGGAGTTGGTCAATTAAAAATCAACTTCAAAGTTGCATCTTCCAAATTAATCACACAAACATGTTTCAACCAAGTGTAAAACGCTAAAATATTTACAGTTACAACATGACCAAGTTATTAATGACCTGAGCAAAACTACGCAACTTAGGTTTTATAATTTTAAAACCTGATCCTACTCCGAAAAGTTATGGTTTACAACAAAGACACGAAGTCTCAAAGTTTCCCAAAGCACAAGTAGTTTACAACAAATATTTTGTGTTTCTTAGTGTCTTTGAGTCTTCGTGGCAATTTCTTATTTTTGGCTTTTCGGAGGAGACTTAAACCTAATATTATTAAAAAATATACCAATGAAACCAATTACAATTATCATTTTTCTTGTTGTTCTTACAGTATTTTCCTGCACTGCACCTCAAAAACCAGCTAACCAATTTTCAGCCGATGTAATTATTTACGGCGGCACTTCCGCTGCAATTACCGCTGCGGTAGAAGTTGTTCAGTCCGGAAAATCGGTAATCGTAGTTTCGCCCGATAAACATTTGGGTGGATTAACTTCCGGTGGTTTGGGTTATACCGATACCGGGAACAAATCAGTAATTGGCGGACTTTCGAGAGAGTTTTACCACCGGGTATATCAGCATTACAACGATTCGGCTGCCTGGATTTGGCAAAAACACAGCGAATATGGAAACCGCGGCCAGGGAACTGTTGCCATGGATGGAGAAAACCGTACCATGTGGATTTTCGAACCAAGTGTGGCAGAGCAGGTATTCGAGGATTTTGTAGCCGAAAACAACATTACAGTTTACCGCGATGAATGGCTCGATCGTGAAAATGGCGTTGTAAAAACCAATGGCAAAATTGAATCATTCAAAACACTTTCAGGAAAAATATTTTCAGGAAAAATATTTATGGATGCCACCTACGAAGGCGATTTAATGGCCGAAGCTGGCGTAAGTTATCATGTTGGCCGCGAAAGTACCGAAACATACAACGAACAGTGGAACGGCGTACAAACAGGTGTTTTACATCACAATCACTGGTTTTGGGCGAAAATATCACCCTATAAAATACCGGGCGACCCGGCAAGTGGATTGTTGTACGGAGTTTCAGCAGAACATCCTGGTGAATACGGTTCAGGCGATAGTAAAATTCAGGCCTATTGTTTTAGAATGTGCATGACAAATCACGAAGAAAACCGGATTCCATTTCCACAACCAGAGAATTACGATTCTACAAAATATGAATTGTTATTGCGCTCGCTTCAAACCGGCAGAAAAGATTTTTTTGAAAAGTTCGATGACATTCCAAACAAAAAAACCGACACAAATAATCACGGTCCGTTTAGCAGCGATTTTATTGGCATGAATTACGACTACCCGGAAGCCACTTACGAACGCCGGCAGGAAATTATTAAAGAACACATGGATTATCAAATGGGCTTGCTTTGGTTTGTTGCCAACGACCCGCGCGTGCCCGAAGATATCCGTACAAAAATGGCAACCTGGGGTTTGGCAAAAGACGAATTTACCGACAACGGTAACTGGCCACACCAGATTTATGTGCGCGAAGCCCGCCGCATGATTGGCGAATACGTAACAACAGAAAACGACGTTTTGCTAAAACGCGAAGTTCCAAAACCAGTTGGAATGGGCTCGTATGCAATGGATTCACACAACGTTCAGCGCTATATCACTCCCGAAGGATATGTTCAAAACGAAGGTGACATTGGGGTACACCCATCAACACCCTACTCTATTTCTTATGGTTCGATTATTCCAAAGAAAGATGATTGCACAAATTTATTTGTTCCGGTTTGTGTTTCCAGTAGCCATATTGCATTTGGTTCAATCCGCATGGAACCGGTTTTTATGATTCTTGGGCAATCGGCAGCAGTGGCAGCTTGCATGGCTATCGATAAAAATATTGCTGTTCAGGATGTGGATTATGAAGCATTGAAAACCGAACTTGAAAACAAAAAACAGGTTTTGACTTATGAAAAATAGAGTTAAACTTACCTTCAATTTTATTTATTTTATTTTCCTTTAGGAATAAAACATGGGTAGAAATGGTAAAAATATACGAGTGTATTGTCTCATACAGGACAGTATCATGAGCAGAATCTGTTTTTCTACCAACCTATTTATTCTTAGTGAAATTTTTCAAACATGTTCTTAATAAACTAAGTTATGATCACCTTTTTTTCTGGTCTGATAATATTGATTTTGGGATATATTTTCTACTCCCGTTTTATCGAACGCTTTGCCGAAGTTGATGGAAAACGCACCACACCAGCCTTTACAATGAAGGATGGTGTGGATTATGTTCCCATGCCATGGTGGAGAATTTTTCTGATCCAATTTTTAAATATTGCCGGACTTGGACCCATTTTCGGTGCTATTGCCGGCGCCATGTGGGGACCAGTGGCTTTTTTATGGATTGTTTTGGGAACAGTTTTCGCCGGCGCAGTTCACGATTATTTTTCAGGTATGCTATCAATTAAACACAACGGATTGAGCATTACCGAAATCGTTGGCATTTACATGGGAAACGGAACCAAACAATTCATGCGCGGTTTTACTGTATTGCTGATGATTTTAGTGGGTGCGGTATTTATTATGGGACCTGCAAAAATCCTGGCCGGATTAACTCCAGGCTGGGCAACCATGACATTTTGGGTATGGGTGGTTTTTGGGTATTATGTTTTGGCGACCATGCTTCCCATCGACAAAATCATTGGCCGCGTGTACCCCATTTTTGGTTTTGCCCTTTTGTTTATGGCCGTTGGACTGATAATCGCTTTGTTTGCAAAAGGCTATCAAATTCCTGAATTGAACATAACCAGCATCCACAACTACCACGAAAATGCGGATAAATTCCCGATTTTCCCGATGCTGTTTATTACTATAGCATGTGGTGCAATCTCGGGATTTCATGCAACACAATCGCCGTTAATGGCACGTTGCCTGACCAATGAAAAATTAGGTCGCCGGGTGTTTTATGGTGCAATGGTTTCTGAGGGTGTGGTAGCGCTGATTTGGGCTGCTATTGGCATGAGTTTTTATGGCGGTGTGCAGCAACTAAACGTTGTGATGACAGAACACAGCGGAAATGCCGCGTTCGTTGTAAACGAAATTTCCAATTCGCTGCTTGGTAAATTTGGTGGAATTCTGGCACTGCTTGGTGTTGTTGCCGCCCCAATAACTTCAGGCGACACAGCATTTAGAAGCGCACGTTTAATTGTTGCCGACTTTCTAAAATTCGGTCAGGGACCAATTAAAAACCGTTTATTTGTTAGCATTCCGCTTTTTGCAGTCGGATTTATACTCACGCAAATGGATTTTAGTGTTATCTGGCGTTATTTTGCCTGGTCGAACCAAACCTTGGCAATGATTGTGCTTTGGACAATTACAATCTATTTGGCACAACAACGAAAATTTTACTGGATTACTTTGCTGCCAGCACTTTTAATGACTGCCGTAACCTCAACCTACCTTCTTTTTGCTCCCGAGGGATTTTCGCTTTCTAAGGAAATATCTTATTCCGTTGGGGCAATTATTACAGTTGCTTCTTTTCTCTGGTACATAGTTTATGCACAGAAAATCAGCAAAGGAAAAACTGCGATTTGAAGTTTTCCGGAATAATATCTGGATTCAGTTAATCCTCTTTTTTATCTGCGAATTTAGGTTTTAAGGTTGTTAATTGCAACAAAACCGCCAATGCAACAGGTATAGCCAACAAAGCCATATCTCTGCCTAAATTGCCTGAATCTGTTGATTTTCCAAGAAATTCGGTAACGGCAGCACCTGCAAAAACACCGGTTAAATTCATTAATCCATAACCCGCAGCGCGGTGGCGTGGCGAAACAAACTGGCACAAAATGGGCATATTGTTGGCATCGAACATTCCAAAACCGATTCCAAACAAAACACCGCCACCTACAATCCAAATTATTCCGTTTCCAAACCCCAAAAGAATAAGAGCCGGAATCAATAAACTCAAACCGATTGCGCCTGTGAAAATCCTTCCACGCAGGTTTTTCTGAATCCAACGGTCGGCAAGAATTCCACCAAAAATAACCCCAATAAAAGACGATACCGCAATAGTAATCGTAGCCATCGGACCAGCCTGAGCCATATCAATCCCCAAACTTTCGGAGAAAAGCGTGGGCAACCAGTTCTTTGTAGCCCAACCAGGAAAACTCGGTGCGGCAAAATAAAACAGGATTACCCAAAAACTTATGGTTCCCAACAACATCCCCAAACTATTTTTCACGGATTGAAAACCGCTTATTTTGATTTGAACGTTCGCAATTACTTTTTTCGATATTTCGCGATCTTTACTTTCACGGAGAAAAACAATTAAAACCAAACTGTAAACTATTCCTATCAACCCAAAAGAATGAAAGGCAGTTTGCCACGAGAAATTACTTGCTACAGTTGCACCAAAGCCGCCAATCGCCTGACCAAAATACAATCCCGTCATGTGGATTCCGATTGCCAGTGAGCGTGTGCCTTCTTTATGGAAATCAGCAATTAATGCCAATGCAGCCGGAATGTACAGCGCCTCGCTCACGCCCATTACCGCACGCAATACATACAAAACCTGAAAATTGGTGGCGTAACCCATAGCAAGAGTTACTCCCGACCAAACTGCCAAACTCCCAACAATCAGCCATTTCCGGTTGATACGATCGGCAATTAACCCGGCAACAGGACTCATTAAACCATAAATCCACAGAAAAATGGCCATTAAACGCCCAAAGTTTTCGGCGGTTTCCAGCTCATGAATATCCACCATCATCGACACTTTCATCGTTGAAAGCATTTGCCTGTCCATGTAGTTCAAAAGGGCCACAACCCATAATAAGCCAACAACAACCCAGGGGTAAAATGATTTTGTTTTGGTTAAAGTCATTGTATAATTTTATTGGTTTTGTCTGATTTTGTATTTGCATTTAAACGCTGACAGGTCTGAGGACGCTGTCTGGTTTAAACGTTTCCGGACTTGTCAGCGTCGCAGACCTGATAACGTCAAAAAAACTTATTTCTAAAACCCGAAGGGTGGGTAATATTATAGAAAATCAGTAATGAAAATTTCTAAACCACGAAGTGGTGATATAATCCTGTCATGCCTACGGCATTTTATTACTTCACTCACCTCTTTTTGCTATAATACTGTCATACCTTCGGTATTAAATAAATTCATTATTTTTTCTCCAGTTTCTCCAAAGTTTTCCAAACCTGATACAGCCCGCGCGGAACATGGAAACAACCTTTCCATTTTCCACCTTTTAATGGGAGCAAAACTTCACCTTGACGGTTCAAATAACCAAACCATTCGGCATATTCCGAGTCGGGAAAATGCGACCAGGTGTAATCATGTACTTTTTCGAACCATTGCAAACATTCCTGATTTCTTGTAAAATGGTACGCTTTTATCAAGCTGATTAAGGTTTCGATATGCACCCACCAAAGTTTTTGATCCCATTCCAGTTGTTGCGGTGGAAAGCCTTTTACATCCAGAAAATAGAAAATACCTCCATATTTTTCGTCCCAACCGTATTTTAAAGTTTTGAGTAATATTTGAACGGCTTTGTCCATCAATTCTTTGTTTTTCAACCGATCAGCCAAATCCATGATAAACCACATCGCTTCTATTGCGTGACCGGGATTCAACAAGCGTCCTTCAAAAGAATCAGAAAAACTACCATCGGGGTTCACGTTTTCAAAAATCAAACCTGATTTCTCGTCGTAAAAAACATCCATTACTTCGTGGATGACGGTGTCGATTGTTTCTTTTACCAATTCGGGATCTAAAAGATGCTCGATTTCGAGCGACAAATTGCACAAAATCATAGGCAACGAAAAGCCTTTCAATGGTCGTGTTCCTGGAAATGATTTGTTGTATTTTCCTTTTGGGTTATCACTTTTCTTTAGAATATTCTGAAAAGTTTGTTTAGCAATTTCGGCATGTTCTTCGTTTCCGGTGGCTTTGTACAACTGCCCAAAAGCCATGCAGGCAAAGCAATCGGAAAAAATATTGTAGGGTTGAATTAGTGGTTCGCCTTGTCGGTTGAGCGAAAAATACCAGTTTCCATCGGTATCTTTTGCATGTTTTTTCAGAAAATCGGCGCCATGAAGTGCCATCTCCAGCCACTCCGGTTTTTGCTCCACATTGTTGTAAAGCGATGAAAACATCCAAACTTCGCGGGCTTGCAACCAAATGAATTTGTCGGTGTCGAAAACTTTTCCAGTCCTGTCGAGACAAGTAAAAAAACCGCCAAATTCTTCGTCTTTCGAATGATTTAGCCAGAAAGGAATTACTTTGTTAAGTAGTTCGAATTTGTATTTTTGAGCAAGTAATTTAAAATCAGGTGACATTATTTATTTCATTTAAAATTATCTTCTACAAACTTTTTATCGTGCTGAAAACATATTCTCCATGTTTAAAGCTTTTACATCCTTTTTAAATGCTTCGAAACTTTCGGCAGACATGTTTTTAATGGGTAACCGGAATTCACCACAATCCAGACCCACATATTTCATGTAGGCTTTTCCAGTTGCAATTCCTCCATATTTTCCCAGCAGGCGAATCATATCAATCGACAATTGCTGTAATTTCCGGGCTTGTGGTAAATCGCCTTTGTCAAATGCGTCAATAAGCTGATAATAAAGCGGGGCAGCATAATTGTAAGTACTGCCAACTCCACCGCGCGCACCTAAAACAAGTGCTGAAAGCAGATTTTCGTCGCGCCCCCAAAGCATATCAAATTTGCCGTTTTCAAAATTAAGGCAGGTTTGAAAATCCATAAAATCTTCGTTCGTAAATTTAATTCCGGCGAGATTTGGAATCATTGAATCAGCAACTTTTAAGAAATCAAACATCGAAATATAACATCCTGTAAGCACCGGAATGTGATAAAAATACACTGGCATTTTTGGTACGGCTTCGGCAATTTTAGCAACAAATTCAGCCAGTTGCTGTGCATTTCCGGGTTTAAAATAATAAGGTGCCAAAACTGCAATGGCATCCACACCGACTTCTGACGAATGTTGGGCTGCTTCAATACATTCCAAATATGAAGTTCCGCCTACCAAATTGATAACTTTCAGTTTGCTATCGGCATTTTTTTGTGCCACCCAGGTTTTGGTAATTTTGGCTTTTTCTTTTTGCGATAACGAAACTCCTTCACCTGTCGATCCGTTGATGAACGCACCCACGACGCCATTTTTTTCCAAAAATTTGAAATAAACAGGAATCCTGTCATACATCACTTCGTCGTTTATGCCTATAGGTGTAAACGGAGCTGCGATTAATCCTTTAATTTTATTCATATATTTTATTTTTTATACTTGTCTTTTCCATGTGTTAACCACTCCAAAGTAAAACTTACAAAAGCATTTTCCTTATAGTCATCTTTTTCAAAAAACAACCCAATATCGCCATTTTCCAAAATGGTTAATGACGAATATGCTGATTCCCCGGTATAAATCGTTTTCCCTTCTGTCCAGGTCAAACCTTCATCATAACTAATTCTTACCGTCATATTTTCACGCTCATTTACCATTTTTGCATTCGAAAAAAGTAAACGGTTTTTGTCGTAACCATCTTTTGTTGAAGTGTATCGAATAATACTTGCATTACAACCGGGGTCAATTAAGGCAGAATCTGCTTTCGTTTCCCAGGTTTGGCCACTGTTTTTTGAAGTATGAACATAGCGAATTCCACTTTTATTTACGCGGCTGTTAATCATCCAATCGCCGTTTGCCAGTTCAATAATTTTTGATTCATCTCCAGGAAGTATCGGTGTGTCAATAAAATACCACGATTTTCCATGATTATCGCTCCCAAACACATGTAATCCACCGGTTAGATTAACCATACAATGCAACAACTTTCCCGACCGGGTTTGAATGCCCCGACCTGAAGTAATAAACTTAAAATCTTTATGCCATTCAGGTTTGGCAATTTGCGAAGTAATATCTTCGGGTTTGCTCCAGGTTTTACCATTGTCGGCACTTTTTACTACGTGCAGATAATAAATGTCTTTCTCGGTGTCAAAATCCATATAATTATAAAACAGAAAAATTTCCTTTGTTACCTCATCCACTATCATCGATGGGTCGGAAGCTGATTTACCAAGCGGGAAGTCAACTATTTTTTCGATTCCTGACCAGGTTTTCCCATTATCAGCACTGCGGCGGATTACAATATTTATGTCGCCACTACCATTTAAATCGGCACACGATGGCACGCGTTCGTCAATTGCTGCAACCAAATCACCATTGGGCGCGGTTACAATAGCCGGAATCCGGTAACATGAAACACCGGGATTCATTGAAGTATTAAATAAATCGTGATATTCAAGTAAACCTGTGGCCAATTGATGCAATTTATTTTGGGCAAAAACTCCGCTACATATCAATAGCACACAACCTGCAACAACTAATTTTTTTATCATTCCGTTTGAATTATTTTAAATAGATTTTGAACTCCTTTTATAAAAGGATTGATTATAAAAATCCCACTTTTACATCATCATTTATTCAACCAAACTTGCTTTCATTTTTTCAAGCTCATTGTAAATCATATCAATTTCATGTGCCTGAAATATTGAGAAATCATATTTTTTAAGGTGGTGATTTTTCAACACAAATTCAACATTGGCTTTTTCAATCCTTAAATCCAACAAGTTGTTGAATTCAATTTTTTGTGGTTTTTTGAAAGAATTTTTATATTCCAATTCATTGGTATAGATTGAAATATAATTTTTTTCTTTTCTCAATTCCTTTCCAAATAAACCATAAACAATATTTAAGATTCCTCCGATTGAAAATATTACAAAAAGAGAACTTAACACATTGAATTTATACCAACCGAACAAGCCAAGAATTAGAAAAATAATCCCCCCAACGAAATAGGAACTCTTTTTTAAAGAACTTATTTTTCTTCTTCCTTCAAATTTAAATTCGACAACTGATTCTTTCATGATTTACTAAACTAATTTGGAAAAATACTTACCGGCCCCAACAATCCCGCATCTTGGATTTCCCAACCCGATGCATCAAACGGTTCATATTCGATATTCACAAAATTAATATCATAAAAATTGTACCACTCAATTCCGTTGACATCCAAATCGCGGATGCGGTTGGCAGCAACGTTTGTAACTTCAATTTGCAAAACGTTTTTCCCTTTTTCAAGGTTATCCACTTTTATTTTAAAAGTTGGCCCCAGTAAAGTGCCAATGTCTTTTCCATTCAGTTTTATATGGGCGCAATCTTTTACTGAACCTAAATCAAGAAAGCCATGTTTTGATTCACTTTCCCAATTAAATTCGGTTGAATACCGAACAGTTCCGGCAAAACGGCGGGTTTCCATGTCACCCATTTTTGTCCACGAAATTAACTCATCAGTTTGTAGGTTTCCGGGAAATACGGGGCCGCCTTTCACAAAACTAATCTGCCACAAACTGCCAATTTCCTTTGGTTTCGACTCAGGTTTTTCATAAACAAAATGTGGCAAATTCATTTCCATATCGGAGCATTTTACAAACAAACATTGTTCGGGTTGCAATTGTACGTGGATTTTGTTTTTGTCTGATTCCGCAACGGAAATTTCGCCATTCATCGGGTTGTAAAAAATGGTTGTTTTTGCAGAATTCCTCAATTCAACCCATTCATCTTTTGCAACCGTATCGGTATTAAAAATCATATACCAGTTTTCATCGTTCAACTTCATTTTAAGAAATTGAAATCCATTTTCGGATAGTGATTTTTCGCCTTGAACATTGTTTTCTGAAAGTTTTTCAGTTACATTTCCAACGCATTTATCGGTTGAAATTCCTGATTCAATTTGCCTTAGTTTTTCCTCACGGTTTTTCAAATCAAACATTCCCTGAACACTTTTAGGTAACATTTCATCAAAATAAACTTTTCCACCGGCTACAATAAATTGGGTGAGTTGATTAATTGTTTCAAGCGGAATATATTTTGTTTTCGGAACCACAATTGCCTTGTATTTTGTTTTTCCTTCAGTCATAATTTCGCCATTTATCAATTTGCAGTTTATCAATTGTTTATCAGAAATATAATCAAACGTGTATCCCGCGTTTGTAAGTTGTTCCGACAATTCGGAAATGGGATGAGTTTTAAACCAACCCGCATCTTTGTTCACGCCCAAATGGTTAAACAAACGGCCATCGCTGGCAGCAACATCATAATAAGGCCAGTAAATCAGTAAATCGTTTTGTGGAGTTGCTTGTTGCAAAATGGTTTGTGAGCGTTCGATATATTTGAATAATGTCGGCAATTCGGGCCAAAGCGGATTTCTGTTGTTGATTTGTGTTGAAGCATAAAATAACCAGCCCGGCCAGGCTGCATCCTCAGGGGAATAGCAAGTTCCGTGAAAAAACATGTGGTTGATTCCGCCCAGAAAAAAGCGGTTTGTTGCGCGAACTAAATCCGAAGTAGTTACAGTCCAATGTTCCTCAAGCCATGTAAAACTTTCAGAAGAAACAAGTTTTTTACCGCTTACATGCGCTGCGGAAGAAGCAAATTTATTTACAAAAACATCAACTGTTCCGGGTTCCACAGTCCTGAAAATTTCGGTTTCGGGAATGTCGCAGGCGGCATATAAATCGAGGATATTTCCGGGCGAACCGTGTGCCTGATTGCGGTTTAAACTTTTATGTTCATGCGCCCAGCTTGTCATTGGTTGAATAAATGATTCGAGCACCAAATCGAAAAGTGTTTCGCGATAATCCGATTTTGCACGGGCAACTTTTTCCGCATCGTTGCAATCACCCGACAATTCAAACAAAATATCAGACAAATCATAACCCCGCCGTTTTTTAAATTCAGTGGCAAAATCGGTAGTAAAATCTCCGGTGTATTCAAACGAATCGTGAAAAAAACATCGCAATTTCCCTTCGTCAATCCCCAACCGTTTCCAGAATTCTTCAAGGTACCAGTCGGTAATAATTTCGTTGAAAGTGTCAACCGCCCAACCTTCTCCTCCTTTGGCAGGCCGTTTTACTTTGTCGCCGTTTTTAAGTCGTTGAGCCAAATAAATTGTTCCGTTTAACGGAATCTTGAATTTTTGGTTTGCATCCAACTTTATTGAATTGCCATTTTCATCAACAAATGAAACAGCTGCAATATTTTTTAAATCGGAAGCCAATTCCCATGTTTCACCCTTTTTCACCTCCACTTTTTGCATTTTCAGCGACCACAAACCTTTTTCCTCCGGCACAAAAGGACCGCCACAACGCCAGCCGCTGCCGGGAGGAAGGTCAACGCCCATTCCAAGTTTTGCGGCTTCTTCAATCGTATAATTCAGTATTTCTGTAAATTCAGGTGTCAGATACTCAATAAACCGGTCCTCCTCCCCTTTCACGCCATAAATTGGTGTAATTTCAACCCCGCCAATTCCGGCGTCAGCCATTTCTTGTAACTCACGTTTTATATTCTCTTTGTCAACTGCATTTTCCATCCACCACCAGCGTGTCCATGGTTTTGATTCCTGTGTTGGTTCGGGCCAAAGTGAATTTTGGGCAGTACAAAATACGCTGGTCGTTGCCAATAAAAAACATAAAATAAGATTTAGAAAAGCTGATTTCATATTGTTAAACTTGCTTAAGATATAAAAATATACATTTTCATGTCTTAATTCTGAAATTCAACAAATGAATTATTGAATTATTAAGCATTAGTCATTAACAAATTCCAAAATATCCCCCGGTTGACATTCAAGTGCTTTACAAATAGCTTCCAAGGTACTAAATCTAATTGCTTTCGCTTTCCCTGTTTTCAAAATGGAAAGGTTTGAAAGTGTTAAATTAACTTTTTCTGATAGTTCATTAAGCGACATTTTTCGCTTTGCCATCATTACATCTACATTTACAATTATCGGCATGGCTTAAACAGTTAAATCGTTTTCGTTTTGAATATCTACTCCTTTTTTGAAAATAGTCGCAATAATATAAATTACAGCCCCCATCAAAATGAATGCTTCGCACGACGACAAAAAATCGACTCAGATACTTGAGGAAATTTTAATGTCGAAGTTTTTAAAGTTCTCCTGCAAAAGGTGGAGACATGTCAACTTCCAAACCACAGTTTTCTGATTATGAAGTTGTTGTAATTGATTACGACGGCGATGAATGGTCGGCAGAAACCAAAACAAGTTTTGTCGATTATGTGCAAAAAGGTGGCGGCGTTGTGATTGTTCAATCCTCTGACAATGCATTCCCCAACTGGCCGGAATACAATGAAATGATTGGTTTGGGTGGCTGGAACGGTAGAAATGAAACCGCCGGACCATACATTTACTGGGAAAATGGAGAAATAGTAAGAGATGACACAATTGCAAGTGCCGGCCACCATGGTGAGCAAGTTCCCGTTTTAGTCGAGACCCGCAATTTCGAACACCCCATTATGAAAGGCTTGCCTACAAGTTGGATGCACGCTTCCGATGAATTGTACTGAAATCTGAGGGGACCGGGTAAAAATATGGATATTCTGGCTACAGCTTTTTCAGATACAAAAACAAATGGAACAGGCAAAAATGAACCTGTTTTAATGACAATTAAATTTGGATTTGATTAAGGGAGAATAAAGTAACTGAATATTTTCATTTTTTATAAAACCTTCCCTCAGCGCAACTTTATTCACCTTCGCAACACTTGCTTTGTCAATTACTTCGGCACGCTTAACTTTCAAAGTAACGGCTTCACGTGGCAAAACACCTGAATTGACAATGGCTTTTGATATGTTAAAGATAACTGATCATGGTAAATAATTTCCTGGTCAGGAGTGCTGGACATAGGTACTAAAAAAAGTTATTTAATCAGCAGCGGGTAAGCCAATGCAGATGGAGTCCTGTCGTTTAAAATTTCAATACAATTGCATAATTACATTTTTATTTATAACGAAAAGAAAATACTTGTTTGGGTTAAACCTAATGAAGCTTTCAAATTCTCACAAAACATTATTGACTTCATAGAATTTCGGAAATTTAATCCCAAATAAGTCACAGGTAACCCAATATTTTCAAAATACAATCTTAAAAATGTAGTGATTGTTATTTTCGTTCAGAAAATAAAAAAACTGAAAATCATAATTTGGAATTAAACACTGAAACACTGATAACACTGATTTTAATTATTCGCTCTGATATCAGGGTTAAACTGTTTAGCTTAGTTCAAACAAAAAAGTATAAATGACTTCAAAAAAGAAAATATTCAGGTTAAAACACATTCTATTTTTGCTGCTTGCTCTAATCATGGTTACGGTAATTATTGATCTCATCCGGATTTCGAAATATGAAACTAAAACAATGAAATCGGAAGAAAAAATTGATTGCCGGCAGGACAGGGTTTATTTCGAGCTTGTAAACGGCTCAACAAAAACTGACTGGAACGATTTGGATGGAACTCTTCAATTTATCAGCAGCGAATACGATTGCTCTGATTTCAGACTTGTAAATCTCATTCGGATTATGTACGAATATGGTGACAGTATTCCGGCGCATTACAAAGCCAAAATAGAAGATGTTCTTCTCAATTTCCGCTATTGGTGGGACGAACCCGGCGAAAATTCAATGTGCTACTGGAGTGAAAACCACCAGATTCTATTTGCCTCGGCAGAATATTTAGTTGGACAAAAATACCCTGACTCAGTTTTCCCAAATAGCGGGCTAACCGGGAAAGAACACATGGTTAAAGCCCGCAAACGGATTCTCGACTGGCTTGAAATGCGCTGGAAATATGGCTTTATCGAATTCTATTCGGGTGTTTATTACAAGGAAGATATTGGTGGTATGATTAATATTATTGATTTAGCGCAGGATGAAGAACTTGTAAAAAAGACACAAATAATTATGGATTTACTTTTTTACGATGTTGCATCTCAAAACATAAAAACCTATTTTGTTACTGCCAGTGGTCGTGCTTACGTGGGAAACCGCAAAGGTGGACAGAGCGCAAATCTGGGCGGACTTACATGTTTTTATTGGGGTGATGGTGAGAAACCTGGAGAAGGAATGATGTACGGAATGGTTATTTCTGATAAATATTCCCTTCCTCCAGTATTGAAAGAAATTGCCTTAGATTCTTCCAATGTAATCATTAAACAGAACAACGGTCTCAATATTCCGGAATTGAAACCCGAAGGATATTTTGGTACCGACAACCGCAGTATGATGATGCAGTGGGGAATGGAAGCATTCACCAATCCTGAAGTTATAAGGAATTCGCTAACACATATTCGAAATTGCAATATGTTTTCAAATGAGTTTATCAGCGATTTTAAAATGCTGGATTTTACACTTATTAAATGGTTGCATCTTGAACCTGTTTTGATGCGCATGATTAATCCGCAAAGCAATGGTGTTTCAATTCAGAAAGGTAACACATACACCTATAAAACAAAGGATTACACAATCTACTCCGTTCAAAATCATCATCCGGGCGATTACGCCGACCAACAACACGTTTCGGGTATGAACATTGGAAATTCGTTTAGTATTTTCCATACTCACCCTGCTATTGAAGCTGATAAAAAGAAACAATCACCAAATTACTGGGTAGGTTACGGGCATTTCCC
>JBFHJA010000040.1:0-16084 GCA_041596165.1 Draconibacterium sp. | reverse complement strand
TGTTCTGAAAAAACGAATATTGACAAAATTGGTGGCTGGATTTGGGGTGATACTCAAAAATTTATCATTGACAGTTTCGTCGATAGATGAGGTAAGAGGCGATATTTCAATTATTTTATCGTCATCAGCTTTTGGGTTTCCTCTACTGTCGCGGTTACTTGTGGCGATGTAAATTTTTCCGGCAGGCGAAATACAAATATCACGCAGTCGGCCAAAAGTTCCTGTAAAAAAATCATTTGTTTTTAGAACTTCGGTTCCACTTTCATTTAAAAGCAACTGGGTAATTCTGCTGGCTTTTAGCGATGTTACCAAAAGGCTGTTTTTCCATTCAGGAATTAAATCAGAATTGTAAAAATCCAAACCGGCCACCGCCAAAGTTGGAGTCCACGCGAAAATGGGTTCAACAACATTACTGTCACGGCAAAATGCAGTTTCGTTTGAAGTGTCGCAAAATCCCTGCACCGTTGGCCACCCGTAATTTCTTCCTTTTTGAATAATATTTATTTCATCATCGTTGCTGGGTCCATGTTCGCTGCTGTATAATATTTGGCCATCAGGCGAAAATACCAACCCTTGCGGATTTCGGTGGCCCAATGTCCAGACCGGACTACCTGAAAAAGGGTTATCATCAGGTATAGTTCCATCCAAATTTAACCGAAGTGTTTTGCCACTATAACTTTTTATATTCTGCGAACTGCTTGTGTTTTGAGCATCGCCTGTTGTGAAAATCAACTTTTTATCGGGTGTAATAACCAACCTGCAACCGTTGTGGTTGTTTGCTCCCGAAATGTTGTCAAACAAAATCAACGGATTACCGGCTTTCCCTGATGAAGGTTCATAAGTAAAACGGACGATTTTTTCACGGTACTGGTTACCCGTTGTATAATAATTGTAACCTACATAAAGAAAATTGTTTGAGTGAAAATCGGGATCGAGTACCATTCCAAGCAGGCCTCCTTCACCAACTTCCCGGGCATCGTCAATTTGTATAACTTCCGAAACCTCCCCTGTGCCCGGGTTAACCCTGCTTATTATGCCCGACCGCTCAGTAATCCAAATAAAATTATCGGGTCCCCATAGAATTTCCCAGGGAGTATCGAGGTTGGCAGCAATTGTTTTTGTTTGCAAACTGGGTTGTGCACTCAGGCTATTGAAAAACAATGGAATTAGTACAATTGAAATGGCAATCGTTCTCATGGAATTTTTGTTTTCTGTTCTAACTAATTACTTTAAGTATAACCGTGAAACAGTGGTGATTGTTCCCCGACGGGTTGCCAATTCCGAAGACTCTTTTCCCTTTTAATAGATTTCTTTAGTCAGCCTTTCGGTGGCAGTCATGTAGTAGCGTGCAAAATTGTCATCTTTCATATACTTAATCAATTGCGACCGCCTGTTGTCAACTTCTTCGCTCAGTTCTACAATCGCGGCTTTTGCTAACTTGTCTTCCGGGTTTTGGCGTTGTGCTTTGACAGCGGGGATAAATCTGTCCATCCATTTTTCGTAATGCCCCATAAATTCCTGCTGCTCTGCCGTTAACGGGAACTCCGTTTTGCTGTTCAAAACTGTTGCTGAAAGTTTTGTTGATGCAGCGATTGTTGTGCCAACAGTTAGTCCTAATTTTGCCAAAAATGCCCTTCTCGATTCTTCATAATCATTCATTGCCGTAATTCTAAAAATGGTTGTTTTCTATCAACAATGGTAATGTGCGATTGTTTAGGTTGGAGTTAAGAAATCCCTGTCATTAAAAATAATGAAAACTGGTGTTTTAAGCACTCAACTATTACAGCTAAATGAATTTCACTAACACGAAGTAAGAGCTGATCTGATTGTTCTCGCTTAAAATCTAGAATCAAAAAAGCCCCTCCAAATTCGGAAGAGCTTTTTAAAAATTGTATTTTTTCTATTCAAAGTATGACTCATAGTCATGCTATGAATAACATTACCAGACGATATTATTTCACTTCTTCAAAGTCAACATCAGTAACTTCTCCGTCGTTTTTAGGCTGGCCTTGAGTACCTCCGCCCTGCGCACCTGGTCCTGCATCTGCAGTTGGGCCACCCTGTGCTTGTGAAGCGTTGTACATTTCCTGCGAAGCTGCCTGGAAAACAGTGTTCAACTCGTTCATTGCAGTGTCAATGGCAGCCAGATCTTTGCTGGCGTGAGCATCTTTTAGTTTTTTAAGCGCATCTTCAATCGGGCCTTTTTTGTCAGCCGGAAGTTTGTCGCCAAACTCTTTCAGTTGTTTTTCCGTCTGGAAAATCAAACTGTCAGCCTGATTAATTTTATCTGCCATTTCCTTTGCTTTTTTGTCAGCATCGGCATTGGCTTCGGCTTCGTTTTTCATGCGTTTGATTTCATCGTCAGATAATCCTGATGATGCTTCAATTCGAATGGATTGTGATTTTCCTGTCGCTTTATCTTTTGCATGGACATGAAGAATACCGTTGGCATCAATATCAAAAGTTACTTCAATTTGTGGCGTTCCGCGCTGTGCCGGTGGAAGACCATCCAAATGGAATCGGCCAATTGTTTTGTTGCCTGAAGCAATTGGACGTTCACCCTGCAAAACATGGATTTCAACCGATGGCTGATTGTCAGCTGCAGTTGTAAAAGTTTCCGATTTTTTTGTTGGGATGGTAGTATTCGACTCAATTAATTTTGTCATTACACCTCCCATTGTTTCGATACCCAAAGAAAGTGGCGTAACATCCAAAAGCAAAACATCTTTTACTTCGCCGGTTAATACACCACCCTGGATTGCAGCTCCAACAGCTACAACTTCATCAGGATTCACACCTTTTGAAGGAGCTTTTCCAAAGAATTTTTCCACTTTTTCCTGCACTGCCGGAATACGTGTTGAACCCCCAACCAGGATCACTTCGTCGATATCGCTTGCCGACAAACCTGCATTTTTCAATGCTTTGGCGCAAGGATCGATTGTGGCGTTAATCAATTTATCTGCCAACTGTTCGAATTTCGCACGTGTCAAAGTTTTAACAAGGTGCTTTGGAATACCGTCAACCGGCATTATATATGGTAAATTTATTTCAGTTTGCGATGAACTTGAAAGCTCGATTTTTGCTTTTTCTGCAGCTTCTTTCAGACGTTGCAAAGCCATTGGGTCTCTTTTCAAGTCTACACCTTCGTCTTTTTTAAATTCATCGGCTAACCAGTCAATAATTACCTGGTCGAAATCATCACCACCAAGGTGAGTATCGCCGTCCGTTGATTTTACTTCGAATACACCGTCACCCAATTCAAGGATTGAAATATCGAAAGTACCGCCACCAAGGTCGAAAACAGCAATTTTCATGTCTCGGTGCATTTTATCCATGCCATAAGCAAGTGATGCAGCGGTAGGTTCGTTGATGATACGACGCACTTTCAAACCAGCAATTTCGCCGGCCTCTTTTGTTGCCTGACGCTGTGAATCACTGAAATAAGCAGGCACTGTAATTACTGCTTCTGTAACTTCCTGTCCCAAATAATCTTCAGCAGTTTTCTTCATTTTCTGAAGTATCATCGCCGAAATTTCCTGTGGCGAATATTTGCGGTCTTCAATTTGTACGCGAGGTGTATTGTTGTCGCCTTTTACAACTTTATAAGGTACACGTGCAACTTCTTTTGTAACCATGTCGAAAGTTTCGCCCATGAAACGTTTAATCGAATAAACAGTTTTTGTTGGGTTTGTAATGGCCTGGCGTTTTGCTGGATCGCCAATTTTACGTTCGCCATTTTCAATAAATGCTACAATTGAAGGTGTCGTGCGTTTTCCTTCGCTGTTAGGGATTACAACAGGTTCGTTGCCCTCCATAACCGAAACACAAGAGTTTGTGGTTCCTAAATCAATTCCAATTATTTTTCCCATGATATATTGTATTTAATATTTTAAAATTTAACGGTTGTGAAATAGCAATGACTGTGCCACCACTATTTTTTTAAAATTCTGACGTAAATCTGACACAGGAATTTTAAATAATCAGGAAAACCTTGTCAATTCCGGTGACAAAAAGGCAGAAAAGAAGGATTTCCGAATTATCAAAATATGTACAATCCCTGATAATATTTACAACTTATATTTTGTAAAAACTTTGTTACATTCGGCTTTCCTAAAAAAAAATAAAATTATGACCAATACATCATTACACTCCGATCCAGAAAAACGTTTACATTCATTAGATGCCTTGCGTGGCTTTGATATGTTCTGGATTACAGGAGGAAGCTACCTTTTAACAGTATTTGCAAAATATACGGGTGCTGCATGGCTCGATCCGGTTGTTGAACAAATGGAGCATGTGCCATGGAACGGATTTCATTTTTACGACCTGATTTTCCCTCTGTTCATGTTTATTAGTGGTGTGGCAATTCCGTTTGCCATTGTTTCGAAACTCGAAAAAAAAGTACCAAAATCATCACTGGCAAAAAAAGCAATAAGCCGTGGACTTACCCTTGTTTTATTGGGATTGATTTATAACGGTGTATTTTCCGATGGATTTGAAAACCCAAGATTACCCAGTGTTTTAGGACAAATTGGGCTTGCCTACATGTTTACAGCGTTAATCGTTATTTATACAAAATCGTTTAAACAACGACTTTACTGGCTTGGCGGAATTTTGGTTTCTATCGGAATTATACAGTTGCTGGTTCCTGTTCCCGGAATTGGTGCTGGCGTTTTAACTCCCGAAGGTTGCATTAACGGTTACTTTGACAGGATGCTTTTACCGGGCAGATTACACGGAAAAGTTTTTGACCCTGAAGGTTTACTTTGTATCGTTTCGGCAGTTACGGTAACCTTGTTAGGTTCGGTTGCCGGGCATTTTTTGCGCGACAAAAAAACAAAGGAAATGCAAAAAATAAAGGTGCTTTCTATTACAGGCGTTTCGTTAATTGCAACAGCTTTGCTGCTTAGCACCTTTTACCCATTAATTAAAGCTTGCTGGACAGGTAGTTTTAATTTGCTTACCGGAGGAATCGGGTTTTTACTGATTACTTTGTTTTATTGGATTATCGACGTGAAAGGCTGGCATAAATGGTCTTTCTTCTTCCGTGTTATCGGTATGAATTCAATATTCATTTATCTCTTTCGCCGGTTTTTTGATACAGACAAAATCACTAAACTTTTCTTTGGCTGGACTGAAATTATGGGTGATATAAATGAAGTAATTTTTGTTGCCGGTAACATAATGATTGTATGGTTGCTTCTTTATTATATGTACAAGAAAAAAATATTCCTGCGGGTTTAATATCTGCTCCGATACACCGAAACTGAAATCTCAGGGCCATTGAGCATCAGTTTTTCATCTTCCGAAATGCGATACGCAAGTTTAATGTCGATGCGGTTTTTCGTGTCAACCTGCGTAAAATAACCAATATATGGAATAAATCCATGGTTTAACGAACCTGTTTCGCCTGAATCGTTGAGCGCAATTCCGGGAATATATTTCATTCCAAAATCGAACTGGCTTTTTAGTTTTATAAAGTATGACCAACCCAGGCTAACTTCTCCCAACATCCAATCCTGCTTTTTATAAGCATTATAATTTACACCTGCGCTAAAATTACGGTTCCAGCGCACATTGCAATATTTGGCATGTTCGAATAAAAAATAGCCACCATAAATAAAATCGGGTTCGCGGTTGAGGTATTTAAAAAACGGTCCAAATTCAGCCCTGTTGCCTGTAACACGGGGTAGAAACTCACCTGTTTTCCATTCTTCCTCCAAACTACCCACCGGAATAAGATACATTTTCTTATTCAAAAACTCCTGCATTTGAGCTGTTTCAACATCTGTTTTATGCCCGGTTTTAATATTACGCTGACCTTTTAACTGTCCAATTTCGTTGGCAAACTTCAAAATTTCATCCTGCGAGAAATTGCGTTCGCTATAATACTTTTCCAACAAATACTCGGCAATCATGAAATTATTCATTGGTTTAAACCTACCAATTCCCCAGCCGGCGCGCGCTTCAATTCCATATCTTAATTTATCCATGGTCGATTCTTCGTCAAAATCAGAAACAACAAGGTTTGAATCTTTTGAAAATCCTGTTGAATTTTGATTGTACAAATCATACCTTCCCCAGCCATTGACTTGCACAAGCGTATAGTTTTTATTGTTGTAATAAAAACGGCTTGAATAAGCAGCGGAGGCAAAGGTTCGCAATCCATAAATTTTATGATCGGCTTGACTATTTTCACCCGACGAATTATCAGTCCAGTTTCCATTTCCCCAAAATGGGCCGGTTTCAATATTAAATTCTATTTTTTCCTGTTTGTAATCCATGAAATTCCAAAAGCGGTTTTGTACCTGAAATTTAACTGCTCCATTATTTAACTCTTCATACTTGCGCCAAAATTCAGCATTTGTTTCTTCGCGTTCAGAGTTGAAATTGAAATGTAAACCATGGTTAAACTCATGTTTCTGAAAATCATTAATTTCAGCATTTTTAAAATAGTACTGCGCTGAAATATTTTGTGACGAAACCAGCAATAAATTAATAATCAGACCCAAAATCGCAATTACAGTGTACTTTTTCATTTTTCTTGTAAACATTATTATTTCCCAAAGTAAACAAACAAAACTTAACAAATTCAACTTGTCTGTTAATATTCATTAATGCCTTAGCTAAGTTTTGGCAGATGAAAACCTTTGTATAGCTTTGTGGCTCTAAAATTAAAAACTATTTAAAATGTCGGTTCACAGCGAAATTCGTAAAGTTACCACGCACCGTTTAATAGAAATGAAAGAGCGTGGCGAAAAAATATCGATGCTCACTTCCTACGATTTTAGCATGGCAAAATTGGTTGATGAAGCTGGTGTTGACGTGATTTTGGTTGGTGATTCGGCATCAAATGTAATGGCGGGTAACCAAACAACTTTACCCATTACTTTAGACCAAATGATTTATCATGGCCGATCGGTAGTAAATGCTGTGCAACGTGCGCTCGTAGTTGTCGATCTTCCGTTTGGCACATATCAGGGAAACTCAAAAAAAGCATTGAGCTCTTCAATAAGAATTATGAAAGAAACCGCTGCCGAGGCTGTGAAACTGGAAGGTGGCAAAGAAGTTATAGAATCGGTAAACAGGATATTATCAGCCGGAATACCGGTTATGGGACATTTGGGTTTGATGCCACAATCGATTAATAAATTTGGGACTTATTCGGTGCGGGCAAAAGAAGAAGCTGAAGCTCAAAAATTAATCAGCGATGCAAAATTGCTTGAAGAAGCTGGATGTTTCGCAGTAGTTCTGGAGAAAATACCTGCAAAACTGGGAGAAGAAGTTGCCCGATCGTTGAGCATTCCAGTAATAGGAATTGGCGCCGGAGGCAGAGTTGACGGACAAGTACTTGTAATTCATGATTTGCTGGGAATTACGCAAGAGTTTTCTCCCCGGTTTTTACGTCGGTATCATAATTTGGCCGATGAAATAAAAGGTGCAGTGGGAAATTATATAACAGACGTTAAATCAGGCGATTTCCCAAATGAAACGGAACAATATTAGTTCAAAGCTTAATAATTGAAACCTTAAACCCGAAACAGTTTAAATTTTATTGTAAAGTGCAGGTAATTTACGAAGACAACCATATAATAGCTGTAAACAAAGCGGCCGGCGAAGTTGTACAAAGCGATAAAACCGGTGATAAAACATTGCTCGACATTGTAAAACAATATTTAAAAGAAAAATACAATAAACCCGGAAATGTGTTTTTAGGATTGCCTCATCGCCTCGACAGACCAACTACCGGCATCGTGGTTTTGGCAAAAACAGGAAAAGTACTTCCCCGCTTAAATAAATTGTTTCAAACCCGCGACGAAGTAAAAAAAACCTATTGGGCTGTTGTTGATAAACGCCCTGAAAAACATTCAGACACACTCACACATTACCTTGTTAAAAATCAGGAAAAAAACCGCAGTTACGCATATACAGAGAAACGACCTGGCTCCAAACTGGCAAGTTTAACCTATCGGCATGTGGCAAGTATCGACAACTACCATTTACTTGAAATTGAGCTACATACTGGCCGGCATCATCAAATCAGGGTACAATTGCGCCAGCTTAAATTATACATTAAAGGTGATATTAAATACGGGTTTCACCGTCCAAACGTCGATAAAAGCATTCATTTACACGCCCGTAGAATTGAACTGATGCATCCGGTAAAAAACGAAATGATAACTATTGTAGCTGACCCACCTGATGATGTGGTTTGGAATGAATTTATGAAATTGTTCAAAAGCGGTAAATTCAGCCCAGTGCATCCGGTTTAAAAGCAAAGGGGAGTAAATTGTCAGCTCCTTCCAAAACCATAATTTTTTTAGCTCCATCCAATACCAACCGGATTGGGTAATTAAACCGTGATTCGGTTTCAATTAAAACCTGGCGACAGGAACCACAAGGCTGCGCCGGACCGGCTATTAATCCAAAACTATTTTTGGCGGTAACCGCCAAAGCCTTAACCGCCACATTTGGGTAAGTAGCGTGGGCAAAAAATAATGCAACTCGCTCTGCACATAAACCATCGGTAAAATCGGCATTTTCCTGATTATTTCCTTTTATTATTTCGCCATTTTCCAGCAAAACCGCAGCCCCAACAGAAAACTTGGAATATGGTGCATAAGCATTTTCCGACGATTCGCGGGCACTCATTATTAATTTTTGATCGGCTTCGGGTAAATCCGCCAGTTTTTCATATTCATCCGCAAAAATCTGATAAACTCTTTTGTGCATTGCAGTTTGTTTTCGCCAAATTTACACTTTTATTGGAGATGACAGTAATTCCATAATATTCAAATCGAAATGGTTACAAAAATTGAATTTTTGCCAACCTGAACCTTTTGATTTTTGTTAATTCATTTGTTCTATATTAATTTTTACGTCAAAATATCACCTCCAAACACAATGAAATTCACATCCGTTTGTTTATAAATAAACCTGCAAAACTTTAGGAAGAAGGGTGAACACCATATTTTTGATGATTCTATGAAAAACAAGTTTGACATGAGATATTCTCTTTTTATAATAGTTTTTATTTCAACCATTTCAACGGCTGTTTCGCAAATTTCCCGCAATGAATATATTGAAAGATACCAGCTTTTGGCTATCGAGGAGATGAACCGCAGCGGTATTCCGGCAAGTATTACAATGGCACAGGCTTGTTTGGAGTCGGGAAACGGGAACAGTACTTTAAGTCAAAAATCAAATAACCATTTCGGCATAAAATGTAAATCAACCTGGACCGGAAAAACAGTGAGGCATGATGATGACGAGAGGAATGAATGTTTTAGAAAATACAATACCGTAGAGGAGTCATTTAAAGATCATTCCAATTTTTTAATGGACAATCCGCGTTATTATTTTCTTTTTCAGCTTCCGTCCGATGATTATGTTGGGTGGGCACACGGACTAAAAAAAGCAGGTTATGCAACTGCACACGATTATGGGCACCGGTTAATAAAAATTATTGAGGAAAACCAGCTATTCCGGCTCGATTACAAGATGACAAACGAGCAACTGGCTTCGTTAAAACACAAAAACACAGGTTCAAAAGAAGTTGTTAATAGTTTGCAAATCAATCCCTACCAATCTCATCAAATCACTTTGCGGAATGACATTAAAACAGTTGTGGTAAATGAAGGTGATACTTACGAGATTTTGGCACAGGAATTTGGGATAAAAGCCTGGGAATTATATAAATTCAATGATCAGCCGGAAGGTTACAGACCGCAAAAAAACGAAATAGTTTATATTGAAGCAAAGCACCGAAAGGCTGGCCGAAGAAACATGCTTACCCATCGGGTTGAAGCCGGAGAAACGATGCATTATATTTCGCAATTGTATGGATTAAAATTGAAACCGTTGTACAAACGGAATAACATGAAATTTGGAGAAGAACCGCACACTGAAGAAATAATTTTCCTCCGCAACAACAGACGATAATTTATCCGTTAAGCAGCTCAAGTCTGATTGACTGACAAGAAACAAACTGTGTTAATCTGCGTAATCTGTGGTGTTTAAACTTACATTCATCAAATTTCTACCATGGCCGATTTGCGCATAAAATACCGCAACAAAACCCTGTCGGCAAACAATATAAAAACCACCAAAATATTAACACCCAGAATCAATGTAATATTCTGAAGGACAAATTGCAACCACTGCTTCCACTCTGCCCCAAAAAACAAAAACTGAATGCCAACTGACACCGCAACAAAACCAAAAATAGCTGCCAGGTAAATCAAAAATTCATTAAAATACTGTTTCCACGCAAATTTCCGGCTCATCTTTTCCGCCAGCAAATCAGCAAATTTGTCCGACAACTCAAACTGAGGATCAGCTTTCAACACTTCATCCAACAATTTATCTGTGTCAAAATATTTTTCCTTGTTATACATAATCCATAAAAATATTTGTTTTTTCAGCTTCTACAACTTTTTCCAACTTCTCTTTCAAAATTTTTCGCGCACGCGAGAGATAGCTTTTAATAGTTCCCTCCGGCATTTCAGTAATCTCCTCAATCTCCCGGTACGAGAACTCTTCCAGATGAAACAAGGTCAATACCGTTCTGTAATGCACCGGCAACTCCTCAATCATTTCAAGCAGGTATTTTTTTGCCTCCTCCCTTTCAATTATTTTCTGATTCAGCATTTCATCACTTTCATTCGCCACAAGTGCCGGGCTTTCATCATACGACCGCTCATTTTTCAATTGCCGCCTGATATGCGAAATACTTGTATTGTACGCAATTTTAGCAATCCATGTCGAAAGCCGCGATTCACCCCTGAAAAGATTCAACTTCCTGTACACCTTCATAAAAACTTCCTGGCTTATATCCTCAACATCCTCCCGCCTTTGCACAATCCTTCCAACAATATGAGCCACAAGCCGTTGGTGTTTCGCCACCAAAAACCTGAACGCATTACTGTTGCCGTTCAAAATTTGCTGTACAAGATCCCCGTCATTCATAGATACCACATCTGACAGTGCAACACAAAAAAATGTTGCAACAAGGTACAATTATTTTTTTGGGGCAGGCGGTCGGGCTTTCCGCTTTAGTTGTTTCGCAGGTTCCTTTTCCGGCAATGTCCGGCAGGAAGCTTCCTCCGGTCGCACCTGCCGGCCAGCCGTCAAAGTCACCTGCTTCAACAAGCTGCCGCTCCAATCCCTGCCTGAACCTCCTCCCCAATGCCTCACTTCTTTTATTTCCCATTCCTTATTGGTTATCCCTCAAATTCAATGACTTAAAATACCAAAATCTCATATTAACAACAAAAAAACTTATTTAACATTCGTTCTGAAATAATTTACCGAACTTACCATTCAAAACATAGGGCATAATTTTTGTTAAATAAAAAGCTTATTAATTAAACCATATAAAATAAATCATGAACAAAAAATCATTTATTATAGCCGCCGCAATAATAGCGGTTTTACTTTTGGCATTTTTTGTTTTTTCGCGGCCAAAAAACACTAATTCAGCACTTACTACAACAGTTTCACGCGGGCCATTCGAAGTACTAGTGTATTCAACAGGGCAACTCGAATCAGAAAACTCCGACAATATTTTGATTCCCGAACGAATGAACGATCGTCAAATCCGCATTTCATCGCTGACGATTACAGATATAGTTGACGAGGGGACCTATGTTAAAGAGGGAGACTACGTGGCAACACTTGACCACCAGGCTGTTGAAGAGCAAAGAAAACTCGCCCTCGATGATCTGGAACGAACACTTTCGGAATATGAAGACAGCAAAATCGATTCGAATTTAACTTTAAGTAATCAGCGTGATTTAATTGTAAACGCCCATTTGGATTTGGAGGAAAAAGAAATTGCAGTGCAGGAATCAGCATTTGAGGCACCTTCGGTACAACGAAAAGTGGAAATGGACCTCGACAAAGCAAAACGTAAACTCGAACAGGTAAAAGCTGCCTACCAACTAATTACACAGCAGGAAACAAACAAAGTAACCCGCAAATTTATCAACTACAAACAGGTTCGCGAAAGAGTGGATGCATTAAACCAGTTAATTGACGCTCTCATTATTTATTCGCCTCGCGACGGAATTATTTCATATTACCAATACCCGTTTGGGGGAACGGTAAAAACCGGTTCACGCGTTTCGCAATGGAGCCCGATTATCGCCACATTTCCCGACATGAATAACCTTGTAACCAAAACTTTCATCAACGAAATCGATATCTCACTTATAAAAAAAGGTCAAAAAGTGAAAGTCGGAATCGACGCATTTCCGGATAAAGAACTCGGCGGCGAAGTAGTCTCAGTCGCTAACATGGGCCAGTTGATGCCCAACAGCGATGCAAAGGTTTTTGAGATAAAAATAAAAGTCGACGGCTCCGACCCCGAACTTAAACCCGCCATGACAACAAGTAATACAATTAAAACCAACGCTTTTACCGACACGCTTTTCATTCCTATCGAATCGGTTTTCACAAACGATAGTCTGTCGTTTGTGTATTTGGCAGATGGAAAAAACACAAAACAAATTGTTGAGCCCGGTGAGGAAAATGAAAACTTTGTTGTTGTTCGGCAAGGGTTAAACGAAGGCCAGCAAATATATCTGACAGAACCTGAAGATGCAGCAGAATTTACGCTTGCCGGGTTAGAAATTTACAATGATATAAAACGAAAAAACGAGGAAGAAAAAGCGAAAAAAGCAGAAGAAGAGAAAAAGCGCCAAACGGAACAAAAACCGACGGAAATGCCAATGGAAGTTAAAATGCCCGGTGCAACAGGTGCAGTAGCTGTAAGTAAATAATCCTTTAAACCACAATAAAATGTTTATTAAAAGATATTTACACGACATACAGATTGCAGTTGAAGCTATTATTGCCAACCGCGTTAAATCGATATTGACAGCGCTGGGGATTATTTTTGGTGTCGCAGCAGTAATCAGTATGCTCGCAATTGGAAACGGCGCTGAACAGGAAATACTTGAACAGATTAAACTGGTGGGTGTAAACAATATTGTAATTACCCCAAGCACCTACACGGTTAACGATGGAGGAACAACCGACAACAGCGACAACAACAGCAAACCCGGTGGCAAAAAATTCTCGAAAGGACTTACACTTCTCGACGTTCAGGCCATCAAACAAGTGCTGCCAACCATCGAAAAAATAAGCCCTGTGATTTCTTTCAATTACTCGGCATTGCTCGACGGAATCAGCAAACCAGTTGTTTTAGAGGGGATTGAAAACAGCTATTTCGATTTATTTAATATGAAATTAGCAAGTGGCAACCAATTTAACGACGTGCAAACGGAAAAAGGCCTGCCCGTGTGTGTTATCGGCAACAACATAAAAACCCAGTTTTTCAGACAGGACGACCCCATTGGAAAATACATAAAATGTGGCCAAATATGGCTTAAAATTGTTGGCGTCATCGAACAACGTGATTTTACCGCATCAGCATCTGATGAACTGGGAATCAGCAGTTCCGATAATAAAATATTTATTCCGGTTGAAACCATGTTGCTGCGATTTAAAAATCGTTCGCTTTTGCGGGCTGATGAAATTGCAAAGGCAAATCAACGCGCGGGTGGCGGCGGAATGGTTGTAATATTTGGTGGCGCAGAACAGGAGGAAGACAAAGGCGACACTGACCCCAACCTCAACCAGTTGGATAAAATAATTGTTCAGGTGAAAGAAACCGAACAACTGGGTAATTCTGCCAATTTGATTAAACGAATGTTGCTTCGCCGCCATTCCGAACTGTATGATTTTGAAGTTACAATCCCCGAACTTCTGCTAAAACAACAGCAAAAAACGAAAAACATTTTTAATGTGGTTTTGGGCGCTATTGCAGGCATTTCGCTAATCGTAGGCGGAATTGGAATCATGAATATAATGCTGGCATCGGTGATGGAACGAATCCGGGAAATTGGTGTGCGTCAAGCAGTTGGAGCAAAACAAAAAGATATTATTGCACAGTTTCTGGCTGAATCAACTTTAATCAGTTTAACCGGCGGAATAATTGGAATTATACTTGGCATTGTACTTTCGAAAGTAATTACAGCCGTTTTCGATATAAAAACAATCGTATCATTTTTCAGCATTTTTATCGCATTTGGGGTTTCAGTAGTCGTTGGTATCACTTTTGGCTATTTACCAGCCAAAAAGGCTTCCGAAAACGATCCCGTAGTTTCATTGCGTTCATAAATCAAAACAACCAATAACAAATGAAAAATTTTATAATCAGCTTAATTATTATTGCCAGCTTTTCCTTGAAATCAAAAGCGCAAAAAAACCTTCAATTGAGTTTGCCGGATGTTATCGAAATTGCCTCCAAACAATCAATCGACGCTTTCAGAAATAAAAATATGTATTTGTCCAGTTTTTGGGAATACAGGTTTTATCAGGCCGAACGACGACCCGGCATTTCACTGAGTACAAACCCATTGGACTACAACCGCTTTCTGAAAAAAGAGTATAATTTCGACACAAATGAAGATGAATTCCGCTTGCGAGAATATCTAAATTCAGATATTGGAATTAATGCTTTTCAAAATATTGGATTGACTGGTGGACAATTGTTTGTACGTTCGGATTTGGAAATGGTAAAAAATCTGGCAGGCGACAAAAACACTTCTTTTTCGGCAACACCTTTCAGCATTGGTTATTCGCAGGAACTGAACGGCTACAACGAGTTGAAATGGAAATCAAAAATCGAACCATTGAAATTTGAAAAAGCAAAAAAAGAGTTTATTCAGGATGTTGAAGATTTACGGATTAAATCGACTTATCAGTTTTTTGAACTGATAACAGCGCAAATTCAAAAAGGAATTGCCAATACAAACTATGCAAATGCCGATACTTTATACAAAATTGGGATGGGCCGGTTTCAGGTTGGAACAGTAACTCAGGATGAATTACTAAAACTTGAATTGAGCTTGCTGAATGCAGAACAGGCCCTGAGTATGGCGCAATTGGAAGAAAAAAGAGCGCAGGCAAGTTTAAACTCATTTTTGGGATTCGAAAAAAATATTGAGATAGAATGTATTGTCCCAAGCGAAATACCTGAACTGCAGATCAACCCCGATGCGGCGCTTTTGCAAGCCATTCAAAATAATCCGGAAATGATAAACCACGAACAATTAAAATTGCAACAAGACCAAAATGTAAAACGGATTAAATCGGAAACCGGATTAAACACCTCTCTTTTTGCTACTTATGGAAGGAGCAGATCATCAGAAGAATTTTCTGATGTTTACAATCAACCCGATAAAAGTCAAAGGTTTAGTATGGGCCTGAATGTGCCAATAGTTGACTGGGGAAGGGCAAAAGGCCGGGTTTCCATGGCCGAGTCGAACCGCGAGGTGGCACTTGCTACAATTAAACAGGAACGCCTCGATTTTGAAATGGATATTTTTCAAAGTGTGATGGAATTTAATTTACAGGCAAGCCAGGTGAAAAATTCGGCAAAAGCCGATACAGTTGCACAATTGGGTTACAATGTAACTTTCCAACGTTTCCTCATCGGCAAAATCGACGTTATCAAACTAAACATTGCCAGCACCGATCAGGAAAATGCACGAATTTCATACCTCAACCGCTTGCGCGACTATTGGACTTCCTATTTCAGATTGCGCAGTTTGACGCTTTTCGATTTTGAAAAAAATACACCACTGCAAGTTAATTATGACAAAATTTTAGAGAAATAAACAATGGCAAAACACAAAAAATATCTTTTTATAGGAGGAGCGTTGTTGATTTTAATTGCTGTTTCCGCAGTTGTTTATTTTTCTTCTTCAACAACAAAAAATCAGCAATATTACGAAGTAAAAAAGGGGAAATTTGAAGCAGTACTTACATGCAAAGGTGAAATAAACGGTCTGGTGGCAACCGTTATTCGCGCTCCAAAAATCCTGGGAGACAGAGATCTGCGGCTTTGGCAAATGAAAATATTGGATTTGGCACAGGACGGTAAAAATGTAAAAAAAGGCGAATTTATAGTTCAGTTGGATGCCAGCCAGGTGATGTCGGGGATGCGGGAGGAAGAACAAAATATGGAAAAACAGATGGCCGACCTGAACAATGCAAAAATCGACAGTGCAGTAAC
>JBFHJA010000039.1:0-16419 GCA_041596165.1 Draconibacterium sp. | reverse complement strand
TTACGAAATTATGTAACTTTAAATTGAATTAACAGTAAGCTAAAATGACAGGTAATTTGTCACAATTGAAATTATGAAAAATGATCTTTATGGTTTGCTTCGGAAAGACATTCAGAATAAGATTGGGAAGAAAGTTCTGTACGCAAAAGATTGTGACTTGTTATCAATTCAAATTAAAGAAAAAACCCATCGTCAAGTAAGTGCTTCAACCATCAAACGTTTTTTAGGGATTGTTAAATACAATTTTAAACCTTCAAAATATACGCTCGATACTTTTAGTAAGTATTTGGGTTATAAACATTGGCAAGATTACACCGGACACTATTTAGATAATTTTCACACAAACTCAGCCAAAAATAGGTGGGAAAAACTCAAGGGAAAATTACTCGACATAACCCATCAAAGTTTAATTTCTTTGAAACAAAAAACTGATTATAACTCGAAGAATATTTTCTTAAGGGATTTTGTTAAAAAAAAGTTTGAAGATTTTATGGAATCCCCGAAAAGTGCGATGCTGTTTGCAGCACCTGACGGATATGGAAAATCAAGCACGATGATTAAATTAACTGAACACTATTTCCTGAATGAAAATGCAAAATACAAAGATGACATTGCCGGATTGCTCGATGGAGAAATATTTTTCAGTTTTTATACAAATAACAGAGTAATACCATTGTTAAATCAATTTCTCGATTTTAAAATTAATTTAAGTATTGGTTTGTATTTTATCAATCACCCTGAGCAAAGAAAAGGCAGGATTATTTGTTTAATTGACAATGTTGATGAGATTTTTTCGGATAATGAAAAATACCACCACCTGGTTGAAAATATTTCAAGAATAATCATGGCAAATAACCAGCCCTGGTTTAAAATGGTATTTACCTGCCGCCCTGAGAACCTTGAACCTTTTATCTACCAGATAAATAAAAATCCGATTTTTAAATCGTGTTGGTTTAACCTCGATTTTATGAATGAGAATATAGCCGATGCCATAAATATCCCTTTTTTTGAAAAAGATGAAATAGAGGGTGTTTTAAATAATTATCAATCAGGTTTTGGTAGTCAACAACTGATTGCACGCCATGAAAATATATTAAACATAATCAGTTATCTTTATTTGCTTTTTTTATTTTTAGATGAACTTGTACACGGACATAAAGAAATTTCGGAAATAAAATTATTGAACAGGTATATTCAACGGAAAATTATTTCGATGCCATATTACGAAGAAAAGATTGCTATTATCGACAAGTTTATTGAATTGAGCAAATTGGGAATTGAATCGTACGCAGTAAAAAAAATAAGGTTATTAGCCAGTGGAAACCACCACATTGCTTACAATGATTTAATCTCAAAAGGCATTATTTATGAATATACCCATTCGGGCAATCTGCTTGAAAACAACACCTATGTAAAATTCAGCCAAAATATTGTATTTGAATATCTGCTTCTTGAAAAATGGAAAATCAACAGGGAAATGGATATTGAATTGTTCTTAGAGATGAGAAATTATTACAGCGGTAATCTCAAATTACAATGTAACCTGTTAAACTTTTTTGCCCGGACGTTAATAAATGACGGCAAATATGATATTGTTACTCAATTACATATCGAGTTTGAGAAAAAAATATCTTTTATAAATTTACATGCGCAAATACCTCCCTGTTTAGGAATCGTTTCGGTAGCCGTGAAAGATGCAATTCGAACTAATACACAATTCAAAAATGAATTTACTCCCTGGGTTTCAAACTCAAAACTCGGGAAAATACTTTATTCGTTAGAGTCATGAAGATTCTGTTTTCTTTCAGAAAAATTCTAAGTTTTCTGAAATATGCCATTGTATTTATAATGAGTATTGTTTTAGGATATTTTATATCAGCGGTACTGTTTTCGGTTTTAAAAACCCATCCTCCAAAAATCAATTGCCCAACGGAAGATCAAATTTTTATTACAACAAATGGAGTTCATCTCGACATAATTTTACCTGTTGAAAATATTGATCCTTTATTTTCTGAAAAACTTGAAATTTTGCCAAATACAAAATATGTAGCTTTTGGCTGGGGCGACAAACAGTTTTACATTAACACCCCCGAATGGAAAGATCTTACTTTCAAAACCGCTTTCAATGCCCTTTTCCTGAAAAGCGAAACTGCAATGCATGTTACCTTTTATCGGAATTCATATTCTACTTGGAGAAAGTTACAGCTTTGCAGTTCACAAATTGATACCCTGAACATTTATATTGAAAACTCATTTCAGAAAGACGAAAAAGGCAGTTTGCAGAAAATCGCAGTTCCGGGCTATTATAAAACCGATACATTTTACGAAGCCAACGGAAGTTTTTCATTTTTCAAAACCTGCAATATTTGGGTAAACAAAGCTTTGAAAGAAACGGGTGTTGAAACTTCGGTTTGGTCGCCTTTCGATTTGGGGGTTTTATGGCATTTACGGGAATAAATCAGGAAATGAATACTCAAATCTTTCTCTCATTTACTATCTTTATCGAAGACATAAAAAATGAGATCAAACTGAATGGCAATTAAACGGTTTCAAAAAATATTCCTGGTTTTAATAATTTTTTTTCATGCAGACTTTGCCGGTGCAGCAGAAAAATACGTCATTGGCTTTTCCCAATGCACAACAGCCGATATCTGGCGCGAAACCATGTACCGCGAAATGCTGATAGAGCTGGTATTTTATCCTGAAATGGAAATGATAATGAAAGATGCCAACAGCGACAATGATAAACAAATCAGGGATATTGAGGAATTTTTAAACCTTGGAATTGATTTACTCATCGTTTCACCCAACGAATCGGAGCCACTTACACCAATTGTTGAAAAAGTTTTTAATTCTGGAATACCGGTTATTGTAATTGACCGGAACATTACAACCGGGGCTTACACCGCATTTGTGGGTGGGAACAACTACCTGATTGGAAAAGAGGCAGGCAAATATGCGGCAAAGCTTCTAAAAGGGAAAGGCAGAATTATAGAAATTACCGGACTTCCAGGCTCAACACCTGCAATCGACAGGCACCGGGGATTTGTTGAAAGCATCATTGACTTCCCCAATATTTCTATTGTTAAATCAGTTTCAGGAAATTGGAACTGGGCTGATGCAAAAATACAAATGCAGCAAATTATTGACGACAAGGTTGATTTTGACCTCGTTTTCGCCTATAACGACGTAATGGCAAAAGGAGCACATTCAGTTGCAAAGGAGAACGGAATTGGGAAAAAGTTCTATTTAGGGATTGATGGCTTATATGGTGATAATGGAGGCATCCAGTTTGTGACTAACAGAGAGCTCGATGCCACTTTCCTATATCCAACAGGCGGAGAGAAAGCAATTCAAATTGCCCATAGAATTCTAAATAAAATACCTGTCGAACGTGAAAATTTGCTTGAAACTGTGGTCATTGATTCTACCAATGCCAAAATTATTAAACTGCAAACCGACCAGGTTTTGTCTTTGCAGGATAAAATAGAAAACCAGAATTTGGTGCTTGACAATCAAATTTCAAGGTTTCAGAGTCAGCGAAATTTATTGATTTTGTCATTGGTTTTATTAGGGTTAAATGTGATTTTGGTTGTTCTGCTTTTCCGTGCATTCCGAAATAAAATAAAGGCAAATAGAAAATTGGAACTTCAAAAGCAGCAGATTGAACGAAGAAACAATGAAATTTCTAAACAGCGGGATCAATTGATTGAAGTTTCACAAAAATTAGAAGAAGCAACCAAGGCAAAACTCAAGTTTTTTACGAATATTTCCCACGAATTCAGAACTCCCTTAACTTTGATTATTGGACCCTTGGAAGACTTAATCCGATCCCCTGAATTTCCGGCAGAACTGCAAAAACAGTTTAATCTCATGCACCGCAACTCACTCCGGTTGCTTCGAATGATTAACCAGTTGATGGATTTTAGAAAGCTGGAAAACGAAAAAATGAAACTGCAGGCAGGAGAATATAATGTTGTTTCCTTTTTAAAAGAAATACATGAATCGTTTGCTGAACATGCCGCCAAAAAGGGAATTGATTTTCAAATGCATTCAACTGAAGAAAAAATTATGCTTTGGTTTGATTGGGATAAACTGGATAAAGTAATTTTCAATCTGCTTTCGAACGCTTTTAAATTTACCGGCGAAGGTGGACATATTACAATCGAAATAAAAAAGTACAAACCTGGGGTAAAAATCCTTCCTGATGAAGAAGTATTGATTCAGATTAAAGATACAGGTCGCGGAATTTCAAAAGAACATTTAAACCATATTTTCGACCGTTTTTACCAGGTTGAACAATCTCAGGATTTCCGCGGTACTGGCCTTGGGCTGGCACTCTCCAAGGGATTCATAAAACTCCACCAAGGGAAAATTAAAGTTGAAAGCGAACCCGGGAAAGGCACTTCCTTTTTTATTCGCCTGCCAATGGGCAATTCCCATTTGAAAAAAGATGAAATAATCGTTGACGTAACTTCGCAATTATTGCATAATCATGAAAAAACCATAAGCGATGAGATTCACTTCAATCCTGAATTTTCGGAAATCAACGAAAGCCAACCGGCAGGAGTTGTTTCGGGAGAAAAACCGGTTGTGTTAATTGTTGAAGACCAAAAAGACGTTCGTGAATATATTAAAGAAAGCCTTGGAAACGCGTATATTATTTTTGAAGCCAAAAACGGGCTGGAAGGATTAAAACAAGTAGAAGAAGAGGAGCCGGACATAATAATCAGCGATATTATGATGCCCGAAATGGACGGACTGGAAATGACACGAAAATTGAAAACTGAGTTAAAAACCTGTCATATTCCAATAATTCTTTTAACTGCAAAAGCATCGCAGGAACAAAAATTGGAGGGTTTGGAAGAAGGTGCCGATTCGTACATTCCAAAACCGTTTAACCGGCGGCACTTGCAGGTGAGGGTAAAAAAACTGCTTGAGCTGCGTAAAAAATTGCTGGAGACGTACAAAAGCCCCGTTTTTGTTAAAGAAACGGAAGGTCAGATTTCGAGAATGGACAAAAAGTTCCTGAACAAAATCACGAAAATCGTGGAAGAACAAAAAGACCGTGAATTATCGGTGGAAGAATTAAGTGAAATGATCGGTCTGTCAAGGGTGCATTTGTACCGTAAAATAAAAAAGCTGACCGGAATGTCTGTCAGCGAATATGCAAACGTGGTCAAACTTCGTCTTTCGCTGGAATTACTAAAAAACAGTGGAAAAACTATTGCTGAAATTGCTTACGAAGTTGGGTTTTCATCTCCTTCGTATTTTACCAAATGTTTTAAAGATCAGTTTGGGGTTTCGCCTTCGGAGTTTGCAAAAAAATAGCCCGGTCCCTCTACTGACGAACCGGGCTTAACTAAACTAAACTTTCTACCAAGCAGAATTCAAACTCCACATTTCTGCACCGTTGAGTTTAATGCTTCCATTGGATGAAAACAATCTGATTTGATTATAAGGTGTGGTTGGGAAAATTATATCGGTCATTACCAGTTTTCCATTGTCTACAAAAACTTCAACTGATGCTTCATCAACAAACAAACGGATTTCCATGATTTCCCCGACTTTGTATTTTGCAGTGTGTTTTCCGGCAAAATTATCAGAGAAAGTGTTATCGCCGGCATTTGAGCGGTCGGTGTAAAATTCGTGCTGATTTGGCACATATCCGATTATAAAGTTTTCGCCTTTTTCGTTACTCAAAGTAATTCCAAATTCTTCGGGCAAGCCAAACTGAGAATCGTTTGAAAGCTGAAACTGAAAAACCATTTCGGAGCGATTGATTTGGAGTTGTTTTGTATCTATTTCCACTTTCCCCGAAATTACCTGAGCTTGCAAAGCAACTTCCTCGTTTCTCAAGGTTTTTAATTCATCAACCGGAACGGAAGCCAAAACATAATTGTTTTCCAGTTTTTCAAGAATCAATTCACGTGGAATTGTCATTGCACTGCGCCATTTTTCAGTGGGAACAACATTTGCATAACTCCAGTTGCTCATCCAGCCCAAAAATAATCTTCGCCCATCGGTTTCGGGAATATCACTCCAGGTTACACCTGCATAATTGTCCCTGCCGTAATCAATCCATTTTGTTTCAGTTTGATTTGTGGTAAACTTACTTCCATCAAAATCGCCAATAAAATATTGGGTTCCTGAACCTCCGTTTGGCCCACCGGGATTGATACTTACCAAAAGCACCCATTGTTTTTCGTTGGTTCCTTTAACTGTCATTTGAAATAAATCGGGACATTCCCAAACGCCGCCATGTGCTCCAAGTTCTTTGCCAAAGCCACTTTCGCGCTTCCAGTCGATTAAATTAGGCGACGAATAAAATTCAATATGGTCTTGAACAGCCAGTGTCATTATCCATTTTTTACTGTCTTTGTGCCAACTTACTTTTGGGTCGCGAAAATCGCGGATACCGGGATTTTTCAAAACCGGTTCGCCGTATTTTGTCCAGGTTCTGCCCTTGTCGTTACTGTATGCAATTCCCTGGGTTTGAAAATCGATTTTCCCAGCTTTTTCGCCTTTGGGTTCGTGGTAGGTAAAAATGGCAATTAACGGCGGTTGCCCGTCTTTTCCCAATCCCGAAGTGTTGTTCCAATCCACAACTGCACTTCCTGAAAAAATGTAGCCATGCTCATCCGGATAAATAGCGATTGGCAAATGTTCCCAATGTACCATATCGGTACTAATCGCATGTCCCCAGTGCATTGGGCCCCAAACCGTACTGTCGGGATAATACTGGTAAAACAGATGATATTCGCCTTCGTAATATACCATTCCGTTGGGGTCGTTCATCCACATTGAATCGGGGGAGAAGTGGAATTGCGGACGGTATTTTTCGGTGTAATATTCTTGTTGCTGGTTGCTGGATTCTGGTTGCTGGTTTTTGGTAGTGCATGCAAATCCTAAAATTACGAGAGCAAGGATTGCATACATTATTTTTCTTCTTTTAATCATATCTGGTGTTTTTTGATTTTAATTTGATATTCCTGATAATTGAGTAATACTCCCTTCTTTTAAATTCATTTTACCGTTTTCGGTAAATAGTTTTATCCGGTTTAAAACAGATTGTGAGTTGTATTTTTTTGTCATCGAAACAAGTCCTTCCATGGCAAATAATTCAACTGAGGATTCATCGATAATTAGTTTAATATCCACCTCTGAATTATCGATAATGCCGGGAGCATAATCAACTTTTGCATTTTCAGCATCATTTTCATTTTGAAAGGAGATAAAAAAATAACGTCTCAAATTGTGGTAACCAATGATGAGTTTTTCGTGGTTTTCGTTTTCGAGAATAACTCCGAAAACTTCAGCAAAATCAAGATATTTTCGGTTGTTTAAATCAAACGTCAAATTGATTTCCAACGGAAGGTTTTGCTTTTTTTCAATCTTCAATTCGCCTGAAAACTCGTTTTCTGCAATACGTTTTGTTTTGTTTTCAAGTTGTTTTAACTCAGGAATTGGCTTTGAACAGATAAAAAATTCGTTGTATTTTTTAATAAGGGATAAAGTACGTGGGAATGAAAAAAGCTCATTAGCTTCTGTTTCTTCATTATTTATTTTTCCGATACAAACAGGCTGCTTGTTTAGCAGCAAATAATCTGATAAAATCACTGCAGCAGAAAAATCAGTTCCATTGTCGAGCCATTTTACATCATCATCAGTGTTGAACTGAAATTCGTTAAAATCGCCAACAAAATATTGTGTGCCAAAACCGCCATTTGGAGCGCCGGTATCGGTGGTTATACACAAACACCATTTTATTTCAAGCGTTTCATTCAACTCTAAGGGAGAAAATTCAACTGCTTTCCACACTCCTTTTTTAACTGCATCTTCTGCCTCAAATACCGATTGGTACTCCCAATCTATTAAATTGTCCGATGAATAAAATTCAACCTGATAATCTTTTAACATAAGCATTATCCATTTTTGGGCATCTTCATTCCAAAGCACTTTTAAATCGTTTACAAAAAACAAGTCGATGCCCAAATCAATGTTTTCATCAGACATTTTCCATGACTTACCAAAGTCATTACTAATAGAATAGGAAACAATGTTATCTTTTAAGAAGAAGGACAACAGAGGTCCGTTTTCGTCTCCAAGACCCGATGAATTGTTCCAATCCCTGACAATACTTGCAGCTTTGAAATTTTTATCGGAACTAAATTCGGCAACCGGAGCTGTTTCTTCCCAAAACAATAAATTGGTACTTTTCAGTTGACCAAGTACTTGAACACTATCATTTTCATTGCGAAAGAACAGGTGGTATTCATCATTAAAAAAATGGATGGCAACTGGTGTCCCATTATTTGCGTTTGCAAAATGGACCCCTGACTTTTCCGAATTCTTCCGGCTACTATCCGAACAAGCGAAAGCCATCAGTAAAAGCAATATTGATATGATAGTTGTAAGTTTCATTGTCAATAAAATGTGGAGCAGCGACCAAAGCCGCTACTCCAATTAATAATTTAGTATCCCGGATTCTGTTTATACAAACCTTTTGTAAAGTCAATTTCACGCTGCGGAATAGGATAATATTCATCCCGTCCGGCAGTAAATTTAGCATCTTTCAAAAAATCTCTTCTAACTTTTTCTTTAGCCAGATATGCATTTAAAGTAGGTTCGGCAATTCCCCAGCGAACAAGGTCGAAGAAACGTGGGCTTTCCAAAGCAAATTCCAGTCTACGCTCCCATTGTAATGCTTTTCGTGCATTTTCCTGTGTCCAGGCTAAATTTGAACCATCGTACTCGTTTACCAAGTAATTTGATGGAGCTGTTCCATCGGCAAACTTGGTTCTTGCGGTACTTTGTGCTGCTCTTGCCCTTACTTCGTTAATCAACGGTCTTGCTTTTGCTTCCTGTCCAAGTTCGATATATGCTTCGGCTTGCATTAAAAGAACATCAGCATAACGAATTATATCGATATTTTTTGAAGTTCCGATAAACGGCCCTTCTTTTTTGTAACACGAACAATCGGCGGCTTGCTGTTCTTTCATACTTTGAAAAAATCCATAAACACCGGGGTCGCGCACCCAACTGTTACTGAAAATATAAGCCGGCTCGTTGCGGTATTTGTATGGATGGCCATCGATACCAACCGAGTGGTCGATGCGTGGGTCAACGCTAACGCCTGTAGGAGTAATATCGGTTGCACTTAAAGCAACATTGTTAAACGTTTCGAATTTAGGAAGACCATTTGCATCGGTTGCAAAGGCGTTTACCAAATTCTGACTTGGTGCGTGGAAACCGCAACACCCGAATTGAGTAGCTCCATGTGGGTAATTCAACCCCGTCACAAAACTTAAACGGCCAACAGAAGTTCCATCACTAATTGAAAACTGAATGGCAAAAACCGATTCTGGCCCGTTGTCGTATCCATCCAAAAAATTCTCCCCAAAATCGGGTTGCAAACTGTACTTTCCTGAATTGATAACCATTTGGGTTAAATCAACCACTTCCTGCAATCTTGTCTTATTGATATTGGTTACCTGGTGTTGGTCGTTTTGTTCGTATGCCTGGTATAACCTAAGTTTTGCCAGATAAGCTGCTGCTGCATATTTATTTGCACGACCAACTTGTGCTTGTGTCTCAGGTAAATTATCTAATGCAAATTGAAAATCTTCAGCAATTTTATTCCACAATTCATCATTTGAATATTGGGTGTTGCTTGTTTTCAGAATATCTTCATTGGACAAGGTTTCATCGATAAAAGGAATTTTCTTAAAAAGGACTTTCAGCATAAAATGAGAATGTGCCCTTAAAAACCGGGTTTCAGCAATTCGTACAGTTTTTTCGGCAAAGTCCGCATCAGCTAGTTCGTTAAGCGAACGCAAAGCCGAGTTTGCCCTTGAAATTGATTTGTAAAAATTTTCCCAGGTATATGGGTGCATCCAACCCTGGTCTGGCTGCGTTAAGTTATATTGTTCGTAAAAATTCACATCGGCAACATCAGCTACGCCTCCACCGCCTTTGTAAGCATCATCGGAACGAACACTACCATAAACCCACATACTTGTCATGGGGCCAATCATATCATCGTTTCCAATGGCAGCATATGCGGCTGTTACTAAACCTTCAGCGCTTTCGGCAGTTGGAGTTCCCGCGGAAACGGCTCCCTGCGGCACGGTATCAAGATAATCGCTACATGAAGTGGCAAAAAATAGCGCCAAAATGTAGAATACGTTATATTTATTTTTGAATTTCATTTTATTAAAGTTTTAAAGTTTTACAAAGAAACATTTACACCAAATGACAAGGTTGTTGGAACCGGAATCATATTTACATCCGTCCGTTCAGGATCAGGCCCTTTAAAGTCTTTAGCGCTAATCCAAAACAAGTTGTCGGCCATGAAGTAAATCCTTAGTTTTTCAAGCCTGATTTTATCAGTTACAGATGAGGGGAAAGTGTAGCCCAGTGACAAGTTCCTTAGTTTAAAGTATGATGCATTTACGTTAAAATAATCGGAAGACCTTGTTTCATTATTTGCATCAGATAAACTTAACGCCGGAACAGTTGTATTTGTATTTTGTGGAGTCCATGCGTTAAAAACACCGGCTCCTACATTATCCCTGCCCCGAATAAAGTCGTTGTAAAAAATATACGGGTCGAATCCGGTTTTTCCGGCAATTCCGGAACCAAAAACGGTTAAATCGAAATTTTTGTAATTCATTTCAATTTTCAAACCATATTCTAATTTTGGTAGTGTAGTACCAATAAAATCCTGGTCAAGTGCGTCAATTTTTTTATCGCCATTCAAATCTTTATAACGAATTCGTCCGGGACCAGCTCCAACTTGCGAAGCATGTGCATCAACTTCTGCCTGGTTTTGGAAAATCCCATCGGTAACATAACCGAAGATGGATAATTCGGAATGACCGACAATTGTTTTTTCTACGTTGCCAGGATATGCAGTTCTTACTTCTTCGGGCAGCTCTGTAATTTTATCGGCAAAATGACTTGCACTTGCTGTTACATTGTATGAGAAATCGTTCTTTTCTTCTCCGTAATAAGTAGCTGCCAACTCCCAACCATTATTCTTTTTTGTAGCCCCATTTAACCATTGTAATTGTCCTTCTCCTACTGCCGATGCTACTGGAGGTTGAATTAAAATATCTTTGGTTTTCCGGGTGTAATAATCAAATGAACCAATAATTTTACTGTCTAAAATTCCGTAGTCGAGCCCGAAGTTAAATTCCTCCGTAGTTTCCCAACGCAGGGCAGGATTGCCAGCCTGAACAGATACAAATCCCGATGGTAAATTTCCGGAGTTAGCACCGTTAAGGTCATAGGCAGAACCCAGGTTCCAATATTGGTCGAAAAAGCCAACATGGCTAACTCCTGCAATTTGTGAAGCTGTTGCACCGTAGCGCGGTTCAAATAAACCCAGACTTGCAAAATTACCAATGTCCTGGTTACCAACTCTACCCCAACCAGCCCTGAATTTCAGGTTCGAAAAAGTTTCAACATTATCCATAAAATCCATTTCTGTAATTCTCCAACCAAATGTAGCTGCGGGAAAATAACCATAGCGGTTATCCGCACCAAACCTTGAAGAACCATCTCGACGTAAAGTAAAAGAAGCCAGGTATTTATCAGCAAAGTTATAATCAACTTTTCCGAATTGCGATAAAAGACGGCTGTTTGTTCCTGTTCCAAAACTGTTACCATTACTTGTGCCGGCACTCAGAACAAAAAATTCTTCTGTTTGTGTGGCAAAACCTTCTTTGTAAGCCGTAACATCTGAAAAATCATCGCGAACGGCTTCAACACCAGCCATTACATTAAAGCGGTGGCGGTCGAGTTCAAATTTATAACTTAAGGTATTCGACCAGGTTACACTGGTAAAATTGCTTGAATATTGTGTCATGTTATTTACTGAACGGGCGATAAAACCTTCTGTAAAACTTGGTTCAATATTTTTATCTTTTACCATGGAATAGTCAACACCCACATTTGTCCTGAAAACTAAATTTTTCATAAGATCCATTTCGGCAAAAACATTTCCGAAAAGGTAGGAACGGTTTGTGTTGTCCCAGCGATTGATATACTGCATGTGAACCGGGTTATTTCGGTCTGAATATCCTGAACCAAGAGGTCCTGCAAATTTTCCGTCAGTAGTGTAAACCGGAATAGTTGGTGCCAGTGTAATAGCAAGTCCCGGAGTAGGTGCACTTCCTAAGTCGGGCGTATCAAGCGTTTCGTTTGAAGTAACAACTTGCAGATTCATGCCGGTTCTTAATTTCCCGTCAAACATTTTGGTTTGGGCATTTAAGCGGGCTGTTATACGGTCGTAGTTGGTATATTTCAACATACCCGTATTTTTTATATAACCTAAATTCATCAATGCCGATGACTTGTCATTTCCTCCTGAAATAGTTAAATCGTTATTAATTACATATCCGGTTTCGTAGGTTTCATCCTGCCAATCGGTATCGCCGGCAGGCATTGTTTGATCTCCACCAACATAAGGTTGAACGGATACACTGCTTAAAACAGGATTGTTATAATCGCCATTCCAGTTGAATTTGTAAATTTCCCCGTAACCACTGGCCGGGTCAACACGGTCGTTAACTGATGCCTGCCAAAGTGCACGTCCGCGGTCCACTGAATTCAACATATCAAAACGTTGCTGTTTTTCACTTTGAACTGAAAGGTTTGAGTTAAACTGAACATTTACAGTTCCATCCATTTTGGCTCCATTTTTAGTTGTAACAATAACAACCCCGTTCGATGCACGTGAGCCATAAATTGAAGATGCAGACGCATCTTTCAAAACCTGGACAGAAACTATAGAACCCGCACTGAGATTTTGAAATACTTCAGGGCGTTTTGTTGGAACACCGTCGATAATGTACAGCGGATTGTTATCGCCAAGTGTGTTTACCCCGCGAATAAGAATCCGGCTGTTGGTTCCGTTTGGAGAACCTGACTTTTCGATATAAAGTCCGGGTACCCTGCCTTGTAAGGCTTGCATCGGGTTTCCCGAAGACAAACTTACGTTTTCAATTGATTCCATTTCTACAACTTCGATTGCACCGGTAAGGTCGGCTTTCTTTTGCGTTGAGTAGCCTGTTACAACTACTTGTTCCAATCCAATTGTTTCATCCTCCATGGTAAGATTAATTGTGGTTTGTCCGGCCACCGCAATCTCCTGCGCTCTCATTCCTATAAAAGAAAACTGAAGAATGGCTGAACTTTCAACACTGATAGAATAGTTACCATCTAGATTAGTAATTGTACCGTTTGACGTACCCTTTTCAACAATAGTTACACCTGGCAAACCCTGTCCGGTATTATCTTTAATAATACCTGTAACAGTTGTTTTCTGGGCAAATGCTACTGTTGAAAACAAGCTAAGGAGTATAATAAAAACCCCCTTAACCAATTTTTCCAAATAACTTTTTTTACACATAATAGTTTAATTTAATTGATTATTTAAAATTCTATTTATCTCTTTCATATCATATTCCGGTGTGGCACCGGCTTTTGAAGCCACAAACGCTCCTGTTGCACAGGCAAAAGCCAAAGCATCGGCCGGCGATTTTTTATCGAGCAGCGAAGCGATTAATCCGGCAAGGAAAGCATCTCCTGCACCAACCGTATCGACAGCATCTACTTTAAATCCGGGATGCTCGTAAAATTCGCCATCGCAATAAAGCAGCGCACCTTTGTCGCCTTTGGTAACACAAACCATTTTCAGGTTATATTGTGTTGCAAACCATTTAATCAGGCTTTGCTCATCATGACGGTGTTTGTTGTACCACTGGGCGAATGCAACCAGTTCTTCATCGTTAAGTTTTACGATATCTGTTTTTTCAAGTAACTTTTCAACTACTTTCTGAGAATCGTAGGGTTTTCTGAAATTTACGTCAATCAGTTTTACCGCATCATTTTCCAGCAGTTGCATAATTGTCCGGCGCGACATTGGGTTTCGCGAAGCCAGGGAACCGTAAATAAGGAGTCCTGTCTCCCGTGCTTTTGTCATTAACGAATCGGTCAGTTCGAGGTTATCCCACGCAACCGGTTCACAAATTTCGTAGGTAGCGTTGTTGTTTTCGTCTAAATGAACAAGCACTTCGCTTGTTGGTAAATGTTCGTCAACCTGAATCAAATCAGTTTTCATTCCTGAATTTTCAAGGAATGATTTTAGTTCTTCCCCGGGTTCATCATTTCCAATGCGGCTTGCAATGGAAACATTTTGCCCGATGGCATTTAAGTGCAGTGCAACATTCATTGGGGCGCCGCCGGGTTTTGCGCCCGATGGTAGCCGGTCCCAAAGAACCTCTCCAATACATAAAATTTCGTTGTTTTTAATATTCATGATGATACTTTAAATTATTGTTGTTGAATTTATCTTGGTTTCATTACCCCCCGTTTTCGCCTCAGCCAGTCAAGCTGGCTTTCGGCTCAAACTGTCCCCCTTTTTAAGGGGGACAATTGAGGACAGTGATACGGCTTGACCGGAACACTTCCGAAATGGGGGGTAGTACCCCAAATTTTTACCCTAAATTGAAAGAACATATTTTATCGATTTCTTCTGTTTGTAAATTCAACCTGAATTTCTTCCAATGATTTTCCTTTGGTTTCGGGAAGTACTTTCCAGGCAAAGAAGAAATGAAGCACCATCATTGCAGCGAAAAAGCCAAATGAAATACCTCCTCCAACTGAATTGTTTATAATCGGGAAGCCCCAAATTAATGCTGCTGCAAAAATCCAGTGGGTAAAACTTCCAAGTGCCTGCCCCTTTGAGCGTACTTTATTCGGAAATATTTCGGAGATGACAACCCACAAAACAGCTCCCTGTGAGAAAGCAAAAAATGCGATGAATCCCATCAGGTAAACCATAACACCGTAACCACCGAGTTCGCTAAAATTGTTGGTAAAAAATGCTTTCGACAACATTCCAAGAAAGAAAACCATACCAACCGAACCGGCCATTAACAAAGTTCTTCTTCCGTAACGGTCGATTAAAAAGAGGGCAATAAATGTGAAAAGTAAATTGGTTGCACCGATGGATATGGATTGCAATAATGAAGCGTTTGTTCCAAAACCTGCCATTTCGAAAACGCGGGGAGCGTAAATCATAATGGCATTAATACCGGCCAATTGATTAAAGGCGGCAATTAAAATGGCAATCATTACCGGGAAACTGTTTTCCTTTACAAACAAATTCCCGTGGCCTAATTTAAGTTCCTGCTCAACTGAATTCTTTACAATTGCAACTTCTTCTGCCGGATTTTCAGCTTTTACCCGGGTAAATACAATTAATGCTTCCTCACTGCGGTTTTGGTTAACCAACCAACGCGGACTTTCGGGAACGATAAAAAGTAACCCAAAAAACAGGATTGCAGGAATAAACTCCACTCCAATCATCCATCTCCACGATGAATCTGCAAAGGCCTGTGCCAGGAAGTAGTTAACCACAAATGCCAGAAAAATTGCCGAAACCACAAAAAACTGGTTCAATAAAACCAATTGCCCGCGTTTTTTAGCCGGAGAAATTTCAGCAATAAACATGGGCGTTACTACAGTAATACAACCCAGTAATACACCGGTAATAAACCGGAAAAACAGAAGCATTTCCCAGTTAAAAGCGGTTGCACTGCCAATGGTTGAAATGGCAAACAAACCGGACAATACTATTAATGATTTACGTCGTCCGAATTTTTCGGCTGGCTTACCTATTATTAAAGTACCAACGATTGTTCCAAGAATTGCAATGGCAATTGTAAATCCAAGCCAGGTGCTGTTTAAATTAAATGTGGTTTCTAACTGTGAAGTGGTTCCCGACATCATGGCGATATCGTAGCCAAAAAGAAATCCGCCAAGTGCGATAATGATTGCGACTGTTAATACATTTTGCTGTTTCATCTTTCGATTCGAATTATTGGTTTAAAATTCTGAATCAAAGGTAGAGCAGCACCAAATTTTTAGGTTTCAGCTATGTTGCAAATTGTGGTTTATATGTTACATTTTACCTTGATTTTAAAGGTATTTGAAAGTATGTTACTTGGGTGTAACCTATGTTACCAGCATGGAAAAAATTATTCCGCAGGTTTCGCTTTTTTCCTCACTTTCATATTCACCATTTCAACCATTACTGAAAAGAAAAGCGCAAAATAAATGTAGCCCTTTGGAATTTCGAAATGGAAACCGTCCAAAATGAGCATAAATCCGATGAGTATTAAAAATGATAGCGCAAGTATCTGGAAAGTGGGATGTTTATTGATGAAGCGGCTGATGATTTCAACAAAGTAAATCATGACAATCATAGCGATTATTATGGCTGTAATCATAATTGGCAGTTGTTTGGAAAGCCCGATTGCAGTTAAAATTGAGTCGAACGAAAATACAATATCAAGTACTAATATCTGAAAGATTACATATCCAAAAGAGTGTTTTTTAGTTGATATC
>JBFHJA010000038.1:0-16944 GCA_041596165.1 Draconibacterium sp. | reverse complement strand
TCGGTATAGGCCAAATCAAACAATACTTCAGCTGACTTTAATATTTTGCTATCCATACTTCTATATTCTAACAGGTTCGAAATCGATTTTTTTATTTTTTTGCTGAATGGAATGTAATTTGAACTCGGGTTTTTCCTTTTGGAAATCTTCGCGGATGTGTCCGCCACGGCTCTCTTCGCGCACAAGCGCAGCTTGTGCTATTAATTTACAGACCACTGCTGTATTTTTTATTTTAAAAAGATTGTATTCATTTTTAAAATCTTCAAATCTGGTTTCAATAGCCGAAAGTCGGTCAACCGCCTTGTTTATTCCATCAGCATGACGCACAATATCAAGGTTTTCAGACATTAATTCTGCAATTTCATTTTGCATTTCGAGGTACAGTGGTTCATTCCCATGGTCGATATAAATTGGAGCCACATCGGTTACTTTGCAATCACGATTAGCAAGTAAAGCCGCTTTTTCACTGGCGCGTTTCCCAAAAACCAAACATTCAAGAAGCGAATTGCTCGCCAGCCTGTTTGCGCCCATAACGCCGGTAGAAGCCGCTTCACCGCAAACAAATAAGCCCGAAACATTGGTTTCGGCGTTGAGATTTGTACGAATTCCGCCAACCATATAATGGGCTGCCGGCGCAACTGGCAAAAGGTCGGTAGTTAAATCGAACCCATAAACCTTTAGTTGCTGGTATATGTTTGAAAACCGGTTTATTATTTCTTGTTTGTTGAGGTGTGTCAGCGAAAGGTAAATATGATCAGTTTGAGTTTGTTGCAGTTGTTTGAAAATATTGAAAGCGACAACATCCCGAGGTGCAAGTTCAGCCAAAGGGTGAATTTCTTTCATAAACCTTTTCCCTTCTTCATTCAGAAGCCAGGCGCCTTCACCTCGAACAGCTTCACTAATAAGATATGCTTCTTTTCCAGGTGAAAAAAGTGCGGTAGGATGAAATTGGATAAATTCTAAATCAGCAATTTTAGCACCAGCTTCATAAGCCATGGCAATTCCATCACCCGTAGCAGTGTACGGATTGGTTGATCGTAAAAATACCCGTGATAATCCACCGGTGGCAATAATTACGGCTTTTGTTTTAAAAATGACATTTTTGCCCGAAACAAAATCGTAGGCATGTAACCCAACAATACAATTGTTTTGTTGAATAAGCTTTATAACAGTTACATTTTCGAATGATTGTACAGTAGGCTGTTCCTTTACTTTTTGCAGCATAAAACTGGTGAGTACTTTTCCTGTTGCATCTCCACCGGCATGAAGAATGCGGCGATGGCTGTGGCCACCTTCCAATCCAAGAACCAACCGACCATCTTTTTTGTCGAATTCCATTCCTAAATCAATCAACTCCAGAACGCGCTCCCTGCCTTCGTTTACAAGCACTTCAACCGCATCCATGTCGCAAAGTCCCCTACCCGCTTCGTTTGTATCGTGGATATGAAATTCAGGTGTATCATCATCGCTGATAACAGCGGCAATACCTCCCTGCGCATAATATGAATTACTTATATCGAGTTGTGATTTAGTAACAACAGCAACACTTCCATACTTTGACGAATGATATGCTGCCGAAAGCCCCGCAAGGCCACTCCCAATCACAACCGTTTCAAATTCAAATACTTGCATTAATTTCCCATTTCAGAATCGACCGGCAAAGGTAATATTTCTTTTATGCAAATATTATTGGTTGTTCGTGTTTTTTTGTGAAACACTTAATTTTAAGGCAGATAATCGGGGCGAATAGGTGAAAATAATTCGAGGACAAGTGAGTTTTCAAGTATTTCAACCTCATGTTCAACGTTTTCAGGAATACTCCAACTGTCTCCGGGTTCGGTAATGTGCCAATCTTTGTCGATCCTGAAATTCATTTTCCCCGAAACCAAATGCCCGGTTTGTTCATAAGGATGGTGGTGTGGGGGAATTTTGTGCCCTTTTTCAAGTTTGAATTCGCAAAGCAGGGTATTTTTTTCCCAAGCAAGCGGACGCATCGTTACTCCGTCGATTAGTGGATGAAAATTTCGTGTATCTTTTTTAGTAAACATAATTGCTTAATTAAATATCTTCCATAATCTGACCTGAAATCTGGTATAATGATATTTCAGCCAATTTAGTAAGGTACTGTACTGAAATCAGGCGTTCTTCAGCGTCGAGTAAACTTTTTTGCACTTCCCGAAGATCCAGACCTGAAAGATCTCCAAGTTTATAACGTTCAAGTGCAATTCCGAGGTTTTCACGGGCAACTTCGAGGTTTTGTTCCTCGAGTTTTATCAATTTAAGATTGTTTTCGTAGGCATAGTAAATTGTTATCAAATCGGCTTTCACATCCTGCTCTATTTCCTGATACTTGTATTTTTGGGTTTCGATGGCCATTTTTGCGTTTAACTTTTCGCGTCTTCTTTCAAATCCGTCATAAATATCCATTCCCAATGTCAATCCGTAATTCATTCCGTTAACCTGCTGGTTTTTCAAGCTCCCAACTTCATATCTATTGTAGGAATAGGTGTATCCCGATGATAAATCCAAATATGGATAAGCTCTTCCCGAAATAATTTTATAATCAAGTTTAGAAATTACCTGGTCTTTTTGGGCCAGAAGCAAACCTGTGTTTTGTAGAATTGTAATATCCAACAGGGTTTTATAAACCAAGGATGTATCAATCTTTATAACCGTATCAATCAGCGTTATATTCTCCTCCAGATTTTCCAACGCCATTAATTTTTTCAGTCTGACAAGTGATGCGACCACATTTTCAGATTGTTTTGCATACTGTGAACTGTCGGCATTGAAATAAACCATTGATTGCAATAGTTCGAGCTTTGACGATGATCCCAGTAAATAGCGTTGTTCATCGATTCGCGCGCGCTCTCTCGACAATGAAACTGCATATGCCAGATTTTTGGATAAATTAAGTTGCTGAACATACAGATAATATTCAGCTATAATCTGCGAAACCACATCTTCCATATTCAATTGAGTATTCAATACTCCCACTTTTTTTAGTTCATTCAATTTTTGATAAGTAGTTTGTACCTGAAATCCATTGAAAATAGTGAGATCGAGATCTACATTTGCTGATGCTGAATTGTTGTGTACACCGTTTGTTATATTCCTGCTATCGTCACTTAATTTCTGATTGGTATTGTTCAAAGTTCCTCCAAACCTGTTTGTAACTGCAACAGTAGGGAGGTAACCAGCGTTACCACGTGTGTAATTATTTACAGAGATTTGTTCCTGATTTTTAGCGATTTTCAAAGAAAAATTATTTTCTAATCCTGTGATAACACACCTGCTCAAATCATAAACTACCTGTGTTTTTACGGTCGTAGGCAATATCACAAATAATAAAAACAAAAATATATAGAAACTTTTATTCAGTAATTTCATGGTTTTCGGAAATAACAGGTTCATCATTTATATTTTTTGATTCGCTTGAAATAAAAAGGTAAATCCCGGGAACAACGTACAGTGTCAAGAATGTAGAAATGGTTAATCCCCCAACAACTGCAATCCCCATTGCAACCCGGCTTTGTGCGCCCTCTCCCAACCCAGTCGCCAAGGGCAGAATACCCAGAATGGTGGATAAGCTTGTCATCAGAATTGGCCTAAAACGTGCTGCTGATGCAAATTTAATTGCGTCGTATTTGCTCATGCCAGCTTCTTTTCGTTGGTTGGCAAATTCTACGATTAAAATCCCGTTTTTCGAAACAAGCCCAACCAGCATTATTATTCCAATCTGGCTAAAAATATTCATGGTCACATTGAAATACCACATAAAAAACAGAGCTCCTGTAAGTGCGAGTGGCACCGTCATCATAACAATTATTGGGTCTTTAAAACTTTCGAATTGAGCAGAAAGCACAAGGAAGATTAAAACGATTGCAAGCAAAAAGGCAAACATCAAGCTCGATGAACTTTCCATAAAATCCTTGGAGTCGCCGGCGAGTGCAGTTCTGAAAGTATCATCCAGAACTGTTGCTGAAATTTTATCCATTTCGCCTAAGCCTTCGCTGATTGTTTTTCCCGGAGCTAGTCCCGCTGAAACTGTTGCTGCCACAAAACGGTTGTAGCGGTATAATTGTGGTGGCGCAGTTGATTCATTTAGTTCCACAAAATTGTCGAGCTGCACCATTTGCCCGGTGTTATTCCTCACATATAATGATTTGAGATCGAGAGGTTTATTGCGATCCTGACGTGCCATTTCGCCCAAAATTTCATATTGCTTTCCGTTCATAATAAAATATCCGAAACGCTGACCACTTAAAGCCAATTGCAAAGTTTGCCCAATGTTTTGGGTTGAAACGCCCAATAAATTGGCTTTATCGCGATTAATTTCAATTTGAAGTTCGGGTTTTGTGAATTTCAAATCAACATCTGCCATTTCAAATACCGGATTATCCTGAACTTCGGCCATAAAAGCAGGTAGAATATCGCGCAATTTTTTAATACTGGGTGCCTGTAATACATATTGAATAGGTTGTCCGGCACGTCGTCCTCCAAATGTTGATTGCTGAATCACATTTACTCTTGCTTTTGTCATTTTCTTCAATTCGGAAGTAACCTGACTGGCAATTTCTTGTTGTGAACGTTCTCTTTGCGCTGGAGGTACAAGTACAACCCTCACAAAAGCAAAACTACCGCGAACCATAGAAGTTACTTTGTCCCTTTCAGGAACTGTCCTTTCAATCAATTCAACAATATCTTCAATGTAAGCCTCGGTGAATTCATAAGTCGATCCTTCAGGCATGGTGGTCCTAATATTCAATTGCGAGCGATCTTCCAAAGGTGCCATTTCTGCGGGGATATTTTTCCATAATAAAAATATTGTCGCTACTGAAACAAGCAAAATTACAAGTGAAATATATTTCCGCTTTAATATCGATTCCAAAGAATTCTGGTATCCCCGGTTCAATCTGACAAAGAATTTTTCTGACCAATTGTACGCTTTACTCCTTTTATGGCGTGTTTTTAGGATTTTTGTTGCAAGCATTGGAGTTAGTGTTAATGCCACAAAGGATGAAATAGCAACTGCTCCGGCAATAACAATACTAAATTCACGGAAAAGTCGTCCTGTCATTCCTTCTAGGAAGACAATCGGAAAGAAAACTGCTATCAAAGTAATTGTTGTGGCAATAATGGCGAAAAATATTTCGTTCGCTCCTTTTACACCGGCTTCGTAGGGAGACATTCCCTGTTCAATTTTCACATAAATATTTTCCATCATAACAATGGCATCGTCAACCACAAGGCCGATGGAAAGTACGATTGCCAAAAGTGTAAGTACATTTATTGTATAACCTGCGAGGTACATAATAAAAAATGACCCCACCAGGGAAACAGGAATTACTAATATTGGCAATAAGGTAGTACGCCAGTCGCGTAAGAAAAGGAATATGATAACTACTACCAGAAAAAAAGCAAGATAAATCGTTGACTTTACTTCCTCAATGGACGAGCGGATATAATCTGTATTATCAAATCCAACTTCAATTAAAACATCATCGGGTAAATCTTTTTTGATGAACTCAAGCCTTTCATACACATTATCAACAATATCGATATGATTGGCACCGGGCTGGGGTACTATCACAACTCCCACCATCGGGATGCCATTCATCTTCATGATACCGCGCAAATCTTCAGGCCCCAGTTCAGCACGACCAATATCACGAACACGGATTAATTGGTCGCCCGATTGTTTTAAAATCAGGCTGTTGAATTCCTCCGGCGTTGTCATTAAACCGAGTGTGCGAATGGTAAGTTCCGTAGTATTTCCTTCTATGCTGCCAGCGGGGAGTTCAACATTCTCGCGTAAAATGGCATTTCGCACATCGAGAGGTGTCATCTGGTAACCTGCCAATTTTGCCGGATCGAGCCAAATACGCATGGCATATCGCTTTTCGCCCCAAATCATTATCGTACTAACTCCCGAAATGGTTTGTAACTGTTCTTTAAACGTAAGTTCGGCAATTTCAGAAAGTTCAAGAAGCGAACGTTTTGGACTTTTTACAGCCACGAACATAATTGGGCTTGCATCGGCATCGGCTTTGGCAACTGTTGGCGGATCGCAATCGCGCGGCAGATAGCGTTGTGCCTGCGAAACTTTGTCGCGCACATCGTTGGCGGCAGTTTCAAGATCAACAGTTAATTCAAATTCAACGGTAACTTCGCTGCGTCCCTGACTGCTGCGGCTTGTTAAAGTCCGGATTCCGGGTATCCCGTTTATAGATTGCTCCAAAGGTTCCGTAATTTGGGTTTCCACTACATCGGAGTTTGCACCGGGGTAAGAGGTACTTACCGAAATAATTGGTGGATCGACACTGGGGAATTCGCGGATTCCCAAATATGTCATTCCAATGGCACCAAAAAGAAGGATTACAATGGAGAATACCGTTGCCAATACAGGACGTTCTATGCTGGTTGATGAAAGGCTCATAATTTTATTTTACCAAATTTTCATTTGTAACCAAAGTATCAAGCTGAACAGGTAGGTTTTGCCTGAGCTGCAACATTGCAGTGGTAAGCAGAGTATCGCCAAACTGGAGGCCTTCTTTTATTTGGATATGCGATTCAGTCCGAAGTCCGGTTAAAACTTTTACCTCTTCCGCTTTGCCATTTTTGTAAATAAACACTTTTTCTCCTGACATTTCAGGGATTACAGATTCCGTTGGCACAGAAACAGCATTGTCGATTTGCGATAAAACCGTTGTAACACTGGCATAACGACCCGGTTTTAATTCTTCATTTCGATTTGGATAAAGAGCCCTTACAATAATTGTTCGTGTATTGATATCCACTTTAGGATCGATTGCATAAACTACCGCATCGAATTCTTTTTCAATTCCATCAATGGCAAATTTTATTGGAAATCCAGGATTAACTTCACCGGCGTAACGCTCGGGAATGGAAAATTCGATTTTTAAAGGGCTGATTTTTACAATCCGCACAATTTTTGTTTGTGTAGAAGCAAAAGCACCTTCACTTATCATCCGCAAACCTACAATACCATCAAAGGGTGCACGAAGTTCCGTTTCTGCAATCCTCGCTTCAAGCAGCAAACTATCAGCTCGTAATGATTGCAGTTCTGTTGAAACCTGGTCGTAACTTTCGCGGCTGATAGCATCACGATCGAGCAGTTGCCGCTGACGAAACTCTTTTTCTAACGACAATTTTACCTGTGCCTTAAGTTTTAGCAACTGTGCCTGCAACGGACGATCGTTTATTTTTGCCAGAAGTTCGCCTTTTTTTATCCGCGTACCCTCTTCGAAATAAAGGCCAACAACCTTTCCTGAGGTCTCAAATGCTAACTCAACCTCTTCATCGGGCAAAAGCGAACTTGTACTTTTTCTGAGTTCGAACATTTTTGTTGGCACAATAACATAGCCACTTGTATATAGTTTTTGCGACCCACCTTTATCATCTGACATTGAGGCCTGTATCTCATTTGCCTGCCATGATTTAACGATGGGTTTTAACTTCGGAAAAAAAATTATTACCGCCATAACTAGAATTAGTACGACGGTTATCGAAAACCTGAAGATTTTTTTTGTGGTCACTTTAGTTGGTTTTAAGTTATAAATGAACTTCCGGTTACAATATTACCGGAATTATTTGACTTGGTAAACCGTGAAAAGTTAAAAGGAGGTGATAATTTTTTTTGAAGAAAATGGCATTAGGGAAGTACATAATCTCGAAAAATATCCAAAATCCCCACCCAACCGGACTGGCAGGGAATCACGATTGAACAATTTTCAATTCAACCGAATTATAATCTGAAGAATGGATTCTTATCCTCTCCTGAAAACGTACGCGTGATAGTTGTCGAAATTCCAATTTCCGTTTTTATACCTTGACTCACATTAATTTTTAAGAATCTTAATAACATCCTCGTTAAACCATTAATAAAACAAGAAGTCCTAACAACCAATAACAAAAAGTTAAGAAGACTGGTGATTGATGGGAATGATGGTACAACGAAGACGTCAAAATAGGGAGAAAAATATATATTTGCGCTCTTATTTTTTGAAACCAATTAATTCTCAAATTGTTAATCCAAACCTATTCAGTTTAAATAAGAAAAATTAAATAGAAATTAAAAAAAATAACATGAGTTGGAGAAAAGTAACTTTTATAATTGTAGCGCTCATCATTTTGTTGGGTGGATCTGCAGCACTTTCATTGATTTTCGTTTCGATGAAACCCGAACCACCGCGCATGCCTGATGCAGAATTAAAAAGATATGTGAAAGCGGAAACTGTTGCCTACTCCGAAATTATTTCGCCATTAATAGGAAAAGGCAGAGTGGTTTCGAGTAGTGAAACAAACCTTGTTTCTGAGGCAGCAGGGAAAATTGAAAGTGGTGAAGTCGCCCTTCGTAAAGGTACTTCCTTTAAAAAAGGCCAGTTATTGGCAACTATTTACAAGGATGAAGTTGAATTAGCGATTAAAGCCCGGAAAAGCAGTTTTTTAACTACCATTTCCACTTTACTTCCGGATATAAAAGTCGACTTCCCTGATCAGTTTGAAACATTTAGCCAATTTTTTTCATCCATATCGATGGACAAAAAGCTTCCTGATCTTCCAGCAATTCAAAACGAAAAGTTTAAAATATTTCTTGCCACACGAAACGTTTTTAGCGAATACTACGGCATTATGCAAGATGAAAAAAGATTAAGCAGGCATTCGCTTTATGCGCCGTATAACGGATCATTTACCCAGGTAAATGTTGAAGTTGGCGCTTACATTAGTATCGGTGGTCAAATTGCCAGCATGATTCGAACCGACCAGTTGGAAGTCGAAGTTCCGATTGAAAATTACCAAAGCAGATGGATAAAAATTGGCGACAAAGTTAAAGTTTATTCAAACCAGCAAGAATGGGAAAAACCAGGTGTTGTTGTAAGAAAATCCGATTTTATAGACGAAAACACACAGTCACGAAGCATATTTATTAAAGTACTGAATTCAGAAACCGAAAAATTACTTTCGGGAGATTACATGCAGGTTGAATTTCCAGGTCAAAAAATACATGGAGCAATGGAATTGCCTCGCGGAGCAGTATTTAACTCAAACGAAGTATTTACAATTGTTGATGGGAAACTAAAAAAACAAGTTATTGAAATTTTGAAATGGAACGAAACGACTTTCATTTTTAAGGGACTTGAAGAAGGTACAAAAGTAGTTTCCGAACCTTTAATAAATGTTAAAGAGAATAGCCCGGTGGGTATTGTTGGTGAAGAAATACCGAAAGCACAAAAAAAAGGAAATAAGAAAGCTAACTCAAACGAACAAAGTAAAGGATGAAGAAAATAATTGAACAATTTGTAAAGTATCCTTTTTATGCTTCCTTGATTGTTGTATTCCTTATTATTGTAGGGGGGGCCAGCATGTATTCCATGAAAAAGTCGTTTTTCCCTGAACGGCCATCACGAATGATATCGGTGCGGGTATCTTATCCGGGCGCATCTCCGGTAGAAATGGAAGAAGGTGTAACTTCCCGAATTGAGGAAGCAGTGAGGGCAATTCCCGGAATTTATGAAATCAACTCCGTATCATCTGAAAATTCAACCCGGGTTACCATTGAAATTATTCCGGGTTATGATATTGACGAAGCATTGATAGAAGTAAAAAATGCGGTTGACGGAATTTCTTCTTTCCCTACTGCAGCAGAACGCCCAATTGTCTCAAAATCGCGTACAACCTCTCCTGCCATGCGTTTATTGGTAACTGGTGATGTAGATTTACTGACATTGAAAACTTATGCTCAAAAAGTCGAGGAAGATTTCCTGTCGTCGGGATTTATCAGTCAAGTATCGATTTCAGGTTATCCTGCACTCGAAATATCGGTTGAAGCAAACGAGGAAGATTTACTGCGTTATGGAATTACCTTTAGCGAATTGCAGAATGCCATTTTACAGAATAACCAGGATGTTTCCGGTGGGCAAATCAGATCGAAAGAAGAAGAATTACTAATTCGATTGCGCTCCCGTAGTACAGATCCAAATAAAATTGGAGAAATTATCGTTCGGGCTAATTTAGACGGCAGTTTTATACGCATCAGAGACATTGCCCTTGTAAAAAAGAAATTCTCTGATAGCCCGAATAAATCTTTGGAACATGGGAAACCGCTAATCAACCTGACAGTGATGAAGTTAATCACCGAAGATTTATCAAAAATTGATAAATATATTAAAGAATATGTGGTTGATTTTAATAAGGAAAACCCGGGTGTGGAATTAATTATTACCCGCTCGTATCTCGAAATTCTTGGAAGCCGGCTCGAACTTTTATATCGAAATGGAGGTCAGGGACTGATATTGATTGTTATTGTTCTTGGATTAATGCTAAGTACACGTCTTTCGCTTTGGGTTGCCTGGGGAATTCCAGCGTCATTTCTGGCCATGTTTATTGTTGCAAAAATGATGGGGATCACAATTAACATGATGTCTCTTTTCGGAATGATACTGGTAATTGGAATTCTGGTAGATGATGGGATTGTGATTGGCGAGAATATTTTTCAACATTTCGAACGTGGGAAAAGCCCAATGCGGGCAGCTGTTGATGGAACTGTTGAAGTAATTCCGGCTGTAATAACTTCAGTACTAACAACAGTTTTTGCATTTATGCCTTTAATTTTTATTACTGGCCGCATGGAAATGATGTACGAAATGGCAATCATTGTTATTTTAAGCCTTGTTTTTTCACTTTTCGAATCCTTTTTTGTTTTACCCGCTCATATTGGTAATGAAAAAGTTTTAGACAGAAAAGTGTTTGCACGAAAAGCAAAGGGTTTGCGAAAATATACCGAACTCTTCTTTAACTGGTTGCGCGATTATGCTTACGATCGGGTTTTAAGGTTGGTAATTGAATGGCGTTACATTGCAATTGCAGTTCCTGTTGCTATGATGCTGATTACCGGAGGTTTAATAGGAGGGAGTTTTATAAAAACAACCTTTTTCCCCCGAATGGAACACGATTCGTTTAACATAAACATTGCGTTTACACCGGGTTCTGGCGAAGGCCAAACAATGGAGTATTTAGAGCGTTTCGATAGTATTGTGTGGGTAGTAAACAAGGAAATGATGAAAGAATATAATGATACACTGCCCATTATAGAAAACAGCATTATTAACCTTGGCTCAGGTTTTAGTGGCGACGAAAGCGGTGCACATACCGGGAATGTAGATGTTTCTCCCCGGGATTCAGAAGAAACAGGGATCAGTACTTACGATATTATTCAAAGAATTACTGAAAAGATTGGCCCGCTTCCCGAAGCAGATAAATTTACGATAGGAGCCTCCAGTCGTTTTGGAGATCCTGTATCCATTGGTTTGTTATCCAGCAATATACAAGAATTGGAGTCGGGACGCGATTATCTGTTGGGACGGCTTTCTGAAATGCCACAACTTAAAGACATCGTAAATACAAATGCGATGGGAAAACAGGAAATTCGACTGGAGCTAAAACCAAAAGCATACATGCTTGGATTAACCGAAAACTCGTTGGCAAATCAGGTTCGGCAAGCTTTTTATGGTGGACAGGCACAACGCTTGCAGGAAGGACGCGATGAACTACGTATTTGGGTTCGTTACCCCGAAGAAGGACGCGAGCGGATTGGTCAACTGGAACGAATGAAAATAATTACTTCACAAGGTGAATTTCCGCTAACAGAAATAGCAAATTACGAAATGAAACGTGGCCCGGTAAATATCAATCGGTTTAACGGTCGGCGCGAAATAAGAGTTAATGCAGATTTAGTTGACCCGGATGCTTCTGTTACCGAAATACTTGACCAGATTAATGTTGAAATAATTCCCGAACTAAATATGCTGTTTCCGGGGATAAATATTGTATTTCAGGGTCAACAAAAAGAAAGCGAGAGAAATATGGACGACTTATTGTTTCTATTTCCTCTGGCATTCCTGGGAATTATTTTTGTTCTGATGATAAACTTTAAATCGTTTGAGCAGCCATTTATTATTTTGGTATTAGTTCCAATTTCAATTCTTGGAGCAATTTGGGGACACGGCATCCATGGAAAACCACTTTCAATTTTGAGTTTCTTTGGAATCATCGCACTAACCGGTGTTATTGTTAACGATGCAGTTGTATTTCTCGACAAATTTAATGCGCTAATTGTTGAAGGCTGGAAAGTAAAAGAAGCTGTTCTACAGGCCGGAAAATCAAGACTTCGAGCTATTATTTTAACCACTTTAACCACTTCACTCGGGTTATATCCAATAGTTCTTGAAAAAAGTTTTCAGGCACAATTTTTAATACCAATGGCCATTTCATTGGTTTACGGCGTAGCGTTTGGAACCATGTTTATCCTTTTGTTTTTCCCTGCACTTATTGTTGTTTTGAATGACATTCGAAGAACTATTCGAAAATTATGGCATGGAAAAGAATTTGAACCTGAAGAAGTTGAAATAGCCTGGATACATGCTCAGCGAAAATTTGACGATGAGATTCATCCATTTACTGAAAAAGAGAAAAAATGAAAACATTAAATATTTTTGCCCTGTTATTGTTAACCATTTCAGCGGCTTTAGCACAAGAACCACTTAAACTTAACGATGCCATTGCAAAAGCACTTGAAAACAATTACGGGATAATAATAATGCAACAAAATCAGCGCATTTCCGAAATTCAGAACAATTGGGGAACTGCCGGCAGATATCCGTATATTAACCTTTCAGCGGGCGAAGAGAATTACTACAACATAAATAATTCAGAAAACTATGCAAACAACAGGTTTTCTGCAGGTGCAAGTCTCAGCTGGACAATTTTCGATGGATTTATAGTGAGCATCAATAAACAACGATACGAAGAGCTTGAACAACTTTCGAAACAGAATACGGCAGTTATGGTTGAAAGCACTATTCAGTCGGTTATTTTGGCCTACTTCGATGTTCTTCTTCAAAAAGAAAAACTTAAAAACTGGGACGAGATAAGACAACTTTCTCAAGACAGGTACAACCTTGCGGAAGAACGAAAAGCCTTTGGAACTTATGTTACTTACGATGTTTTACAGGCGAAAAATGCTTATCTCACCGACCGTTCCGGGTATCTCTTACAAGAAGTAAATTACAAAAATTCGTTACGCGACCTTACCTACTTAATTGCCGAAAAAAAACAAATCAACTATTTGCTTACCGACAGTTTTAAGGCCGTTCCGATGGATTATGCGTTGGCTGATTTACAGGCACAAATGGTTAAAAACAACAAAAGTCTGCAAAACCAGTATGTCAATCAGCGCTTGCTCGAAAATGCAGTGGCTACGGCAAAAAGCAACTTTTATCCATCTTTTGCATTTAATGGTGGCGCAACCGGAACCACAAGCCGCACCAATTATGTCGACAGCGGAAAAAGCTGGAGCAATTCGGCCAATTTCTATGGAAATTTTACATTGAGTTACAACCTTTTCAGCGGTGGAAACCGAAAGCGTGCTGTTGAAATTGCGCGAATCGATGAAACTATCGGAACTGTTGAAATCGATCAGATAACACACGAATTAAGCAACAGTCTGGCTAATTTATATGAATTTTACCTCGTTCGGAAAGAGTTGCTCATTCTAGCCTTCGAAAACCTTGAAGCGGCAAAACTAAACCTGCAACTGTCAAAAGAAAGATTTGAATCGGGTTCAATCAATTCGTTTAACTACCGTGATGTGCAAATAGATTATATCACTATTTCGCAGCAGCAACTCGAAGCCATTTATAATTTAATAGATTCGCAAACTTCGTTATTGCGATTGACGGGAACGATTATCCAGGAATATGAATAACAAGCTATTTTATTGGCTAATGAAACACAGATGACATTGATTGCAGTGATTTACGCTGTTTTATTTCAGAGCGAATCTGTAAAAATCAGTGTCATCTGTGTTCGAAAAAATAAAAATCCAACACTTTTTTCGTTAAATTTTTAACAAAGCTCCCCTTACATTTTCTAGTAAAACAGGCACTTTTTGATAAGGATCGCCGGCACCTAAAGTTTCCAAAGGTAAATAACCCCGGTAACCTCCTTGTTTTATGATTTTGAAGAGTTTTACAAAATCGGTTGGAGTTTCTTTTCCGTCAATCCAAACGTTTTCTTTGATTTGCCAGGTAATTGCATATTTCATATTCTTCTGAATTGCTTCGTAAGGATCTTCCAAACGGTAACTTCCAATATCGAGGTTCAAACCCAGCCATTCAGAATTAACCAAAGCAAAAATACGATCAACATCGGCAGCGGTTTTCAGAAAATCGTTATGGTTTTGGATTGCAATTATCACTCCGAATTTTTTACTGTATTCGCAGCACTCTTTTATATCATTTGCCATCCATTCAAAAACCTTGTCGCGCGAGAAGCCTTCGTGTTTGTTTGTTCCGGCAAATATGCGCAAGTTGGGAATTCCCAGTTTTGCCGCAACTTCTATCCATTTTTTAATCAAAATTACGTCTGCTTTTCGGCTTGCCTCATCGGGATTAGCAAAATCATTTCGAACACCTGTGCCGCTAATATCAAGACCAAGCAAAAAAGCCTGTTTCTTGAATTTCATAATAAATTCATCAGCGGGCACTTCCGGATAACCGGGAAAATAATACCCGGTTGGGTCAATGGCATCAAAATTATATTCCGCACAAAAATCGAGCACATCAAACAAATCGATTTTCCCTTCCATTAAAAGTGAATTAAACGAAAACAGATTTAAACTGATTTTAAGTTTGTGCCCAAACTTTTTGCTCACAGCAGCCAATTCTGAAGGGAAAGCATTAAAACCTGATGTTACAAATGGCACTGCCAGCAACGATTTCATAAAATTACGTCGTGAATTTTTCATTTTTGTTGGTTTAATTTTTCACCAAAATAAGTATAAAAACACAAAGTATTAAGAGATAACTGATTAAAATCCATTTCCTGTTTTTAATGCATTTATCAGCTATTTTTGGATTAAAATATATGATTATGGACTTCGAAAATTATGTAACAGACAAAAAAGGTAATAAAATTGCTGTTCAGTTGCCAATTAAAATTTATGAAAAACTTCTTGCTGATTCAGAGGAGCTTGATGAAATTAAAGAATATCGTATGGCAAAAAAACACAAAAGCGAAGCATTATCTTTTGAACAGGCTTTTAAAGAAATTGAAGATACCTTGAAAAGATGAAATATAGCATTCTAATCGAAAGATATGCTTAAAAGCAAATATTAAAACTGAATAAAAAAGCAATTCCTGTTATCAAAAATGCCATTTTATCTCTTGCCAATAATCCACAGCCAATAGGATGTAAAAAACTGAAAGGAGAAGACGCTTATCGTATTCGGGTTGGCAATTATCGCATTATATAGGAAATAAATGATGACATTATTTTAATAACTGTAGTTTCGGTTGGTCATAGAAAAGACATTTATAAATGACCCCATTGTATTTATGATTAGCCTCTTACATCCAACCAAAACCCGCTTCCATGAATATTTCTGATTTCGATATTTGGATCATCGGCGAGGTATTTCCGTAGTTTAGTTACAAAAACATCCATGCTACGGGCGGTAAAATAACCATCGTCGCCCCAAATTTTACGCAATGCAGTTTCGCGGGGCAAAAGTTCGTTTTGGTTTTGACAAAGTAGCTTTAGCAAATCAGCCTCTTTGGGCGAAAGTTTTTGAGTAGAATCTCCGCGCTGGATTTGCCTGAGTTTTGAATCAAAAACATACGAACCGATTGTGAAGGTTAATTCCTCAATTGCTGGGTTTGTTGTTTGCCTTTTAATGATTGCACTGATTTTACAAAGCAAAACCTCTGTATCGAAGGGTTTAGTAATGTAATCGTCAGCACCAACATTGTACCCTTTCAACACATCCTCTTTTAAGGATTTTGCTGTTAGAAAAACCATCGGAATATTTTTATCGATGCTTCGGATTTGGCTGCCAACTGTAAATCCGTCGATGTTTGGCAACATTACATCGAGAATACAAATATGGTATTTCCCATTCCTAAATTTATCGATAGCATGTTTCCCATCATCAACCCATGTAACTGAATAATCGTTCAATTCGAGATACGATTTCAAAACGGCCCCAAAACTGAGGTCGTCCTCCAGAAGAAATATGTTGTGGTTTTTGTTCATTTTAAGCTTTTTTATTCCCTCACAAACGGCAAAAACATCTCAAACCTGCTACCTTTTCCGGATTCGCTTTGCACCGAAATGTTCCCGCGATTGGCTTCCAAAACTGCTTTTACGTAGTTCAACCCCAGTCCAAAACCTTTTACATTGTGAATGTTCCCGCTGGTTTGCCGGTAAAACCTTTCAAAAATTTTACTTTGCACGGCTTTTGTCATTCCAATTCCTTTGTCTTCAACTGAAATTAAAACGCCGTTACTTTTATTTGTTGTTGAAATCTTAATTTGCGGACTTTCAGCAGAATACTTATTTGCATTGTCAAGCAAATTATAAATCACATTTGTGCAATGAATTTTATCGGTGGTTATTACCGAATTTGCTGCATTAAAATTGGTTTCGATTTTGCCGCCCCGCTTTTCAATCTGAATTTTTATTCCCTGAATAGCATCATCAATCAATTCATGCACGTCAATTGCTTCCCATTTAAATTCAAAATCTTTTTGGTCGAGCCGTGCAATGGTTAAAATATCTTCTACCTGACGGTTCATGCGCATGTTTTCCTTTTTAATCATTCCTGCGAAATACCTAATCCGTTCAGGGTCGTTCAAAACTTTTGCATTTGTAATTGAATCGGTTGCAACCGAAATTGTGGCAATTGGCGTTTTAAATTCGTGGGTCATGTTGTTGATGAAATCCGACTTCATTTCCGATATTTTCTTCTGCCTCAAAATATAAAAAATACTCAATCCAAATGTCAGTAAAATAATAACTGAAAAAAGGAACGAAGCCAGCAGCAGCCAATTCAGTGAACGGTAAACAAAATTTTCGCGACCTGG
>JBFHJA010000037.1:0-17007 GCA_041596165.1 Draconibacterium sp. | reverse complement strand
AATCGGGTTTGATTTGTTAGAGAATGAAATACAAAAAATTGTGGAAAATAAAACCGATATAAATTTATGGCTACCAACTTCGAAAAAGGAAGTAAAGGAGCGGGGCTGGGAAGAGTTGGACGTGATACTTTTTACGGGCGACGCGTATGTGGATCACCCATCATTTGGTGCGGCGGTAATTGGGCGAATTCTGGAAGCAGAAGGATTGAAAGTTGCAATTGTTCCGCAACCCAACTGGACTGATGATTTACGCGACTTTAAAAAATTAGGCCGTCCGCGCCTGTTTTTTGCAATTACCGGTGGAAACATGGATTCAATGGTAAACCACTACACTGCCGGCAAACGCAAACGTGGCAGCGATGCCTACACGCCAGGAGGGAAAGCAGGTTTTCGCCCCGATTATGCAACAATTGTGTATTCAAAAATTGTGAAGGAGATATTTCCGGAAGTGCCACTGATTATTGGTGGAATTGAAGCTTCTTTGCGGCGCGTTACGCATTACGATTACTGGTCGGATAAACTGATGCCCTCGATTTTGGTAGATTCAGGCGCTGACATGCTTTTTTATGGCATGGGTGAAAAATCAATTGTTGAATTTGCTCAATTGGTTCAAAAAGGAGTTCCCATTTCGAAACTTACAACAATTCCACAAACCACTTTTTTAGTTGAACCTGATGAAAATTATGCAACAAAAAAGAACTGGGACGAATTCGAATTGTCATCACACGAAGAGTGTTTGAAGGACAAAAAAAAATATGCCCGCAATTTTATGTACATCGAGGAAGAATCGAATAAAATGGAGGCTAAAAAGCTGACTCAACAAGTGGGCAGCAGAAAAATTGTTGTCAACCCGCCGTGGCCAACTTTTAAGGAAAGCGAAATCGACAGAGTTTACGATTTGCCATACACCCGCTTGCCGCATCCGCGTTATAATAACAAGGAAACCATCCCGGCTTACGAAATGATCAGGCACTCGATAAACATTCACCGTGGTTGTTTTGGGGGGTGTACATTCTGCACAATTTCGGCACACCAGGGAAAATTTATTGCCAGCCGGTCGGAAAAATCAGTTTTAAAAGAGGTTGAAAAAGTAACCGAAATGCCCGATTTTAAAGGGTACATTTCCGATTTGGGCGGTCCTTCGGCGAACATGTATAAAATGAAAGGCATTCACGAAGAAATTTGCCGGAAATGCAAACGCCCATCTTGTATTTTTCCTTCAATTTGTAAAAATCTGGATACCGACCACAAACCGATGCTCGATCTGTATAAAAAGGTGCGACAAAATCCAAATGTAAAAAAAGCATTTATTGGCAGTGGAATACGTTACGACATGATTCTTGAAAAAACCGGACGCGAAGAAACCGACAAAAACAACAGCGAATATCTGCGTGAAGTTATTAAACACCATGTTTCAGGGCGATTGAAAGTTGCTCCTGAACACTCATCTGACGACGTTTTAAAATTCATGCGTAAACCACCATTTAAACTTTTCGAACAACTTAATGATGAGTTTATTAAAATAAACAAAGAGGAAAAATTGAATCAGCAATTGATTCCTTATTTCATATCAAGTCATCCGGGAAGTAAATCGGAAGATATGGCAAACCTTGCTATTCAAACCAAAAACATGAATTTCAGGCTTGAACAGGTTCAGGATTTTACACCCACACCAATGACGTTGGCAACTGTAGTTTATTATTCGGGTTATCATCCTTATACAATGGAAAAAATATACACAGCCCGCAACAAAAACGACAAAGAAAATCAACGAAAATTCTTCTTTTGGTATAAAAGTGAATTCAAAAATTCGATAATAAACGACTTGAAATCGAAGGGAAGGGTTGACTTAATAGATAAATTATTTAAAAGTAAACAGACTTAATATTTCTCAAACTGCAAAAAAATAAAAATGAATAAATCAAGTATTATCATTCTTGTATTGCTTTTTACACTTTTGGGTTGTGCCGAACTAATGCAAGTTGCTCAACAAGTTACAGATGAAAATAAACCGTTGACACAAAATGAGATAATTGCAGGGCTAAAGGAAGCACTAATAGTGGGTATAAATAATTCATCCAATATTCTTGGTGCTACCGATGGATATTATAAAGATGAAATGGTGAAAATATTGTTACCCCCAGAGGCTGATGTGATTGTAAAAAATATCAATAAAATTCCGGGGGGAAATGATTTAATTGAAGACTTGTTACTTAAAATAAACCGCGCGGCAGAAGATGCAGTTTCAGAAGCAAAACCCATTTTTGCAAACAGTATAAAAAGTATGACAATTGCCGATGGTTATACAATATTAAAAGGCGATGACAATGCAGCAACACAATATTTGCGCAAAACCACATACAACCAGTTGTTTGAATTGTATCGTCCTAAAATAAAAGCTTCGGTAGAGAAAAAGTTGGTTGGGAACATTTCAACAGGTGAAAGCTGGACACAAATTACAGGAAAATGGAACGAAATTGCCAAATCGCTGGTTGGACAAGTGGCTGGTTTTAACCCGGTGGAGATTGATCTTGATGAATATCTTACTAATAAAGCCCTTGATGGTTTGTTTTTAAAAATTGAAGCCGAAGAAAAACAGATTCGACAGGATCCGCTGGCTCGTGTTAACTCATTGCTGAAGAGGGTATTCGGAACTCTGGATAAATAGGGAATATTCAACAAAACATATTTTATAATTTAAAAACATATAAAGTTGAAAGTTTTATGAATAATTACTAAATTCCAAATGCCAAAAATGAACATTAGATCCAGGATTATTCATTGACACAGAATTATTATTAACCATGTAAATTTCAAATTTATGCGACTTGAATTTGTACGAATAGAAGAAGCTAACGACCTTGTAAACCAGTTGATTGAACACCACCCACAGTCGATTTTTTTAGCCGACAACAACTTTAAAGTGAAATACTTTAATAAATCGTTTCAAAAACTCACACAAAGCGATAAAGGCGATATACTGGAACACGAATTTTGCGAAATAATGGGCTGCACTAGGCGTGGCAAAATAGTCGACAAAACAGATAATTTTTGCAAACACTGCCAGTTGCGCGAATTACTTTCAGGCTCCAATTTGTCGGAACTTGTGTTGATTCAGGATTTTATCATCCACAACAAAGTTGTTACAAAGCATTTACACATCGATACGCATCGGGTTGTGATGAATGGAGTAAAATACAGGTTAGTTGTGATTGACGACCGGACACAAAAACATTAATCGTTTGTATGCAGGAATAATTGAATGCGTGAATATTGAGGTAGTGCTTTGTTTGTAAATTTGATGATTACAGTCTGGGAGGTCCCGGACTTTTTTTATAAAAAAACTACCCTTTTATAAATGTTTCGTAATTTTGCCACACTATCAGGAAAAACAATGGATTTAGATTCAATTTTAAAGAAACACAAGTTTCAGACAGACGAAACCAAATTAATTGATATTGGTTGTGTAAATCTTTCGGCAACACGCAAAGCTGAAGGCTGGTATTTGGTTACAACCGACAATTGCCCTCATGATGATATTGATTTAACTCCCGACTCAACCTTGTCGGATTATTTTCAAACGGGAAGTTCAAATACTTTGATAATTGCTCCGGCTCTTCCGGTAAAACCTTTGGTTTTTAAAGGCACCGGGTTAAACGTTTTACCCAATCAAAAACTTACTTTTTTCCTTAAAATTCCGCTTGCATTTCAAATATATTTTGCAAAAATACAAGCAGAAAACCTTTTAAGTGAAATTACATACAAACGATTATCCGACACCTGGTTTGGTGAACGAGACTCTGGTGAACCTGCTTTTGCACTTGGAAGTGAATATTTTCTTGACATTAACGAAATTAATATTACCGATCTTGAAGCCATTTGCCCGGTCGTTGTACACAATTCTTCGTCTGAAATTTTAAATGTTCAACGTTTAATTATTCGCGACGAAAATGTTACTCTTTACAAAAATGGCGACAAAATTGTTACAAGTGTCGTTAATGTTGAATTTAAGGGAAATAACATTGCCAGTGAAGTGGATTATAATTATTCGAAACTGTATAATGGCGAAAAACAGGAGATACTTGCCAAACCAAGAAATACTTCGGGGAAAAATCTATTAAAATTGAATTTTCATTTTATCAAAAACATTTATAAATCGAATGATGAATTTTGACTGGTCGAAATATTTTAATGTCGAAACAATTGATAAACTATTCAGAATTGGAATAATACTGATTGTTGGAATTATTATTATTACCATTTTAAGCGCCATCATAAAAAAGCTGCTGCCAATTAAATTCTCGCAGCAACGGAAAATGCTCATCAACCGTTTTGTCCGATATACCGCGATTATCATACTTTTTTTGATTATTATTTCAGAATTGGAAATCAATCTAACAGCCATTTTTGGAGCGGCAGGTGTAATTGGAATTGTGATAGGAGTGGCATCGCAAACAAGTATCGGAAATATTGTCAGCGGGTTTTTTATTGTTTCAGAAAAGTCATTTGAGTTAGGTGATATAATTCGTATTGGCGACAAAACCGGTACAGTTTATAGTATCGATTTATTGTCAATAAAAATTAAAACCTTTGATAATCTGCTGCTTCGAATACCAAATCAGACAGTTATAAGCAGTGAGGTAATTAATGTTACAAAATTCCCTATCCGAAGACTTGATATTGATTTAAGTGTTGCATATAAAGAGGATTTGCAACGGGTTCTCGACGTGGTTAAAAATATTGTAAAACGAAACCCGTTTTGTTTGGATGAACCCGAACCACTTGTTATTTTTAAAGATTTTGGCGACAGCGGAATAAATATTCTTTTAGGAGTGTGGTTTGAAAAAGCCAATTTCCTAAAAGTTAAAAATTCCCTGTTCATCGAAATTAAATCAACTTTTGATGCCGAAGGAATTGAAATACCTTTCCCACATTTAAGTATTTACACAGGCGAGGCAACAAAACCTTTCCCTTTTGTTGAAAAAGTGAAAGAATAACAATTCGTCAAGGAGTTTTATTCCGAGAGCCTGATTTTTACTTTAAACGCTTCCGCCGGATTTGCCGTAAAAAGCTGATAAATATCGGGTTGCGACAAACCTGATTTTTCGAGTGCCGGAATTAAAAAATTCTCAATATCAGTGTATCCTCGAAATTGGCCACCATTTGGTTCGCCTGGTTTATACCAGCCTGCATCATGCGAAAACATAAGTTTATTTAGTAGCCCTTCCTTTTTCATGATTTGGGCAAACTCAACAAAAAACTCCAACTTCCCGGGGCGAAAACTATCAAAAGCAATCCAAGCCCCCATTTTTGCAGCTTCAATGTGTTTACTGAAATCCTTCTCATTATTTGCGTGAGTCCAGATAAAGGCAGATGGAGAAACTCCATATTTCTCAAGGATTTCAAGTTGTTGGAATGCCGGAACTGCCAGCCCTGTGTGCGACATAATTACAAGTCCGGTAGATTTATGTGTTAAACACGCAGCTTCAACCACTTTACGGTTAATTTCTTCAAGTGACTCCCTTTCAACGGAAATTTTTATAAAACCAGGGTAAATTCCCGTTCCTTCCATTCCGTTTTTTGCTTCCTCAATCCAACGCGCTGCCAGTTGTTCTGCCGTTTCAGTAAAACCATGTTGAGGAATATATTTTGCTCCCACTGCACTGTAATATCCTGTGTTTGTAATAATTTGAATGCTTGATTTTTCCGACAGCATTTTTAATAATTGTGGGTCACGACCTAAATAAGCAGGGGTACATTCAACCAAAGTTTTGTAACCTAATTTTTTGATTTCAAGAAGAAAGGGGAGTACTTTCTCAATTACGCTGTCCCTGTTCCATCGCTGGTAGCTTGTACTATCGGCACCAATAAAATCAACAAGAACGTGCTCATGATGCAGGGTTTTCCCGATTGCACTGGCCGGAATTTCTCCGGTTACAGTAATGATTTTTGATTCTTTTGTATTGCAGGAAAGGAGAATTCCGATGCAAAGGCCAAGACTGAAAATTGGCAATTTCAATATTTTATGGATTGTTTTCATCGTTTAATATTCAATAAATATATCGAATTTAAGAAAGCAAGCAGTCTGAAAAAATTATTTAATAACCTGATTCACTAAATCTTTCATTCCTGTGATTTTTTCGTTTGAAAGGTTTTCGACAGTTAACATTTCAGAATTAGTTTGTAAATCAACAATAAAATCATCTATGATTTGACTTTGTCTGTCAAATTCAAAACAGTTTTTGCAAACCATTAAATGAAGTTTTAATTGAATGCGGTTCAACAAATTAAGTTTTCTGTAATTTTTAACAGAACTAAAAAAAGTAGCCTGTTCGCAGGAAAGCATTATTTTTTGCATCAGATTCATTACTTCATTTTTTATTTTTCAAGCCACCGTTTTTCGAGGCAGCTCCTTAATTGCAGTTTTGCCCTGTGTATGATTGTCCATAAGTTAGACGGAGTTAAATCCAATTCCTTACAAATTTCTTTTGTCGATAAATCATCAATATTTTTCAGGCTAAAAACTTTAGAATATGTTTCTGGCAGCAACGAAAGACAAAGCATTAAAAACTGCATAAATTCCTTGTTTTCCATGATAAGATCTGCAGAAATTCCCCAGTGTTTCGGCGCCGCATTTTCATTCCAGTGGCCTGCGGATTTTCCTGAATCCTTGAAAAAATGACCCAAAAACGTATCATCGCTAATTTCGGTAGTGAGGCTACTTTTTTTTATTTCACGGTTTACCTTCTTTCGGTAAAAGTCGATTATTTTATTTCGGAGTATATTGTATAGCCATGATTTTTCGGGGCAATCATGCCTGAAATTGTGAAGCGAATTTAAAGCCGATAGAAATGTATCCTGCACCAAATCTTCTGCTGCCTCGCGATTATTGATTCGGTACATGGCGAATCTGAAAAATTCATCGGCATATTGGTCAACCCAATTGCTGGGATTGCAAGCAAATGATTCAGCTTTTACCATGAAATGAAGATAGACAGATTCCTCCTTAAATGCAAGAATGTACTGTTTATTTAATTGGTTTTTGCTTTTGCCTTTTTGCAACTAAAATAGCACCTGCAATTACAAGTCCGGCCCCAAAAACTGACATTGCAGAAAAGCGTTCATGCTGAATCCATGTAACGTTTAGTATGGTAAAAATATCCATACAAATAAATGTAATGATTGGGTTGAGGATTATAATGATACTGACTTTACTTGCATCGGTATTTTTTAATGCAACCGATAAAAAAGTATAGGAAAATAAAGTATTCAGACCTACAAAAAGCAGTAAAACCCATGTAACCCAACTTACATGTAATAATGGTTGAAGGTTAATAAAAGGGGCATAAAGTAAAACAGGCAACCCAAAAATAAACAAGTTCAAACTTTCAATGCTATACTTTTTGACAAGCTTTTTCTGCAAAATCGCGTATGTTGCCCAAGCCACTGCACTTGTAAAAATGTAGATAACACCCAGGTTATAATCTTTTTTTGCATCAATAAAAGCCTTCAACTGGTCGCGGTAAAAAAATGCAACCCCAACAATTGCAATTGCGAAACCAACAGATTGTAAACCTGTAATTTTTTCCTTGAAGAAAACAATTCCGGCAAGTGCAAGTAAAATTGGGCCGGCTTGAATGAATAGCTGTGTATTGCTTGGAGTTGTATAATGAATTCCCATCATAAAACTGATATAATTCCATGACAATCCGAGGGTTGCAATAATAAGCAGAAGCGGTGGTTTTGCAATTAGCTTAAACGATGAAGGATTTTTATGCGCCTGCCAGGCCGCTAAAATTCCAAAAGCCAGAACAAACCTGAACCACACAATAGTGGCAGGTTCAATATCTCTGTCGATGATTTTTAATGCGATTGCCAATACGCCCCAAAGCAATGCCGTAAATGTGGCGTATAAAATACCTTTCAGGTGGTTTTGCATAACTTAAATGTGCAAAGGAAATTGAGAAACAAATTAACCCAATCAACGTAATTCAGCACCCAACTCCCGGCTAAATGTATCCACCATTTTTTGCATGGTTTTTTCAATTTGCTTGTCGTTTAAAGTGGCTTTATCATCACGGAGAATAAAACTTACTGCATACGATTTTTTATTATCCGGAATACCTTTCCCTTCGTAAACGTCAAACAAATCAACTTCGCGCAGAATCTTGCGTTCCACTTTAGTTGCGATTTCCCTGATTTGATCAAATTTTACTGTTTTATCAATCAACAATGCCAAATCACGGCGAACAGCAGGGAATTTTGGCAATTCTTCAAACAATACCTTGTGTTTTTTATGAATTGAAAAAACATTGTCCCAATTAAAATCGGCATAATAAACCGGATTTTCAATATCGAATTTTTTAAGCCATTTTTTGGCGACAATTCCAAGGTTGAGCACGGTTTTGTTATTAAAACTGTAACTCAATACTTCCGCAAACAATTCATTTTCTGTCTCCGAGATCTGCATTTGACTTGTTGACAATCCTAACCTTTTTAAGATATTTTCGGCTGTTGTTTTTATTGTGAAAAACGAAGTTGCTTTCTCTTTTTCTGTCCAGTTTTCACTTTCCTTGCTGCCTGTAATAAATAAACCAAGGTGTTCTTCTTCCCAGTAATTTTTTTCGGGATGATCTTTCAATTCAGTTCCTTTATAAAAATAGCAATTGCCAAACTCGTATAATTTGAGATTTTTATTTTGCCTGTTTGCGTTGTGAACTATACTTTCAAGCGCACCAAACAAAAGTGTTTGCCGCATTCCGTTCAAATCGGCACTCAACGGATTTAATATTTTAACAGTCTGTTCTTCGCTGTAGTTTTTCAGCCCGCTGTAATAATTGGCTTTTGTCAGCGAGTTCGACCAGATTTCGTTAAAACCCTGCGCTGTCAGCATTTCGGCTATTAAATTGCGTACCGAATTGGGATCAGGTTTTTCTGCAGTTTGTAATGATGCGTTTACCTGGGTCGGAATTTCAATATTGTTATAGCCGTAAATGCGAAGAAGTTCTTCTATCACATCCGCTTCGCGTTTAACATCAACACGATATGGCGGAACCAAAAGCGAAAGTCCGGTTTCGGTTTCTGTTTCGATTTTTATTTCCAGTGATTCAAGGATGTTCTTGATCGTTTCTTTTCCCAAATCTTTGCCAATCAGGCGTTTAATGTTTGCATAAGAAACATCAACCTTGAAATCGCTCACAGGTTCCGGGTAAATGTCAACAATTTCAGAAGAAATCGTTCCGCCGGCTATTTCTTTTATTAAAAGTGCAGCACGTTTCAATGCATAAATAACTCCATTTGGGTCGGTTCCGCGCTCAAACCGAAAAGATGCATCGGTATTCAAACCATGACGGCGAGCAGTTTTGCGGATATAAACCGAATCGAAATAAGCGCTTTCGAGAAAAATATTTTTTGTTGAATCACTCACTCCCGAATCAATTCCGCCAAAAACACCACCAATACACATGGGTTCGTTTTCGTTGCAAATCGACAAATCATTTTCATCGAGTTTGCGTTCCACCTCATCCAACGTTACCATATTGGTTCCTGTTGGCAAGGTTTGAACAGTTACTTTTCCCGATTTAATTGCCGCAGCATCAAAAGCATGCAAAGGTTGCCCTGTTTCGTGAAGCACAAAATTGGTTATGTCAACAACGTTATTTATTGGTGTCTGCCCAATTGTTTTTAGCCTTTGTTTCAACCATTTTGGCGATTCTTTTATGGTAACTCCGGAAATTGTAACTCCCGAATAACGCGGACAGGCCTCCTGATTTTTAACTTCAACAGGAATTGTAAGATTTTGGTTGTCAATTTTAAACCCGTCAACCGAAGGACGTTTCAGATCAATCTCCTGTGTTTTTCTTAAATAAGCTGCCAAATCGCGGGCAACTCCAATGTGTGATGCCGCGTCAATGCGATTTGGTGTTAAATCAACCTCAATTACAAAATCCGATTCGATTTTATAATAATCTTTTGCTTCGGTGCCAACTATTGCATTTTCGTCAAGCACAATAATTCCGGCATGGTCGGTTCCAATCCCAATTTCGTCTTCGGCACAAATCATCCCTTCCGAAACTTCGCCCCTTATTTTTGATTTTTTGATTGTAAACTCATCGTTACACATGTAAAGTGTTGTGCCAACAGTTGCTACAACCACTTTTTGTCCGGCGGCTACATTTGGTGCACCGCAAACGATATCGAGTAAATCAGCTTTGCCAATGTTTACAGTTGTTTTGCTTAAATGGTCGGAATTTGGGTGCGGAACACAAGTAATAACTTCGCCAATAACCAGACCTTTTAAACCGCCTTTTACTGTTTCAACTTCTTCAATTCCACCCACTTCCAAACCAATTTGGGTGAGAATTTTGCCAATTTCTTCGGGCGACTGTTCAATCGCAATGTAATCTTTTAACCAAGCGTATGATATATTCATTTTGAATCCTTTTTACCTGTTTTTTTGAATCCGACAAAAGTAAAGTTTTTTGGGGAAAAAGCAGGAATGGGAAGATTTACTTTCTCAGAACCCTGAAATCCATCATAATTGAAGAATTATTTTTCATTACTTTCGCACAAAAATTATTAATCAACTCAGTTATAATACAATGAAAAAACCATTTTTAATTCTATTTGTTTCGGCATTTGTACTGTTTTCGTGTACAAGTCAGAAAAAAGAAATCATAACGAATATGGATAACCCGTTTTTTAAGGAGTGGACGACAACATTTGGTGTTCCACCTTTCGATGAAATTAGAGTAGAGCATTTTGTGCCCGCAATTACTGAAGGTATTAATGAGCAACAGGCTGAAGTAGATGCAATTGTTGTAAATACAGAAGAGCCAAATTTTGAAAATACAATTTTGGCGTTAGATAAATCAGGACAATTATTGGATAAAGTACAAGGCGTTTTTGGACCATTAAACGGTGCCAACACAAACCCCGAATTGCAAGCCGTTGCCCGCGAAATTTCGCCATTGATGACAAAACACAGGGATGGAATTTCGATGAACCCCGAACTTTTCAAAAAAGTAAAAGCTGTTTATGATAAAAGAGCAGAAATGGGACTCGACGACCAACAATTGCGTGTTGTCGAAAAAATATACCAGGATTTTGAGCGTAACGGAGCCAATCTTTCTGCCGAAGATCAGGAGAAACTGAAAGCAATTAACACAGAGTTGTCATCATTGAGCTTGAAATATGGCGAGAATTTACTGGCAGAAACCAACAAGAATTTCAAATTGGTGGTTGACAGTGAGGCAGGTCTTGCCGGTTTATCGGCCGATGTGATTGCACGAGCAGCACTTGATGCACAAAAAACCGGCGATTCAGGCAAATGGGTTTTCACGCTTGCAAAACCAAGTATGTTACCCTTTCTTACTTATGCACAAAACCGTGATTTACGTGAAGAACTTTACCGCGGCTACTTCATGCGTGGCGACAACAACAACGAATTCGACAACAAGGAAATCATCAAAAAAGTAGTAAAACTGCGTGATGATCGTGCTAAATTGCTTGGCTTCAACAATTTTGCCGAATATCAAATTAGCACAAATATGGCGCAAACCCCGCAAGCTGTTTATGATTTTCTTTTGAAAATATGGGATCCTGCGCTAAAAATGGCAAAACAGGATGTAAAAGAAATGCAGGCAATTATCAACAAAGAAGGCGGTAATTTCAAACTTGCTTCGTGGGACTGGTGGTATTACAACGAAAAACTGAAAATGCAAAAATTCAGCCTCGATGAAAATGAGGTAAAACCTTATTTTAGTCTTGATAATGCCAAAGCCGGTATTTTTTATGTTGTCGAAAAATTATATGGATTGAAATTTATCAAACGCGATGATTTGCCAACTTATCATACTGAAGCTGAAGCGTATGAAGTTCAGGAGGCTGACGGATCATTCCTGGGAGTACTTTATATGGATTTTCATCCTCGCGACGGAAAACGGGTTGGCGCGTGGTCAACAGCTTTTCGCAGTGCCACTTACCGCAACGGTGAGCGTATTCCAACTATTGGCTCGATTGTGATGAACTTTACAAGACCAGCGGGCGAAACCCCGGCTTTGCTGAGTTTCGATGAAGTTACAACATTCTTCCACGAATTTGGCCATGCATTGCACGGATTGTTTGCCGATGGTTTATACGATCGCACCGCCCGTAGCGTGCCACGCGACTTTGTTGAACTGCCATCGCAAATAATGGAAAACTGGGCTGCCGAACCAGAGGTAATGAAAGTATATGCAAAACATTATGAAACAGGCGAAGTAATTCCGGATGCTTTGATTGAAAAACTTGAAAAAAGCGGCACTTTCAACCAGGGTTTTACAACGGGCGAATATGTGGCGGCTTCACTTTTAGACATGGATTATCACACACCGGAAAATCCTGAAATTACAGATGTAAATGCTTTCGAAAAAGCTGCGATGGACAAAATCGGATTGATTCCTGAATTTATACCACGTTACCGGAGTACCTATTTCTCACATATTTTTGCTGGCGGTTATTCGGCCGGATACTATGTTTATTTATGGGCGGCCGTGCTTGACACCGATGCGTTTAATGCTTTTAAAGAATCGGGTGATCTGTTTAATCCGGAGTTGGCTGCCAAATTTAGGGAATTGCTTGCCAAATCGGGTGCCGCTGAAGGAATGGAAGTTTACAAGAATTTTCGGGGCAAAGATCCTTCGATTGAACCGCTTTTGGAGAAGAGGGGATTGAAATAATCTCAACAGAATTTCAATAAAAACAAAAAAGTTTTAATAAAACATAATCGTGGTTTAAAACTTCGATATTATAAAATGAAAAAGACAGTCTAATATGGCTGTCTTTTTTTTTTGGAGTTAATTTTTCTTGTAATTATCAAGACATTTCGTACAGTCATTTTTTTGGATTGATCAGAGTAAACAGCAAAATTAAATCATTTCATCCACAATTTTTTTCAATAAATACAGCGGTAGTTTTGGTTTGATGAAGTAGTCAAACGAACTGGTTATTTTAATGCTGAATTTTTTTTATGTTATCGCAGAAAATCGAATTCAGACGTTTTTTACTCTGCTTCAGAAGCTTAAGGTGAACAAGTTATCTTGTATTTGTCCCCATTTTGTCGTAACTTATACTTTGCAAAAAAAATCTCAGTATTAAAGCTACTGGGCAGTAGATTGTGTTTTTTCCAAAATATGGTTGGATTAAATTATTTCAATTTCATACTTAAAATTTAAATTCAATAATTATGAAAAAATTATTAATCATTATTCTGCTAGTATTTTTTATTAGTGGAATAGGCTACAGCCAAAATTTAATGCGGGTGAACAACAACCCCGCGATTAATGCAGATTATAACAACTTGCAAGATGCAAACGACAATGCCAGTATTGGCGATACCATTTACATAGAGGGTTCTGAAACGGAATACGAGGGTGCTAAAATAAACAAAATGCTTACCATTATTGGCCCGGGATACTTACTTAGCGATAACCCCAAAACGCAAGCAAACAAACTTGAAGCTAAATTCAACAGTGATATACACTTTAATGCAGGTTCTGCCGGAAGTACTATTGCAGGCTGTAATTTAAGTTACTCTGGTGGAATTTATATCAATGTTGATGGAATTCAGGTGATTAGATGCTTTTTTGCAGTTGTGCAATTTGATACTCAAGCAACAGTTAGGAATATCCTTATTCATCAAAACTATATAACCCATGGAATCTGGAGTCCGGCTTCGTCAATTATGGCCAATAATGTAGTTATATCCAACAATATCATTGATGGATTTGTGTCATTCCCTTCTACCAGCGGTCCGATACAAATTGCCAACAATGTGTTTTCTGCTACCCCTAATTTTTCGATAAATTGTTATAATTCGACTATTCAAAACAATATCTTCTGTAAAGAGAATATTGATCCGATAACGAACAAAACAGGAAACACAATAAACAACAATATTTTAGCGGCTAATGGTACAAATGCCAATGGCAACCAATACAATATTAATATGTCAAATGTTTTTACTGCTTACAACGATTTCTCGCCAGAAATAAGTACAGATGGGAAATGGCAGTTAAAAAATGGTTCGCCTGCCATAGGTGCTGGTGTCAACGGTGTTGATTGTGGTGTTTTTGGAGGCGCAAAACCTTATGTATTATCTGGCTTGCCCAATCTACCGCACATTTACGAAGCTACTATTCCAGCAACGGCTACCTCAGGTGACGGGTTGCCGGTAACTATAAAAGTCAAATCAGGTCAGTAATGCACTAAAATTCAGTACAATGAAACAATATGTACTTTTTATATTTCTGTTGGTTACCTCAGGCTTATGTGGTGCACAACAAGTAACCCGTGCGGAATATTTCATTGGAGACGATCCCGGTTTTGGAATGGCGACACCTATAGTAATTACTGCGACAGGAGAAGATTTTTCTTTAAATTTTACGGCAGATATTCAGTCCTTATCCGAAGGTTTTCATTTTATAAATATTCGCGCACACAATGAATTGGGTAAGTGGGGGCATGCGGCTCAAAAGCTCTTTTACGTTTTTCATCCCACAAGCGATGAAAAGAATGAAATATCAACTCTTGAATATTTTATAGATACCGATCCGGGTTTTGGATTGGCAAGCCCCATTACACTTGCTTCGGCGGGTAACAATATTGCATTAAACTTTTCAGCACCATTGGATGCTTTATCCGAAGGTTTTCATTTTATAAACATTCGGGCTAAAAATAAATTGGGTAATTGGGGAAATGTGGTTCAAAATCTTTTCTATGTTTTTAAAACGCAAACCGCTGACGACGCGAAAATAACCAATCTTGAATATTTTATCGATACCGACCCGGGTGTTGGATTGGGAACTCCTGTTGACATTCCAACGCCTGGTATGGATTTATCAGTAAATTTTGTAGTAAACGTTGCAGCGCTAAGTGACGGTGATCATATATTATATATGCGTTGTAAAGATGCCCTTAACCGCTGGGGGCACATGTATTCACATGGCTTCACATCACTGTTTACAAGTATTGATGAAACCAAAATAGAGTCATGGTTCAAACTTTATCCGAATCCCAATGATGGTAATTTTTATTTGGAATTTTCAGATGAACTAAACAGTTCAATAAAGATTTCTATTGATGATTTAAATGGGAAAAGGGTTTATGAGGGTGAACATAACAGCAGAATTAATTTGTTGAATCTCAATTTGCCAGCCGGACTTTATTTAATTAAAATAGAATCGAAAAAGAATAGCTTCGATCAGAAAATCATAATTAAATAATTTTGATAAAGAACATCCTGTTTTTACGCTATTACTCAATAAATGGAGGAGTCTATAAAATCTTCTCCAATTTTACAATCACTTCATCCACATTCACCTTCGTAAAACAAAGTGGTGGTTTCGATTTTATTACATTGTCGAAAGGCCCGTCGGTACTGACAAGTACAAAATTTTCGCGAAGTTCATTTTTTACTTTTTGCGCCAGTTCAGTGTCAGGTTCCTGAGTCAGGCGGTTTTTTACAAACTCGAAACCAATAAACAATCCGGAGCCGCGAACATCGCCAATGTACTCGTATTTTTGCTGAAGTTTCCGTAATTCCTGCAAATAATAATCGCCTACTGTTTTTGCATTTTGCTGCAATTTTTCTTCTTCAATTACCTCCAAAACTGCTTGTCCGATGGCACACGAAACCGGATTGCCGCCAAACGAACTAAAAAATTCCATTCCGTTGTTAAATGCCTCGGCAATTTCATCGGTGCAAACCACCGCGCCCATCGGGTGTCCGTTTCCCATTGGTTTGCCCAGGATTACAATATCGGGGACAACTTCCTGCGCTTCATAACCCCAGAAATAATCGCCCAACCTTCCAAATCCGGTTTGCACTTCATCTGAAATACAAACTCCGCACTGAGTCCTTATTTCAGCATAAATTTCTTTTAAATAACCTTTTGCCAGCGGAACCTGGCCGCCGCAACCCACAATAGGTTCGGCAATAAATGCTGCAATTTCGCCTTCAAAACTTCGCATCTGATGAATTGCATTTTGTGCGTAAGAAATTCCGGCATTTTCAAACTTAAATTCTCCGCGATATGTGTCAGGAATTGGCAAACAAATTATATTCTCCGAAACTCCTTTCCCACCTACACCGCCAAATTTGTAATGACTGATTTCAATCACGGCTAGCGTGCTGCCGTGGTAGCCGTGTTCAACAACGGCAACAATATTCTTTCTTGTGAAATTTCGAGCTAGTCGCAATGCCAAATCGGACGCTGCGCTACCCGAATTTACAAAGAAAACTTTGTTGAGCGACACCGGGAATTTTTTTAATAAACCGGCAGAATATTCGTTCAACGAATCGTATAAATAACGGGTATTTGTATTGAGTTTGGCCATTTGTTTTTGCCCTGCTTCCAATACTTTTGGGTGCAGGTGACCAACATGCGGAATATTGTTGTAAGCATCTAAAAAGCTCGCCCCATATTTGTCGAACATGTATTGAAAAGCGGCACTTTCCATGTAGATCGGTTTTTTGTAACTGATTGAAAAAATGGAACTGACAGATTGAAAACGTTCTGCTTTTTTTTCTTCCACTGTTTTTTCAGATGGAATTTCAAAAACTGCTGCTTTTCTAAATTCGTTACGTGCAAAAACAGGGTTGATTTGTACCCATTTTTTCAGCAAATCCCACGCAGGTTTTTCACTGATTTGCGTGTATTCGTTTTCAGGGTTTTCTATTTTTTCATTGGCTGAATTGCAAACGCTTGTGCAAAGACGGGCAGCAATTAACCAATATAAAATGTCGATTTCTTTTTCTTCTATTGGAAAAACTTTATGATAAGCCGAAATAATTGAAACTGCCCATGCAACCGGGTTTTCTTTGCCCATCATCGCGTAAGTAATTGCAATTGCGAGCTCGTTTATCAGTTGCGAATGGCAAACATCACCAAAATCAATAATTCCGGAAACCATTTCGTTTTGCATTAAAACATTCCAATCGTTGGCGTCGCCGTGGATGATTTGTTT